>NZ_JAVRBY020000004.1:0-259155 GCF_034531035.1 Nostoc sp. DedQUE02 | reverse complement strand
TCAGTGGTACTCCCTTAAATGAAAACGTTGGTAGCTTAAACATCAAAGTTATCGCCAAGGATATTGCTCAAGCTCAAGTCAGTGATGTGTTTGTACTCACTGTTGAGAACGCTAATGATCCGCCAGAGCTGGTGAACGAAATTGCAAACCAAGAAGCAATAGAAGACACGGTTTTCAATTTCACAATCTCCGCAAACACCTTCATTGATGTTGATGCTGGTGATAGTCTTACCTACAGTGCCTCTCTCGAAAACGGCGATCCCCTACCCAGTTGGTTGAGTTTTGATGCTGCTACTAAGACCTTTAATGGCACTCCCTTAAATGCAAACGTGGGTAGCTTAAACATTAAAGTTACTGCTAGGGATATTTTTGGGGTTGAAGTTAATGATGATTTTGCACTGACTGTTAAGAATGTCAACGATGCGCCAGAGGCCGTTCAGGCGATCGCTAATCTAAAGGGAGTCATAAATACGCAGTTCAATTTCACTATCCCAGAGAACACTTTCATTGATGTTGATGCTGGTGATATTCTCACCTATACTGCCGCCCTCGAAAATGGCGACCCCCTACCTAGTTGGCTAACTTTTAATCCTGTTACCCATAATTTTAGTGGTACTCCTACGCTGGAAAATTTAGGCGATCAGAATATCAAAGTCACTGTCAATGATATTTCTGGGGATGAAGTCAGTGATGTGTTTAGATTGACAATCGCTAAAGTCAACAGTCCACCAATTGTAGATCAGGAGATCGCTGACCAAAAAACCAGAGCAAAAACTATCTTCAACTTCACTATTCCTGAAAACACTTTTAGCGATGTGGATCTTGAAGATACCCTGACCTACACTGCTACCTTAGACAATGGCGACCCGCTACCCAGTTGGTTAACCTTCAATCCTTATGAGCTTACCTTCAATGGTATTCCTACGGTTGATAATGTCGGTAGCTTGAACATTCAAGTTACCGCCACAGATCCAGCAGGGGCTGGAGTTAGTGATGATTTTGCACTCACGGTTGCTCAGAAAACTACTCCTATTATCCAACCAACTAGCCTACTCACAATAATTACAGGTGATATCTTTACCATCAAAAATAAAGTTAACGATGAAAAAGCTAGACTCTCTGTCAAGATTAAAAATAGCACCTCTGAAGAAGTCAATGAACTGGGTGTGTTTGTTGTTGATGATGCAGAAGGTAGGATTGATGGTGTAGCCCCTGGTACAGCAAATTACACCGAGCTAGCTCTCCAACGAGCAACGGTACTTTTCTCATCTCTGGCAAAACTACCCAATGGGTTTAATCCTAGTGACTTGACAAGCCTACTGGAATTCAACTCTCAGAGCAACCTGAGATTTTATTTAATACGTGGCAGCACTACTCAGGCGGTACTATCTGGACAAACCTCGTTGTCTCAGGTGCTTTTTTCCTCAGACACGAATGTAGATAATGAAGGTTTCTCTCTCAAATTCCAGGATTTGGTTGTCAAAATTGAAGCTACAGACGAAAACCCACCTCTAGGTACTGGTCTTCAAGGAAAATCTGAAGCCGAAATGATTGATTTACGGGATGTGACACAATTGGTGAAAGCTGAATTTGTGGTTCATAGAGAAGCAGCTTTTAACAATTTTGTCGGCTTTTATCAGGTAACTGATCAAAATGGGGGCATCGATACAAATGGTGATGGTACAGCAGATGTGCTTGTTGGACAGGCGGGTTATACTCAAGCAGCTGTTAGTAACCGTGTCGCTGGTATTGATTTGAGTGTGCCTAACGAAGGTACAGCAACTTTCACAGGTACTTTCCAGCCTGGTGCTATTTTCGTCCCATTTATTATCGTTAATGGCGGGACTGATACAATTTTTGATAGCAATCCTAATAACGATCCGGCAGTTTACTTCTCGTTCTTGGGCGCTAACACTGACAAAGCAGATCATATTCGCCTGTTAGGCAATAACGCTTTTGGCTTCGAGGATTTGGCAAATGGCGGCGATCAAGATTACAACGATTTGATTGTCCGAGTTAATTTGAGTATCGCCTAGTCTGAATCTACTGTATAAATGTACTAATAAAGTCTGTAACCTTGATTGAGCAATGAATACAGGCTTTATTTTTTTTAATCTAGTCCTAAAGAGCGATCGCATCACCGATGTTTTAGTGAATCTGTCATTTGCCAGAAGATGGGATTGCCGCAAAGTATTACACTGATTAAGAAAAAGCATTTATTCACTTACTTACTGGGAAACATAATTATGGTTTTTGCTGGCAAACGGCCGAATAATTTAGGTATCAGCAACGGTAAATTAGCTTCCTGCCCTAATTCCCCTAACTGCGTTTCTAGTCAGAGTACTGATGCCTCTCACAAAATTGCACCACTGACTTTTACATCTACCCCAGAAGAAGCGATCGCTAATCTTAAAGACATTATTCAGTCCTTACCAAGAACCAAAATCATTACCGAAAATAAAGATTATTTATATGCAGAATTTAAAAGTGCTTTACTGGGATTTGTGGATGATGTAGAATTCTATCTAGACCGGAATGCTAATGTTATCCAAGTCCGTTCAGCTTCACGCTTAGGTCAGAGCGATTTGGGTGTTAATCGTCAACGAATAGAGACGATTAGAGCTAAGTTAAAATAATTCGTACCTCGGCTTCTCTACGAGACGCTCTTGCTAGCTTGCTTCTCTGTAAGAGTACGAATACTCTAACGTAATTCGTAATTCAATTGGTTGAGGATTTATAGCCCAAGAAGTAAGTTGATGTATGTATTTGAAGCTGGGTAGTTAAAATTGCCAGAAATACCACGGAAAGCAAAGAGGCGATTTTAATAGCGATTAGCTTCAAGACCAACAATTTTAGAATTAGACGTGAGTGTTTCACTGAAAATTATGTAGCTTGCTTCTCGCTTTGGCGAGTATTACGAATTAGTTAAACTCTGCGATCGCAATATTTGTGAAACTTAATTTATTTAAAAATTTTGATTCTCGACCCCGACTGATCATTGCTGTCGGACTCGCTGGATTAGTTTCAGTAATCCTTCCCCATTCTCTGCACTTACCAACTCGTATTCTTTGCACTTGGAACTCTGGTACTGATTTTTTCTTAGCCATAACGTGGTGGAAGATGATCGAGGCTACCCCAGAAAAAATTCGCCGTTATGCTGAGAGTGAATATGAAGGACATTTGGCTATATTCATGCTGGTGATTGCTGCGGCTTGTGCCAGTGTTTTAGCCATTGGATTTTTACTAACTGATAAAAAAGGATTGTCAACAATTCTGCTTACCCTACATGTCATACTTTCAATTATGACCATTGTCGGTTCCTGGTTACTAGTGCATACGATGTTTGCAGTGCAATATGCACACAGCTATTACAAATACATTAATCATAATCATAGTCAAGAAGTCACCGGAGGTTTAGATTTTCCTCATAATGACTATCCAGACTATTGGGAATTTTTGTATTATTCATTTGTAGTTGGTATGACTAGTCAAGTTTCAGATGTGCAGACGACATCACGCGAAATGAGGCGCTTGACTCTGTTACATGGCGTATTATCCTTTTTTTTCAATACCACTATTTTAGCTATGAGCATTAATATCATTGCATCGCTGATCTAAAAATTGCTTGACTCAGCCAAAAGTATGATTATTTAGTTCTCTACTTAGAGAAGGAGGAAATTAGATGACCAGTTTTTTAGCATGAACTGAAGTTGACATAATCGGAGTTAGTTTATGCCTTATAACAAAATAGATGAATTATCTGAAGACATCAAAGAACAACTGCCTGAACACGCACAACAGATTTTTCTTGCGGCATTTAATGGCGCTCAAAGTGATGGTTTGAGTGAAGAGGGTGCGCGTGACATTGCTTGGAATAGTGTAAAAAATGAATACGAACCAGGTAACGATGGCAAATGGCAAAGAAAGCCCGAAGACACTGCAATACATAATAAAGCTGTTGTGTCTGGTGGGAATTAAGTAAATTTCAGTTGTGGATAACTATCTGATATCAAGGGTCTTATAAGGGTTTAAGGGGAATTTCATTCTCACAAAGCAGAGATGGAATTTCCTTTTTTTTCCATAAATCATGAGCTATATATATTATTTATAGAGTTGCTATAACTAATATATATCCAAGCTATAGGACTCATATTTGATTTTTGAAAAAAATTCGGTACACCTTAATCTTCTGAAATCTTATTGTCTAGTGCCTTTTGCCTTCTTGCCTATTGCCTATTGCCTACTAAGCCAAGTGATTTCAGTAATCAAACCGGATTCTTATATGCTGATTAAAAAAGGCGAAATAGCTGTTCGTCCAATGCAAGATGAGATTTATGATTATGAGTTGATGGCAAAATGGTTAACTGATGCACAAGTTTTAGAATTTTATGAAGGAAGAGATAATCCTTTTCCTTTAGAAAGAATTATAGAAACTTACAAACCTATGATCGGGGGATATGAGCCAGTTATTCCCTGTTTGTTCTACTATCAAAATATTCCCATTGGTTATTTGCAGTATTGTGCGCTCAATGACTTATCGCAAACAGATAGAGAATTGTATCATCTCGAGCAAACTGATCGTGTCTACGCAATTGATTTGTTCATAGGCGAAACCGACTATTGGAACAAGGGAATTGGTACAAAAATCCTGTCAGCAGTTATCACCCATCTTTTTGAACAGCAGCAAGCTGATCAAATTGTTATAGATCCGCACGTTGACAATCTTCGCGCTATCCACTGCTATGAAAAATGTGGTTTTGTGAAGGTAAAGCTATTACCTGCTCATGAACTCCATGAAGGAGAATATTCAGATTGTTGGCTCATGACAATAGAGCGAAAGAAATCATGACACCCTAATGTTACATGGTATTTTAGTTAATTCCACGAGATATCGGGAGCCGCATATAAAGAGTACACAGCATTGTAAGTTGGTGTAGGAGCAGATTGCAAAATTAACTTGCGTGTTCCCAGTCACTAAGTAACTCATGCTGTTGTGCTATTTTCTTGCACTTGTGGAATGGTACTTTAGGAGTACCAATACTCATGCCAGGAAAAGACTGTTTTTTCGTCTTGGTGGGTCTATTTTGTTGTGTTGTTGAACTGATCTGTTGGGTTTTCATTGGTAAATAAATTTCTGATTAAAACCTGAGCACCAATTTATAACATCAATTTTCAAATGGCAAATTTCTGAAGAGAGATCAAAAGTACATATTCGCTCGTAAAAGAATATTTTTTTGTCAATTTGAACTTGAAAGCACTTTACAAACTACATTCTTGGCGACGATTGCAATGTCTAATGTCATGGACATATTTGCGATCGCTTCTTTTATAGCAGGAGGCTGGAGGCTGGAGTAAAATTATTACTGTTCCTAGCATTCACGCTTGTCATTATGTCCTAACCTATGTGACTACGGCTATACTGTCTATTTGAGAACCGCTACTTTTCTAATAAAATGAGCCGTACCATCGCTGAGTGCATAGCAGTCAAGCGCCGAACACTCTGCTCAATCTCCAAATCTAATATGCTGTAATCAATAACTGCCTGACGAATAGGTGTATGTCCCTAGCTCTTGTATCCGAGATGTACGCAGTGCTTGCAGGTGCGGTTGGATTATTTTGCAGCGTTTTTTCAAGCAAGGGCGGTGGGGTAATTTCCTACTCTACTGAATCAGCTAACTGCTCTAAAGAAAGTAGCATCGCCCAGCCACCTGCAATTAGACATAGCAGCGATCGGATGAGTGCAGTTTCTAAGTTTCCTGACTGTGCGATCGCGGTAATAAATGATATCCCTACCACCAGACCAACATTTGCACCAGTATTACCGTACAGCGATTGTACAGAGTTTTTTTACGCAATTAAATAGGAGTCCTATATTTATTCGATTTATCTTGTAGTTCTCCAAAATCAAAAATATTGGTGATGAGAATTTATCCTCTTAATATTCAACGACCAAAATTAACATATTTCTATTCTCTAGCAATGACAATATCGTTAGATTTAATGACTGCATAAGCTTCTTTTCCTTCAGCTAACTCCAACTCTTCGGCAGAAGCTCTAGTGATAATTGAGGTTAATTCTACTTTATGAATAATCTCCAGAGTCACCTCACTATTGACAGCTCCATAAACAACTCGTTTCACCACACCTTTGAGAATATTACGAGAGCTAACTTTTAGTGATTTCTTTTGAATGCTACTTTCTATCTCAGGGTTTTGAGTGTAAATATATTCTTGTTTTTCCTGCTGAGTTGCTGGTGATATTGGTGCTGATGAGTGCTGATTGAGACTACGCACAAGCTCTCGCAGAATCTCAGTCTTGGTGCGTTGAGACTGTTCGCAGAACTCTTCGAGAATCTTCCGTTCATCCTCTGAAGTTTGAAATGTTACCCATCCTTGTTCTTTTCTTGGCATAATAATATTATCAATTTTGGTTATCTTGTTAAAATTCTACCAAGTATCTATTCTGTATGTCGTTTTAGTAATAACATTTTTTTTGTCATGATTTTCGATATTGTTATTGCAAATTAATCAACTCATCTCATCTAGTTATAGCAATTTAGACCATGACTAAGACAAATAGTAGAAGTAGTGTAGTTCAATTACTTGAAAAGTATTGTAACTACATATATATTTATTTTTTTCTAAATGCGAAATATTTTGTTACTTGAAATTGTCTAAGCGATCGCCAAAATATTACCAACTAAAATGGTATAATATTGGACTATTGCAAGGGTCATGTAGCATAAAATTCCGCAGGCGTAGGCGTAGCCCTTCGGCTGCGCTCAGGAACCGCCCGTCGCAGGCGATCGCATGAGTGCCGTAGGATTATTTAACGTGAGTTCACAGTCAGGGGATGAAACACTTAAAATCGCGTTCTCAAGACCTGCGGAGTTTATTTGAGAACAATATCACCATTGAATACGTGGCAGAACCCCTGAAAGCTATGCCAGGTGATGCAGAGGTCAAAGAAGTGCTGCATTGGATGCAGGCACAAAATTTTGATGTTATCGGCGTTGAGACAGGAGATATTATTAGCGGTTATGTAGAACGCTCTAGTTTAATTCCAGGTAAAGAAGGCAAATGTAGCGACTACCAACGGGTGTTTCATCCCAAAGAACTAATTGCTATTTCCACCCCACTGATGAAGTTGCTACCCATTTTGCAACAAACTCCGCGATTGTTTGTCTTAGATTGCAATCAGGTAAGTGGTATTGTTACCTGTGGGGACTTGCAGAAAGCACCCGTGCGAATGCTACTGTTTGGCTTAGTAACGCTGCTAGAGATGAATTTGCTGCGGCTGGTGCGGATTTACTATCCTCAAGATTCTTGGCAAAAAGTCCTTAAACCTGAACGCTTAGAAGTTGCTCAACGGCTATGGCGAGAGAGCCAAGAAAGAAACGAAGCTACCGATTTGTTAGATTATCTGCAATTCTGTGATAAGCGGGAGTTGATTTTAAATCAACCAGAACTTCTTCAGCAACTAGGACTAAAATCCAAGCGGTTTGGCGAACGCTTTCTCAAATCTGCTGAACAGTTGCGAAACCGATTAGCTCACGCCCAAAATTTAGTTAGTGGTTCCTCTTGGACAGAGTTGATTTCTCTAGCAGAAGCGATGGAAACGCTATTAA
Organism: Nostoc sp. DedQUE02; assembly: GCF_034531035.1. Taxonomy (NCBI): domain Bacteria; kingdom Bacillati; phylum Cyanobacteriota; class Cyanophyceae; order Nostocales; family Nostocaceae; genus Nostoc; species Nostoc sp. DedQUE02. Next base: position 251,528 of record NZ_JAVRBY020000004.1, on the reverse strand, counting down.
TTCTCTGTGAGGAAGTTGAGTAAAGTAATCAGCTTTCTTTAACACTATTGAACCAGCCGATCAAATCCGTTGCTGTCGAGAAATCTAATAGCGCATCACTTAAATCCTCTAATTGGGTTAAAGATAATACTTCAATCTGCGATGTCTACGACGGTCACTGAATCTGGACTCACAACGACTGCGCGGTAGTTGAATCTCGACTCACTTCGGCGCCGCAATACTTGAATCTCGACTTCGCTCGATTACCGCGTAGTCGAAACTCAGTGCAAGTCGCTCGATTTCCGCGCAGCCGTACCCCTCCGGAGAAGCAAGCTACGCGGAGCGTCTCGTAGAGAAGTGCGGGCTTCGCCTACGCAATTCTGGAGCAACGCTCAACTCAGTTTTGAGGTCTTCAACGTCTGCTGGGGTTCTACCTAACAACCAGGTGGCAAAGTTTTCGGGATACTATTCTGAAAGATAGCGGCAAACGTTATCGATGAACATTGACTTTAGAGGTAAAGCATTAAGTAATAAATATCACAGTTTGAGATTATAAAATTGAGCTTTAACCCGGCTTGTTGAGTGAATCACTCACTTGAGTACCTGTATAATTGGGAACCCAACCTTCTGCGATCGCAAAATAACGTATCCCTTTGAAATTCAACGATGCAGTCGGACTGCACCAATGCTCAACGTTGGCGGGGATGTAGAGATAATCTTGTGCCTGAACTAAAAGCTGTACCTGGCTGCCATCAGGACGCACAAAGCCATAGATCATTTCTCCTGCCAACACGTACAGGGGTTCTGCCGCAGGATGAGTATGGTAACGACCGTAGGTTGCTATCAGGTGGTGAAGATTCAAAGAACCTGGATGCACATTTAGCAAGTCACACCAAATCCCGCCATTTTCTTGCTGAATAAATTCAAAGACGCTGTTATGGAGTTCTACACAATAACGCTTTTCAGCCTCAGTTAAAACGTCCTGGCCAAGCAGATCGGGGAAGAGAAGCGATGTTCCTGGGTCGTAGTGTCTAAGTTCAATGCCAAGAGGCGCAAGTTCACGAGCTATTTCGCCTAAATCGCTCTCAATCGTACCGTCATCAAGTAGTAGGTTAGCCATGACAAAAAGACTAATTAACTGTTAAGAAGAGTATACTCAATTTTTTTCTAAAAAGCCACTTTTTCCGACTGACAAACCGGGGAATAGGGGAGGCAGGGGGCAGGGGGAGATGGCAACGCCAAAGGGGAAAGGGCAAGGGGCAAAGGGGAAAGGAAAGCTCCCTCCTTTTCCCTTTTCCCTTTTCCCTTTTCCCTTTTCCCTTTTTCCTACCCGAAGGGTTTTGCCCAATGCCCAATACCAAAGAAATTTATCGCCAGAATGATGCTCATTGGTACCACTAGCATCTAAGCTAGTACGGGTGAACTATATGTAGCATGGAATGTCTGACTTAATTCTGTTTTGGCATCGGCGCGATTTACGCATTTCTGACAATACGGGACTGGCTGCGGCAAAACGGCAGAGTCCGAAAGTGGTGGGCGTGTTTTGCCTTGATCCAAATATTCTGGAACGGGATGATGTTGCTCCTGTGAAAGTAACTTATATGATTGGTTGTTTGCAGAAACTCCAAGAGCGATATGCTCAAGTTGGTAGCCAATTATTAATACTCCACGCCAATCCTGTACAAGCGATACCGGCTTTAGCGCAGGCAATAAATGCCAAAGCTGTTTTTTGGAATTGGGATGTAGAACCTTATTCGCAAGAACGCGATCGCACAATTATAAATGCCCTCAAAGAAAAAGGTATTCAGTTTCTTGAGCAAAACTGGGATCAGATCCTCAATTCCCCAGAGCAATTACGCACCGGTAGCAATCAACCTTACACAGTTTACACCCCCTTCTGGAAAAATTGGATTACCAAACCAAAAGCGAATCCAGTAGAAACACTGGAAAATGTTGAGGGATTAACGGAAGCTGAACAGGAAACTGCAAAACTTGTAGGAGCGATCGCATTACCTTCAGCGAAAGATTTAGGATTCATCTGGGATGAACAATTGATTATTTCACCAGGAGAGGCGGCGGCGCAAGAACGACTAGAGGAATTTACTGCTAAAGCTATTACTGAATACCAAGAACAGCGAAATTATCCCGCAGTTGATGGAACATCGCAGCTGAGTGCAGCTTTGAAATTTGGTGTAATAGGCATTCGCACCGTTTGGCAAGCCACTATAGAAGCACAGGAAAACAGCCGCAGTGAAGAAACAGCAGTTAATATCCGCACATGGCAACAGGAATTAGCTTGGCGGGAATTTTATCAACACGCAATGTATAACTTTCCTGAATTAGCTGATGGTGCTTTTCGCAATACCTTCAAAAACTTTCCTTGGGAAACTAACGAAGAACATTTCCAAGCCTGGTGTGAGGGGAGAACAGGCTACCCGATTGTGGATGCAGCAATGCGCCAGATGAATGAAAGCGGCTGGATGCACAACCGTTGTCGGATGATTGTCGCTAGTTTCCTCACTAAAGACTTGCTAATTAATCCCCAATTGGGAGAAAAATACTTTATGCAGCACCTAATTGATGGTGATTTATCTGCCAACAATGGCGGTTGGCAATGGAGTGCTTCTAGTGGTATGGACCCTAAACCAGTGCGGATTTTCAACCCAGCCAGTCAAACACAAAAATTTGATCCAGATGGGGAATATATTCGGCAATGGGTATCAGAATTGCGGTCTGTAGATACAGAATATTTAGTTACTGGTAAAATTCCATCTTTAGAACGTCATGCTGTTGGCTATCCTGAACCTATTGTGGATCATAAAATACAACAACAGCAGTTTAAACAGCGTTATCAACAGCAAAAAAATCTGAGTGGTGGTGAGTGAAATTATTAGTTTTTTAATATTTAATTAACACTCATATAGTAATACCAATTCTTGAAGAGGCTGCATAGAATACACATCTGGTGAGATGAATTATGCATTGCCCAAAATTTTTGGTAGGCACAATTCATAAATAATGGCTACGTCATGTTCACTCATGTTTCTAATAGACCCTTATGAAATAGAGCTTCGAGTAAACTACTCCATATAGCTTAACGTGGCCATTGCACTGATACAGTAGTATTGCACCATGAGCCGCGATCGCTCACTCTGTTTTAGTTCTCAGTTCAAATCGTGTTTCACGTTAACTCCATTTTTATCAATGGTTTCAGATTGCTATAGTATTCTAAAATAACGAATAGATTTTTTCGCTACAGTTTTCGAGGGAATATTCCATGACTATTTGGGTAAATGAGCAAATTGATCCGTCTGGGATGATTCATGCCTGTATTGCCTGTTGTAATGAATCTCAAGCCAAAGATTGTCATGATTCATTTGAGAATAATTTAACCGAGAGACAAAAGGCAGCAGGTTGGGTAGCGCGATTGCGGACAGTTGATTCTTGGGATGAAGTACCAGTGAATTCTTTAAAACTTAATTAATTGGGTGGTATGGAAAGTATGCTGTAGAGCTTAAGCATTTCCTGATAGACCCGATTCCCTTTGTTTTTTCTGCTTGCCTTTAGTGAAACTCCAATACGCTTTGCTTCACCAGACAACTTTTTAATCAAGCTTTGCTGACAGTTATACCATTTTGGTTTTGACTGCAAATTCTCTGAGATGGAGGTTATTTTTTGGGATTTTGATTGACCATATTTCTGGCGCATAGGCGTAGCCAACCATAGGGATTGCTCGTCTACCACATGCTGCACCTATGCCAATGCCGATAGCGATCGCAGCAAATCCCATTAGAACAGGTTAATAAAGGATAAAATTAGGATTAAAATTCTCAAATTATTAGCAACTGTTGCCAAAAAAAGTAACATATTATAGAAAAATGATGATTTTTCTGAACTTTTAAGAGCTATCATCTATACCGGAGATTAAATTAAAAATTTTGCATAAATCGAATCAATTTAGTGAACTATCCCAAGGTTTACACTTCGGAGCAAGCCTGTCCCATTAATTTAGTTGGCGAAACGGGACAAGCGGTTCAAATTTCAATTCATGCTCCCAGTCAATATATCTGTGCCAACTGCGAACGGATATTACCAGATTGGAAACGCCAGCCATTTTTACGAGTAGTGATTGTTTTACAGCAATCGCGTTATCAACTAGTCGAAAAGACGGTAGAAGTAGAGACAGAGAAAGAACGCTTGCGAGAAAAGTTTATGAGATTTGGCTGCGATTTGGCATTTAATCTGCGCGATCGCGGCTATCTAACAGACTTAATCGACCCTCGTACAGGCTATCCTTTACTGTCTCATCCCGGTGCAATTCCCCACGATGACACAGCAGTTGTCAAAGCTTTACTTAACTATCCAGTGATTAAAAATCAATGCCGTGTACTAGTGCATCCCGATTGGGGTGCAGCAGTTTATCCTAGTATTTTGATATCAGAAGCTCCACCAATTTTGATCGAATGGGTTACAAAAGGTATAGCAGCTATGCATGGGTGGAGAGAAATTGATTATTAATTGGGCATTGGTTGGCAAAGCTAAGATTTTACAGTGGCATTTTTTTAAAACATTTTTATTTTTACTTTTTGTCTACAGAAATTATCTGATATCTGCCCTCAACTATTTTTCGGTCGTCGCAATTTCTGAGAACCAATTGGGCCGAGAATTTGGTTAAGGCTACGCAACTGTTCTGCTGTACCCATACCAATTAGCCGATCGCCTGGCATTAAAATCGTATCGCCTGTGGGGCCACCGATTAAAGTTCCATCAGCGCGGCGAATTACCAGAACTAATGCTCCAGATTGCGATCGCAATCTCGCTTTTTGCAAAGTTTGACCTACAAAGGGACAAAAAGCCGGGTCGAGTAAAAATTCTTCCATATATAATTGGCGGTCTGCACCTGTCAAAATCCCGTCTACAAAGTCCAATACTTGGGGTCTGAGTGCCGCCGCAGCCATGCGCTTTCCACCAGTAATATAGGGGGATATCACTTCATCTGCACCACCGCGTCGTAACTTCTGCAAAGCTTCTTCTGTACTTGCCCGTGCAATCACCCGAATTACTGGATTAAGTGTTTTTGCTGATAAAACAATGTATAAATTTTCAGCATCTGAAGGCAGGGCAGCAACGATACAAATCGCCCGTTCAACGCCAACTTTCAAAAGCGTGTCATCTAGGGTCGCATCACCTTGGTATGCTGTGTAACCTTCTGCCTGCGCCCTTTGTACAGATTCCATGTCTGAATCAATTACTACAAAAGATACACCTTCTGCCCGAAATTCTTTGGAAATTTGACGACCAGTCCGGCTAAATCCACAAATGATATAGTGTTCTGTTAGGGATTCCATTAACCGCCTCTGTTGCTGTAGCCGAATTCCTTCTTGAAAGTAGCCTTGAATGATCGCTTCTGTAAATCTGTTGACAATGTAACCGATATTAACTACACCCAACAAAATCAGGGCAATGGTAAACAATCGTCCTCGGCTACCTAGCGGGTGCGTCTCTCCATATCCCACAGTTGCAAGAGTGATAACTGTCATGTAGGCTGCATCTTCCCATGACCAGCCCTCCACTAGCCAGTACCACAAAGTGCCAATGAAGAAAACACCGCCAAGAGCGATCGCCCCAGCCATTAACTCTTTTTGGATACGTTGATATTTTTGCTCAAGTGTTGAGAATGACGTAACAATAGTACTTTTAGCCTGCTTTTTGTAGTTTTGTACTAACTTTATCGCATTTGTGCTTTTTAGTACATTCAAACTACAAATCCAGCTATGACAGGTTACTACTTTGAAGCGGCCACCGTAGGCGATCGCCTGTTAGACTACCTTTCTTTTCAAAAAACTGACAGGCTGCGCTTATGCAAACTTGCCTCTTGCTCAAGCATTGAGTACAAAATTTTTTTCACACCGGCAAGCGTTCGAGGTGATATAAGCGTTAGCCTAAGAAGAAGTGCGAGTTGTGCTAAATAAAAAGTATTTTTTAGGGATTTCTAGGAAACTAGTAAATAACTATATAATGAAAAACTTTCAGGAGGAGCGGTAGTGAGCCTACAAACTCTCGTTGAACAAGCCACCATCCCCCCAGATTCAGGGTCTGTAGCATCTAATCCCTTTGATGCAGATAGCTTTAATGAAGCTGTCATGTCTACTTACGGCCGGTTTTCCTTAGCCCTAGAACGGGGTGCTGGATGCCGGGTTTGGGATACACAGGGGCGCGAATATCTGGACTTTGTAGCGGGAATTGCCACTTGTACTTTGGGACACGCCCACCCAGTTATGGTAGAAGCGGTAACACGCCAAATCCAGAAGCTGCACCATGTCTCTAATTTGTACTACATTCCTGAGCAAGGTGAATTGGCAAAATGGCTAGTTGAACATTCTTGTGCCGATCGCGTATTTTTCTGCAACTCTGGAGCTGAAGCTAACGAAGCCGCAATAAAATTGGCGCGGAAATATGCCCACACAGTATTAGACATTGAAAAACCGATTATTTTAACCGCCAATGCCAGTTTCCACGGGCGGACTTTGGCAACGATTACGGCTACAGCACAACCGAAGTATCAAAAATATTTTGATCCCTTGGTTCCTGGTTTCCACTACGTAAATTACAACGATATCAACGCTGTGGAAGTGGCGATTAGCGAGTTGGATGAAGGCGATTATCGGGTAGCAGCAATTCTAATCGAGCCATTGCAGGGAGAAGGCGGTGTCCGTCCAGGAGATATTGCCTATTTCAAAAAGCTCCGGCAAATTTGCGACGAAACTGGCATTTTATTGATTTTCGATGAAGTGCAAGTTGGTATGGGACGCAGTGGCAAATTATGGGCTTACGAACATCTTGGCGTTGAACCGGATATTTTCACCAGTGCCAAAGGCTTAGGTGGAGGTGTCCCGATCGGTGCAATGATGAGCAAGAAATTCTGCGATGTTTTTCAACCAGGGGAACACGCCAGCACCTTTGGCGGAAATCCTTTTGTGTGTGGTGTAGCACTCAGTGTTTGCCAAACATTGGAACGGGAAAATATTTTACAGAATGTGCAAGACAGAGGTGAACAATTGCGATCTGGATTAAAAGCGATCGCAGCAAAATATCCTCAGCACATTAGCGAAGTTCGGGGTTGGGGTTTAATCAACGGTTTGGAGTTGCGAGCCGATATTCAACTAACCGCAGCCGATGTCGTCAATGCTGCTATCAACGAGGGCGTATTGCTGGTACCCGCCGGGCCAAAAGTAGTCCGGTTTGTGCCACCGCTAATTGTCACAGAGGCGGAAGTAAACACTGCCTTGGAAGCTGTAGAAAAGGCGATCGCAATTCTCACCAAATAGAATATTGTTTGTTTTGTGTAGAGACGTTGCAATGCAACGTCTCTTTTTCATTCTGGGGAAATTTCCCGAAAAGCTTGCCGACACTGCTCGTAATTGTCTGACAAAATCTCGGTATTACCAAAACATAATTGCTCGTGAGTGGTAATTAAAGTTTCATAAGGCTGTATGGGAGTCACAGACGATCGCAGTAATTGCAAATATTCTCCATCTGTACGGCTGAGTTTGTGGGGTGCGATTGCATTTTTATCTAACTGCTGCAACATCGCTAAATAAACACAACGGCAAGCCTCACGGAAATTACCTTGACGATAAAATTGTTGCGATCGCTCCAACAAAAGGGCAATAGATGACTCACTAAAGCGAGTTTTTCGGCGAAAGTCCGTGAAATTGCCAGTTTTATTTAGCCAAGAATATATATAGGGACTGAATTCTCGCCATAATCGCCAACCCACCCACGCTATAAATAATCCCAATACCAGCCAAAATAAGAATTTCAGCAATTCACTAAACCAAGGGCTAATTGACCATCCAGTAGGCAATTCTGGTAAAGCCTGTTCAAAGCGGTAAAACTGGTATTCCCACCATTCACCCGCTTGTTGTTGGAATTGAGATAATTGCCAACTCCAGCTAGTTTTTTCAAAAGTATCTGTCATAGGAGGGAGTAGGGGAGTGGGGGAGGCAGGGGGAGCAGGCAACGTCAAAGGGGAAAGGGCAAGGGGCAAAGGGGAAAGGAAAGTTCCCTCCTTTTCCCTTTTTCCTACCCGAAGGGTTTTGCCCAATGCCCGATGACTAATCACTAATGACTCTTGACTCTTTTTTGATCATTAGCCAGCCAATGACAACAAGTAGCGCACCCAATGCCAAAAATCCTAGATCCCAAGCTAACTCATTTGGGCCTGGTTTAACATGATGAACACCGAGAATTTGGTGGTCAATTAAACCTTCAATAAAGTCGAACAACCCAGTTCCAATCAGTATAGATCCAATAAAGGTTTGTGATGACCAAGGAACATCATCACGTCTTCCAGCACGCCATAGTAGCACAAGTCCTGCCACGGTGAATACCCAATTTAAGGTATGAAAGAAGCCATCCCATACCATGTTCAAATCTATATTCGCCCTGTTTGTCAGAGGTCTAATGTTACTGAGCATGTGATGCCACTGGAGGATTTGATGCAGTAAAATTCCATCAATAAACCCTCCAAGACCCACACCAAGAAAAATTCCAGCAGTGATTAGTGGTGCGCGTCGGTTGAGGATTTCACTTTTCGCCTCCATTGTCAACCTCATAGATAGGCTTTTTTACCAAAATACAACTCTTTTGAGAGAAATATCTTCTATCTTGAGGCAAGTAGGATCGTTCAACTTAAATATGCCTGATCCAGAACCCTTGTAGTGACGTAGCACTGCTACTTTTCTAGATTTTTCTATGTCTAATCTTCAATTTTAATCTGCATACCCGCTTTCACTGGGTCGAAATCTTGGGGAAAATGGGTGCTGCGATCGCAGTCTGCTTTTTCCAGGTTCGCTCCTTTGAGATCGGCTCGGCGGAGATTTGCTGACATTAATAATGCTCCCCTCAGATCGGCATCCTTGAGATTAGCTTGACTCAGATCGGCAAAACTCAAATCACTTCCCCTCAAATTAGCGCCACTCAGATTAGCTTCACTCAAATCAGCATAACTAAGGTCAGATCCTTTCAAGTTAATGCTTTGCAAATCAGCATTACCCAGTTCTGCTTTACTAAAGTCTCGTTTTCCTGCTGCATAACTCTCCACAAGAGTAGCGGCACTATTTATAATCTGTTGAGAATTGACTTCAGGCATATAACAGCCTCACAGGTTATCTCGTTATTGCTTTCATGTACCCTTTTTAATTACATTAGCGTAGCGGTAGCACCCCATACCTTGACAGGCAAGAAAGCTACACACAGCGTTTCGTAGAGAGCTTCATTACGAATTACGAATTACGAACTTGTACTGCCCTTCGACTTACCTCGACTTCGCTCGGCACAAGTCGCTCAGGAACCGCGTAGCCGAAGTACGAATTATTAGGTCATTCTTCCTAAATATAATACATTAGTTCCTTCTGTTCTCGGATTGCTCTTCGTTCACAAAGGTCTTGGAGTGTATATTTTTCCAAAACAGAGTTAGCGGCCTGACGTGCTTCCTGCCAGACTTCCTGAATGATCTCACCTTCTACCGTGTTGGGAGTCGGCTCACAAGGAGAGACAACAATATCTGACCCTTCCATGCAGCTAAAAGCATCAAACACTGTGATCTTTGCGGGATCTCGCGCCAGAACATAGCCACCTTTGGCTCCGCGTATACTCTTAATTAAACCTCCACGTCTTAATGTTGCGAGGAGTTGTTCTAAATACCGATTCGGTATATCTTGCAATGCCGCTATTTCTCGAATTTGCAGGGCTTCACCTTTAGGGTAGCAGCTTGCCAACTCTAACAGGGCTAAAAGTGCGTATTCTGATTTATTAGAGATTACCACAGGCGTAATATTTTAAACTCACACCTAAAAATACAGAGTCTTGGAGTCTGTTTTCTTAAGCCAATGTTAAGAAAACTTTACAATCAACTTATCGTTGACCGGCTAACTCTACTTTAAAGACCTTTCTGTATAGAAGCAATTACTTTTTTTTTTAAATTCAATAAATAAAAGTGATTGATTATTGGACAGTAGTAAAAAAATCAGAGATAAAAGCAGCTTTAATGCAAGCCGCTATACATACAAATTTCTCGAAAATGGCAGAATGACTGTAAAGGTAGTTCCCACGCCGATCGCACTTTCGACCGTAATCTCGCCACCATGCAAATCTACAGCTTGCTTGACGATGGACAGCCCTAATCCCATTCCGGGGATATTGTCTGTATTACTAGCGCGATGGAAGGGTTCATAGATGTGTTCAATGTCAGTAGGAGGAATGCCGATCCCAGAGTCTTGAGTCTGGAATATAGCTTGATCGTTGGTAGTGGTGAGAGAAAAATTAACTGTACTAGCAATGGGAGAGTATTTTAGACAATTCGACAATAAATTACTCAAAATTTGCCGCAGTAGTTTAGCATCTAAGTTAGCTATTGGGCATTGGCACTTGCTGCTAAAATCGATCGCGTGTTGTGAGCGATCGCTCTGTTGTAATTCTTCTAAGAGATCGCGGCAAAATTCCATCAAATTTATGGGTGTTGGATTAAACTCTAACTTACCTGTTTCATCCTGATTCAGCACCAATACATCATTCAACAACTGGGTTATATGCATAACTGATGCTTGAATGCGACGTAGGTGGGTTTGTTGTCGTTCTTCGCTCCACAGATGGCGATAATGTTCTAGTAGTTCCGCAGAAGAGTGGATGGTAGCCAAAGGGGTGCGAAACTCATGGGAGGAGATGGTGAGTAAGCGAGATTTAAGTTCACTAAACTCTCTTTCTTTGGCAAGCGCTTGTCGCATCGCCTGTTCTGCCCATTGCAGCTTGGCTTGGGTTCGTTTACTTTCGCTAATGTCCCGCAATATCCAGCGCAGACTAACTAACTCACTATGTTGATCGCGGATAGCAACCACCTTAACCGCAGCAATAATAGGTCTTTTGTCACGCGGTCGTAGGTTTACTTCCCATTCTTGCATTTTCCAGTCTGGGAATTGGGTGCGATCGCGCAGATGAGTCAGTTTCAAATGAAAAGCAATGATTTCTTTCTCTAGCACAAAAATCCCTAAAGGTTTGCCCAACAACAAACTTTTGGAAACGTTGAGTAGATTAGTGGCGGCTGAGTTAGCTTCCTGAATTACCCCTTTTGTATCAGTCACAAAATAAGCGTCTGGTACTTCCTCAAACAGTTCTTGGTAGCGTTGGCCTTGTGCTACCAGTGCCTGCTGAGTGTTGGATAATTCTTCATTCTGTTGCTTTAAATCTTCATTTGCTAATTGTAGTTCTTCCAAAGCTAAGTAGACTTCTTTGAAGACTGCGGTAACGAGTTCAATACTTTCTGCTGCTTTTTGCTGTTCACTCTGGCGTTGCAAAAGGGCAACGCGCTGACGTATATTCTGTATCTGCAAGGCTAAATCGTCCAAATTCACGCTCTTGCTCCTAATTTCTAAAGTTGGGTTTGATTTTAGATTCCCTACTTGGACGATTTTAGCTTTTGAAGTTTAGCAGTTATCACTAATTTCAGCGTAGGTTTAGTTATTTGGGGCGATCAAGGCTTAATACATGAGAATTCAAGAGTCAGGTGGTCGTTGAGCGTAGTCGAGGTGAGCCAGAATTCTGAATTGAATTCCGTGCGACTGGTGGAGCCAGCTACGCAATCAGTGGTGAGTCTAAGTAATATGAAAAAGAATATAGAGACGTGGCAGTGCTACGTCTCTACAAGAGTTTGGGATAACGCATATTTCATTTCACCAGATGTCTAATTAATATAGCTAAGGATGTTCATTAATATATAGCTATATCAAGCCTAAACTAATAATTTTTTGCAATGCTTTTTCAAATGTTATACCCTGTTTGAGGGCGATATACAACAATGCGATTGTGGCTGAACGAATTGAATTATCACAATGTATCAGCATTGGTTTGGGTAATTCAGTGATGGTCTGATATATCTGGAGCGCACTTTGATGATTAATGTATTCAGATGTAGCTGGGAAGTTAAGGTAATACAATCCCAAAAGCTCAGTCTTTTCCTGTTCATTAGCCAGAAACCCTATTTCGTCAGGCAAACGTAGGTTCAGTACAGACCTATAGCCCTGATCACAGATTTGTTGTAGTTGATGTAGTGTAATTTGTCCTGCGATCGCTAACTCATCATTAATCTTCCTAACAATATTCATTAGCCCGATTAACCCTATTTTGCCAACATTACCCAAACTTGAAATTTAGTAAAACAATTTGAGGATCTTGTGAAGGATTGGGCATTGGGCAAAACATTTCCTCTTTTTTGTTAGCGGATAGCTAAGGTTTAGACCATTCTTGCATTGCAGCGCCGCAACGATTACCTCTCAAAAGTCCAATTTGCATAAACTCCTCCTTTTGGAAGACTTACCAGGATAGTTTGCAGCGATGAAAGACGAATCTCGCAAGTATCCTTACCAACTAGCAATTGGGATTTCGGGAATTTATCTTTGTCTACCTCTGCTTTTACAGATTTGTTGATCTCAACAGAGAGGCTTTCCCCAGACTCTTGTCGGCTAGGGTAGCGACTTGCTTTTGCCACCTCATTTCCAGAGGATAATTCCAGATCCCCGACATTTCCTTCTTTATTGGCAACAGTTAACAGCGAGATATCAATCAAAGGTATGGTAATTTTCAGTGTCGTACCTTGATGAAGTCCTGCACTCTCAAGAGTAATGCTGCCTCCCATAAGTTCAATTAAGTTTCGTGAAATTGCTAGTCCCAGTCCAGTACCTTCAAACTGGCGTGTGCTTGTGCCATTCACCATCACAAAGGGACGAAATAGTTTGTGCTGTTGAGTTGGATCAATACCTATACCTGTATCTTTGACAGCAACTACCACCTGAGGTTTACCATGACTATATTGAATTTCTGTAGCAATGGTGATGCTGCCTGTGTCGGTGAACTTGGTGGCGTTCCCAATAACATTAATTAGCACCTGCTTTAGTTTTGCCGCATCTGCCTTAATTGGTATCTGTTTAGGAGCTAACTCACATTTCAACTGCAAGCCTTTTTGTTGAACATTAACTGATTGTAAATTAATTACCTCTAACAATATTTGTCGGAGGTCAATCGGTGTGGAGACAACTGAAAGCTTACCTGCTTCGATTTTAGAAATGTCGAGTAAATCATTAATAATACCTAGCAAGTGAATCGTTGTTTCATCTGCACGTTTGAGAAACTCCATTTCTTCTTCCCGGTCATCACATAAGCCCTCTTCAACCAGGCGAATGCAGTTAATAATAATATTTAATGGGTTTCTCAATTCATGGGAAGTCGTAGCCAAAAATTGGCTTTTGATTTGGTTAGCAGTTTTTGCTTCTTTCCAAGCTATTTCTAGTTCTTCTGAGCCAGCTTTGAGCCGTTCTACCATTTGGTCTAATGCTTGGGCCAATTGATTGAATTCCCGGATCTGAAAATTGTGCGGAACTGGTTGTGCTGCGTGGTGAGAGTGAATATTGAGAGCGTAGTCTCGCAATTCTTCTACAGGACGTGCCAAGTAAGGAGCTAAATATAGCGATGCTAACAAACTTGCACCAATCAAACCAACTGTCAAAACAATGAGAATTAGTTTGATTTCTTCTAAACCAAAAAGCGCATTCTCAACACTAGTAACAGCTAAGACAATCCATTTTTCCTGCTGCTGTTGGGTGAGTGGACTTGGAATAGCCGTATAGCCAGCTACTAATTCTTTTCCATCTGTAAAAGACAAATTTATTGAATCGTTGAGTCCCGCGATACCTGGGTTAGGCTGCCCCAAGGCATTTTTAATTATGCTCTTGAGTTGGGAAGAATTTGGGTGTTGATTGATATTAGTTCCCACCCAGTCTGTGAATGGGTGTGCCAAAATTGTGCCATCTTCAGCAATTACTACCATCGCGCCTTTGAGCGATCCCGGCGGATTTCTGGTTTGTTCGGAGAATGCAGACTGAATACTTAAGCTATAAACTGAATTTTTTTGTTTATCAAAGATCGGTGTAGATAAAACTAATTGCAGTTGATTTTGTGTGTTTCTTTTTCCAGTCATTCCTGCCTTTGGTGGCAAGATTGCTTTAACATAAATTCCGTCACTAGGCAAAGGTAATTTCAATTTTCCAATTGCTTGATCCCCACAGCTACTGGCAATTATTTTCTGGTTGAGGATATTCGTTAATTGGATGCACTCAATATTACTTGGAAGTTGTTGCTTTAACTGGGTGAGAATTTCTTGCTCTTGTCTTGGCGAATCCGACGGAATAACTGTTGTTTTACTTACACTCAGCAGATTAGCTTTTAAGATTGCGATCGCATCTCCAATTCTCTCGCCTTTGCTGACAGCGCTTTCTGTTAAATTTTGCTGTGCAGTTCCCAATATGCTAGAACGTGCCTTATTCAAGGCAACAATCTCGCCTATAAGTAAAACTGGAACAAACACCAGCAATATTCTCGTTACTAAAATTCGACGAAAGGAAGATTGACGGGAATTAGTCATCGAGTGTCTCACTTTGCATCTGCAAACCACAACAGCAAAGATATGTAATTAGACCAGCTAGATGAGACATTTTATTAAATTATCAGAATTTTATTTTCAATGTTTAAAAATAACAAATTGCTATGATTCAAAAAGAAACGTGGTATACCAAAAATTGTATATGCTAGATGTAGAAGCAATTTATGTTCCATATAAATACGATGGTAAAATTTTGAAACAGTAGCTTGCAAGCATGGTTTTTTGAGAATTTACATAGGCTGAAAGAAAATATTAAACCTATCAAATCAATTTCAATTTAATGTTGCAACATCGTCCTCATACCACAGTTGTTTTAGCAATGAGTGCAGATGGCAAGATAGCAGATTTTAGGCGATCGCCTGCTCGGTTTGGCTCAAAGGTTGATAAAGTACACTTAGAAAAACAAATCGCTGCCTCTGATGCCGTTTTATTCGGTGCTGGTACTCTGGGCGCTTATGGAACAACACTTACAGTATCAGATCCAACTTTAGTGCAACTTCGAACTGAAGGAGGGAAGCCGCCGCAGCCAGTTCATATAGTGACTACACGCTCGGCAAACCTTAATCCGGAAATTCACTTTTTTAAGCAACCAGTTAGACGTTGGCTACTCACGACAACAGCAGGAGCAATTTCGTGGAAAGGACGCTTACAGACGCTACCCTCAACTTTGGGAATCGGAGTAAAGGAGCGTCCTCCAGAATTTGAGCAGATTCTGGTTTTTGAAACACCAACGCGAGAAATAGATATTCCCGCAGCTTTGAAGCAACTAGCCATTCTACATATAACACGCTTGGTGGTTTTAGGTGGAGGTGAATTAGTCGCTTCCTTACTGGAATTAGATTTAATTGATGAATTATGGCTAACTGTCTGTCCACTGATTTTAGGTGGTAATACCGCACCCACACCTGTAGACGGGAAAGGATTTTTACCCGATTTAGCTCCCAAGTTGCAACTTCTAGAAGTTCATACAGTTGAGCAAGAAGTGTTTTTGCACTATCGCCTGCAACGATTCGCAGATTAGATTACGCTAAGTTAAGTTATTCGGGATTGGGGACACTTCGACAAGCTCAGTGCATCGCTGAGGATTGGGCATTGGTTATTTCCTTGTCCTTCTTGTCTCCTTCATACCCCAGTCCCTAGTCCTTAGTCCCTAGTCCTCAATCCCCAATCCCCCTAATTGTGGAACAACTGAAGCCTCGCTATTCTGTCCTTTGGACGAACAAAATCGCTGAAGTACCCCAAAATGCCTGGAATGCTTTGGCAATGCCACTTAAAACGCCATTTTTAGAATGGGAGTGGCTCAACAATATCGAAACTTCCCAAAGTGCTACAGCTAAAACCGGTTGGCTGCCAAATCACTTGACATTGTGGCGAGATAGAACGCTGATTGCTGCTGCACCACTTTATCTCAAAGGACATAGTTCTGGTGAGTTTGTTTTCGATCACCAATGGGCAGAGTTAGCCGATCGCATTGGAGTCCAATATTATCCAAAATTGCTGGGAATGACACCATTTACTCCGGCTGAAGGCTATCGGTTTTTAGTCGCCCCAGGAGAAGATGAGGATGAAATCACAGCGATTATGGTGCATGAAATTGACACTTTTTGCTCCAAAAATGGAATTTCTGGGTGTCATTTTCTCTACGTTGATCCCCAATGGCGTCCTATTCTGGAACGGCATGGCTTTACAACTTGGCTGCATCACAGTTACATCTGGGAAAATGTTGGCTTTAAAACTTTTGATGATTACTTGAAGGTATTTAACGCCAATCAGCGCCGTAATATTAAGCGGGAACGCAAAGCTGTGGAAAAAGCAGGTTTACGATTACAACCCCTGACTGGCGATCAAATTCCTCAGTCTTTGTTTCCCTTGATGTACCGATTTTATGCTGACACTTGTGATAAGTTTGGCTGGTGGGGTAGCAAGTATCTGACAAAACGCTTTTTTGAGCAGCTACACTCTGATTATCGCCATCGAGTCTTGTTTGTTGCTGCATATAGCGAGGAAGATAACTCTCATCCTTTAGGGATGTCCTTTTGTTTGTATAAAGGTGACAAACTCTATGGACGCTATTGGGGAAGTTTTCAAGAAATAGATTGCTTACATTTTGATGTTTGCTATTATGCACCCATTGAGTGGGCGATCGCTAACGGAATCCAAAATTTTGACCCTGGCGCAGGCGGGCGACACAAAAAACGGCGCGGTTTCCCCGCTATGCCCAATCACAGTCTGCACCGTTTTTACAATAATCGTTTAGGACAAATTTTACGTCCTTATATTAAGGAAGTAAATCAACTCGAACAACAGGAGATTGAGGCAATTAATGCAGAGTTGCCATTTAGTGAGAAAAATGCTTGAGACATCTCCGACAATGATGTAGGGACAATTCATGAATTGTCCCTAGCAAGGATTTCGGGCAACGCATAACTAATTTCTGGAGACTCTATACCAACATTACCCTGTAAGCCTCCTGTGTGTACCAGCAGCAAGGAATTACCTCTAGAAAAAAATCCCTGCTTGAGTAAATCCATCACTCCGTAAAACAATTTAGCGGTATATACATAATCAAGGGGTACGCCATGCTCCTCTCGGAACTGCTGGCTAAACAGTAGTAGTTCATCGTTAACTTTTGCATAGCCGCCAAAATGGTAATCACACACTAATTCCCAGCTAGCCGGAGAACTATATGGCGCGGGTAAACCAGAAGTGAGGTAATTTGTCAATAGAGTTTCAATTTCTTGTGCAAGAAATGCACCATTTTTCAGAACGGGAAAAGCGATCGCTTTTTGTCCTTGATGTAACGAAAGCGTAATCCCAGCCAATGTAGTAGCCGTACCGCAGGCGACGCATATACGATCAAATTTGTAGGCGTAGCCAGCACTTCGACAAAGCTCAGTGACCACCGTAGGCATCGCATCACCAATTATCTCTGTGCAGCCGCGCACACCATTTAAATTACTGCCGCCTTCGGGAATGATAAAAACCTCGCCAAAGCGTTGTTGCAGATATTCTTGTAGCGCTGAGGTGTTTCGCTGTCGATATGTTTCGCGGTTCAGGTACACAAGTTGCATACCCTGCTGTACAGCAAAACTCAGCGTCGGATTCAGTGGTAGCCTCTCCTCTCCACGAATTACACCAATGGTGCGAAAACCGAAAAGATTACCAGCCGCCGCAGTTGCATAGATGTGATTAGAATAAGCACCGCCAAAAGTCAGCAGCGTCGTGAAGTTTTTCTTCTTGGCCTCCAAAAGATTGTATTTTAGCTTGAACCACTTGTTGCCGTTAACTAGAGGGTGCATGAGATCGAGGCGCAGCACATACAACTCAACACCAGCATGACGGGCGATTTCGCTGTTGATTTGTTGTAAAGGAGGAGGAAAAAAGATTAACGACATCTGTCAAGATTCTAACTTAGAATTTACATTCTCTCATCTTAATTATTTAACATAAAAGTAATGGTAAACATTGATTAATTCAATGGTAGTTCAATCAAAATAAAGAATAAATCTTTCTGATGATTAGCTTTAGGAATCGGCATTTTACTAATTGAGGATTTCAGGTAAATATAAGAAACATAACACTCGCTCCAGATAGATAATATTTTTTGGGGAAAAATTATGGTTGCACTCACAGAGCTTACTCAAGTTATTCCCAATCCCGGACGTTTGACGATTCAAACTGCTGAAATTGCTCCTCAAACGACAGCTATTCGTTGTCTCGACTGGGATAGAGACCGTTTTGATATCGAGTTTGGTTTACGGAATGGGACAACCTATAATTCTTTCTTAATTCAGGGAGAAAAAATTGCCTTAGTTGACACATCTCACCGCAAGTTTGAGCAACTATATCTTGAGATAGTGGCGGGATTAATTGATCCGGCTAAAATTGATTATTTAATTATTAGCCACACAGAACCCGACCACAGTGGTTTAGTAAAAAATATTTTACAATTAGCTCCTGCCATTACTGTTGTTGGTGCTAAGGTAGCTATTCAATTTTTAGAAAATATGGTTCACCAGCCTTTTAAATCAATGCAGGTGAAAAGTGGAGAACGATTAGATTTAGGCAACGGACACGAATTAGAATTTGTCTCTGCACCTAATTTACACTGGCCTGACACCATCTTGACTTATGACCACAAGACTTGCACTCTCTACACCTGTGATGTGTTTGGAATGCACTACTGTGATGACCATACTTATGATGAAAATATTACCTTACTAGAGGAGGATTTTAAATATTACTATGATTGTCTGATGGGGCCAAATGCTCGCTCTGTTTTGGCAGCGTTAAAGCGGATTGAAAAGTTAGAAATAGTCACAGTTGCCACAGGACACGGCCCTTTATTACAAAACTATGTTTCCGAATGGCTCGGATGGTATCAAAACTGGAGTTTAGAACAAGCAAAAACAGAGACATTAGTGGCTCTATTTTATGTTGAAGATTACGGGCATAGTGAGCATTTAATTCGGACAATAGCACATGGATGTGCGAAAACAGGCGTAGCAGTAGAATTAGTAGACCTCAATAGTGCCGAGCCTCAAGAAGTTCGAGAATTAGTTGCACAAGCTTCTGGTTTAATAATTGGAATGCCAGCCCAATCTTCGGCGATCGCTCAAGCTGCTTTAAGTACAATTTTAGCTGCTGTTCATAAGAAACAGGCAATTGGTTTATTAGAGTCAGGAGGAGGAGAAGATGAACCAGTTTATCCCTTACGCAATAAGTTTCAAGAACTAGGATTAATTGAAGCCTTTCCACCGATCTTAATTAAGGAAATTCCTACCCAAGTAACGGAACAGCTTTGTGATGAAGCGGGGACAGATATGGGTCAATGGTTGAACCGTGATCGCACCATTAAACAGATCAAATCTATCAATACCGAGCTAGAAAAAGCTTTAGGACGTATTAGCACCGGATTATACATTATCACTGCCAAAAAAGGAGAAATTCAAAGTGCAATGCTGGCTTCGTGGGTGACACAAGCAAGTCGTGAACCTTTAGGGGTAGCGATCGCAGTATCCAAAGATCGGGCAATTGAATCCTTGATGCACGTTGGCGATCGCTTTGTTTTAAACGTTTTAGAAGAAGGCAAATATCAAGGATTAATGAAACATTTCCTAAAGCGTTTTGCTCCCGGTGCAGACCGTTTTGCTGGAGTGAAAACATATCCAGCTAACAATCAATCGCCCGTTCTTGCTGAAGCTTTAGCTTATATGGAATGTGAAATTACTAGCCGTATGGACTGTGGAGATCATTGGGTAATTTATAGCACAGTCCAAACTGGAAGAGTTGCCAAGCTAAATGCGCTTACCGCCGCCCATCACCGCAAAATTGGCAATCATTACTAAATTGGGCATTGAAAAGAGGCAGAGGGGCAGGGTGCTGCTCTTGCTGAGGGGAAAACTCTCCTCCCCTGCTCCCCTGCTCCCCTGCTCCCCTGCTCCCCTGCTCCCCTGCTCCCCTGCTCCTCTACTCCCCACTCCCAAAAAACTATGTATAAATCTGTTGACAATACTCCAGTTAGTATGTACGAAATCAATCGAGGGCGCGTCGTCCGAACCTTAGAATTTATCCAAGATGTGATTGTAATTTCTTTGTGTATCGGTTTATTCAGCTTCATGGTGCTTCAGGTGAAAGATATGTTTCTTTCCTTGCTTCCACCTCTAGATTTTCATGCTGTTACTGCCGATATTCTCTTTTTACTTATCTTGGTTGAGTTATTTCGACTGCTGATTATTTACCTACAGGAACATAGAGTATCTATTGGAGTAGCTGTTGAAGTTTCTATCGTTTCTGCCTTGCGAGAAGTCATTGTTAAAGGTGTTCTAGAAACAAGTTGGAGTCAAGTTTTAGCAACTTGCGCCTTTTTATTAGTACTGGGAGTACTACAGTTCCTCCGAGTTTGGCTACCCCCAACCTTTGAAGGTATCGACCCGGAACAAGAAATATCTAAACGCTATAGGAATAGAGCCAAATCTGAATTAATACAAACCAATGGTCATTAAGAGTAGGGAGTCAGTAGAGACGTGATTAATTCGTCTGTAAGAGGATGTCTGAAAACTTTTTGGTGTTGTATTTGAGACTTGTAGATCCCCCTAAATCCCCCTTAAAAAGGGGGACTTTGATTCCGGCTCCCGCCCTTTTTAAGGGGATCAAGCGAAATATTTAATACTTCTCAGACATCCTCTAAGAAATAGAATCTTCTCCCAATGCCCAATGCCCAATGCCCAATGTCCCATTATAGAGGTTATTATGTCTGCAAATACTTTAACTACCAGCCATCCTAGAGATGTGCAAGTTGCTGAAATTGGTAAAAATACTGTGATTCTGCGATCGCGGACTTGGGAACGACTAAAATTTGAGGTAGAGTATTCCCGCCAACAGGGAACTACGGCGAATTCTTATCTGATTCAAGCTGATAAAAAGGCTTTAATTGACCCTCCTGGTGAATCCTTTACCGAAATTTACCTTCAGCAACTAGCACAACATCTAGACTTTACCACCCTAGATTACATTGTTCTCGGTCATGTCAACCCCAACCGCCGAGCTACTTTGCAAGTATTGCTCTCTCAAGTTCCTCAAGTTATTCTAATTTGTTCTCGCCCCGCCGCCAATGCTCTCAAAACCGCCTTTCCTGAATGGGAATCGCGTATTCAAGCGGTGCGATCGCAGGATACTCTAGATTTAGGACAAGGACATAATCTATCATTTATTACCGTACCAACTCCCCGTTGGGTGGATGGACTTTGTACTTACGATCCCGCCACCAAAATTCTCTACACAGACAAACTTTTTGGCGCTCATATTTGCGAAGATACCTTGTTTGATGAAGATTGGAAGGGATTAGATGCGGAACGTCGTTATTATTTTGAATGTCTCCATGCGCCCCAAGCCAAACAAGTTGAAGTAGCCTTAGATAAAATATCGGTTTTGTCCGCCAGATGTTACGCCCCAGCGCACGGCCCGGTTGTTCGCTATAGCCTGAGTCGTTTTACTTATGATTACCGTCAATGGTGTCAAGGGCAAAAATCTCAGGAGTTGAGTGTTGCTTTACTTTATGCTTCTGCTTATGGAAATACGGCAATTTTGGCAAATGCGATCACTCAAGGTTTGATTCAAAATGGAATTAATGTAAAATCAATTAACTGTGAACTAACAGACTCGGCAGAAATCACCCGCATTGTCGAAACCTGCGATGGTTTTATTATCGGCTCACCCACTTTAGGCGGCCATGCACCGACTCAAATTCAAACAGCTTTAGGAATAGTCCTCTCAACCACGGCTAAAACTAAACTAGCAGGGGTGTTTGGTTCTTACGGTTGGAGTGGAGAAGCAATTGATTTACTAGAAAGCAAACTGAAAGATGCTAATTATCAACTAGGATTTGAAACAATTCGGGTGCGTTTTAGTCCTACTCCTGAGATTCTCCAGCAGTGTCAAGAAGCAGGTGCTTCCTTTGCCCAAAACTTGAAGAAAACCAAAAAACTGCGTACTTCCCGCCAGGTTGTCACAGAAACCCATGTAGATCGTACTGAACAAGCTGTGGGGCGGATCATTGGTTCTCTATGTGTTGTGACAACTCGTGATGAAGAAACTCACAAAGGGGTTTTAACTTCTTGGATATCTCAAGCAACTTTTAACCCACCAGGAATTATGATTGCGATCGCTCAGGAGCAAAATGCAGATTTAATGTATCATCCTGGTGATCAATTTGTGCTAAATATCCTCAAAGAAGGAAGAAATCTACGACGCTATTTTTCTCGTCATAGCACTTTAGGGGATAATCCCTTTGCAAATCTTGCTACAAAAACTGCTCTTAATGGTTGTTTGATTCTAAATGAGGCATTAGCCTATTTAGAATGTACTGTACAAAATCAGCTTGAATGTGGCGATAGATGGTTAATTTATGCTGTTATCAATCACGGTGAAGTATTGGAAAATGATGGTGTTACTGCTTTGGAGCATCGAAAATCTGGCAGTTATTATTAATAGTTAAATCGCTTAAAGGGAAAGGATTTTGAGTTTCTTTCCCCTTTTTCCCGACAAATGCTAATAAGTCTATTAGCAACAAAACATTGTTCTCCTCTTTCGATAATTTCAGCAGCTTGCTTCCACTGCTTTTCATCATCTTTTGTCAAGTAACGCACTAAAATATTTGTATCAAATCCAATCACTTGAACTTTCTTGGATTGCTACTTCCATTTTTTCTAAAGTTGCACTTTTCATTCCCGGATGTATCACTTTTTTCAGATATTCTCGGAAATATAACCGATATAATTCACACGCAACAGTGCTGCGATCGCCTTCTAAATTAATTAGCCCTATACTCTGTAATTTATATGCCAATGCTGGCTCTAATTTCACATAATTTGTAGTATTAATCACTTCATAAAAAGCATCTGCCAATTCTGGCTGATCTCGTAGTACTACCACATACTGCTTTAAATACTCGTGATAGATTCCGGCTTCTGTTGTTGCTTGTTGCAATAACTCCCCTAAATCCCCTTGTAATCCACCTTTACCGACAAGGTGATACAATGCCAATCGCAGCAAATAAGGGTTTCCTCCTACCATTGCCATTAAAATATCGGCATTATCATCTGTCCAATCCAACCCGTGACGTTGTGCTAAATCCTGCACCTGCTCTTTCGTAAAAGGAGGTAAATTAATTGTCAAACCAATATTAAATGGCGATTGAGTCAGTTTCGTGGGAACAAGAATTTCCGTTGAGTAAACCAAAACCAGACGCAATTTTTGCCAAATTTCTACCCTTTTGGCTTGTTCATGCCACGATCGCACTAATGGTAGAAATTCTCCAGCAATTTCTTGATACTCAAACGCCCAATCCACCTCATTTAATACTAAAACCAGGGGACTTGAGAGCGCAGACAGTAAATACTGTTGGAAATATATAGAGCAGCTGACTTTGCTACCCATATCTTCATTCCAATAATCATTGAGCTTTGGTTCTAGCTGTAACTCCCGACTAACATTCGTACAGAACCAGCGCAAAAATTTATCCAAACTAGTAAATACTGCTTTGTCTGCTTGCTGAAAATCCAAAGTTACAGTATGAAAGCCTTGATTGTTAGCGCGTGCAAGCAACCGCAAAATCAAAGAGCTTTTCCCCATCTTCTTGGGTGCTTTAATGCAAATGGCACTCGCAGGTTCAGCTATTTCTGCGTAAGCGAGTTCTTCAATTGGTGGGCGAGGAATGTAAAATCTGGAATTAAGGGATACAGTACCACTAGGAAATTCTAAGGATACCGCCGTGGCTGCTCGATTGAATTCCTTGATTAATTGCTGATGCGTTTCGCTAAAAGGGTGATTTTCTAGAGTCTGGCGAAAGTTGGATTTATTTATCGGTTCTTTGGAAAAATTACTCAATACTTGCCATAAATGAGCAGCAATTTTCTTCACACCTTCCTCGCCATAGTGTGCTTCGCAGGCTATATTGGTGTAAGTTTTTCCTTCCCACGAAGAACGCAATATCAATTCTTGGAGCGTCGTTAAACCGGTTGCTTGACTGGCTTTTAGTAGCAATACTAGTTCATCTATAGTCATTACTCATCCGCTCTGATTCAGCATGACATTTTCTTACACTATTAAGTTTTGAAACTCAATGTAGGTTCAATACTGCTTGAGTTTTGCATTTTTAACTCGGAATTGGGTTTGGGGAAAAGGTTAAAGGGTAAAGGTTAAAGGTTTTTTCTTTCCCCTTTTCCCCAAAACCCGACAAGTATTGAATGTAGGCTGCTTTGTATGCATAGCAGCCAGCCCAGGCCAAAAAAGCTACAAAAAAGCCTTGACAATTTTTTTGTATCCTCAAATATTTGACGTGACTTAATCATAGAATTTTTTTTACAAATTTTTTCGGGTTTTTAGGTAATTGTATGTGACTTGAACTATTTTTTTAGACATATCTTAGAATTTAGATGCACACAACGTGGCAATTTTTTAGAAAAAATTGCCATTGCGATCGCAACAGAGGTTATATTCGTCTATTTACTTTTTTTTAAATTCCATCCCAATTTATGATTTGGGCTGATATGTCTCTGAACTAAGTTACAGCCTAATAAACCAATACAGTTCAGTTAAGGGTGAAAGACTGATTAGTGATATGAAATTTAGGAGCCAATACAGTTAGAAATTTATTTGTTGAGGCAGGCAGGGGAGGCAGTGACGGGTACGCAGGGGTTTCCCCAAGTGGAGCAACTGCCGTGGAGCAGGAGAAGCGGGGAAGCAGAGGGGGAGAAAAAAGCTTATCCCAAGCGTATTGTCTTAACGTGAGTTCGACAAGTCCTTTTTTGACCTCTTCCCCAACCCTTCTTCGTGTTTATCAAATGTTGTGATATCTGAGGGTGCGAAATGTGAGTTTTAACACCTGTATTACCGATTCCACTCGTGTCAAATTTCGCTTGAAACAAGCGATCGCTTCAATTCAGAAATCCATGTTTCCCTCATAACCAGTCCAAACTGACATTTAAAACAGCAGATGGTAGACCATCAATGTCAGAATACAGAGTCAGAGGATGGGAAAATAAAAGTGAGTCATGTCCATCTCCAAATTTGCTGGACTATTTACCCAAGACAGATAAACAACAAATTTTATCAGTCAAAACCTATGACTTCGACCCCCTATCAAACTCGAAAGCCACCCACTCAAGCGATCGCAGCCAAGATTTTCCACTGGTGTAACATCATTAGTCTATTTATCATGCTCACCAGTGGACTACAAATTTATAACGCCAACCCGGTTTTTGGTGGACGTGCAGGTTTGCACATTCCTCCGATATTTACGTTAGGAGGTTGGCTAGCAGGAGGTAGACACTGGCATTTTGCCGCAATGTGGCTATTTTCACTGAATCTTCTATGGTATGGAATTTATATTTTAATTACCCGACGTTGGCGACATCGGTTTGTAGGTGCTAATGACTTCAAAGCATTACAAAAAAGTCAAAATTCCAAACGTCTAATTTATGCTTGGCATCGAATTGCTTATACAGCAATTATTCCTATCTTGCTGCTAGCGTTATTGACAGGAATAGGAATGTATAAACCTGCTCAATTTCCCTGGATTGTAGATATGTTTGGTAGTTGGCAGGCATTGCGGATCGTTCACTTTGCCTCAGTGCCGATGGTCATCTTATTTGTAGTCATTCATTATCAATTAGGACGTAAGGCTGGTGGGACTGAATTAACAGAATCAATGTTTTACTAAACAAACTCTGGTCATAAAAGTAGGAAAACACAATGACCAATAACAAATGACAAATGACTCTTTAAAAAAAATGAACTTTTTTGATAAATTGAATCGTAATATCTTGCAAAATCAAAGCTTACTATTTGTAGGACTTGATCCAAATCCAGAGATGATGCCTGGGCGTTATGAATCTGAAGAACTCATCACTGGTTTACAGAAGTGGTTGCAATTCATTATTGCCGAAACTTCTGATTATGTTTGTGCTTATAAACCGACACTTGGCTTTTACGAAGCGTTAGGTATTCCTGGTTTAGAACTGCTATACAAAACTTTAGCAGCCATTCCGGCCCACATCCCAGTTATTTTAGATGCCAAACACAGCGACTTAAATACTAGTACCATCTTTGCCCGGACTGTATTTACAGAATGGCAGGTAGATGCAATTACTCTCAGCCCTTATACGGGACAAGATCATGTAGCACCTTTTTTGGTCTATCAGGGTAAAGCAGTGTTTATTTTGTGCTGTACTTCTAATGTAGGTGCAGAAGCTTTACAGCAATATCCGACAAATGAATCACCCCTTTATTTACAGGTAGTAAAAGAATCAAAAACCTGGGGAACTCCAGAACAATTGGGTTTGGAGGTGGGAACTACAAATGCAGAAGTTTTAGCACTTGTTCGAGGAGTTGCACCCGAACGAATTATTATGGCGCGTAGCATCTGGGCTGAAGGCGCAAATCTGAAGCAGATTTTAGAAGCAGGTTTGAATACTAACGGTGATGGTTTACTCATTCCTGTTCCTCAAGATATGTTGGGAAACAGCCGACTATCTGAGGAAGTCCAGAATTTACGCGCAGAAATTAATCAAATCAAAACTGAAATTGTTCACGAAAATTCCACATGTTCTGTGTGGTTTCCTGATGTTTGTTTCCTAAATCAGCATCCCTACCAAGATTTGATTTTACAACTTTATGACATTGACTGTATTATGTTTGGCAGCTTTGTCCAAGCATCAGGAGCTATATTTCCTTATTACATCGACTTACGCAAAATTATTTCCAATCCCCAAGTTTTTAATCAAGTTCTCACAGCTTATGAGGACATTTTGAAGAATCTCAGTTTTGATAGGTTAGCAGGTATTCCCTACGGTTCTTTACCTACTGCGACTGGTTTAGCTTTGCGCCTTCATTGTCCAATGATTTTCCCTCGTAAAGAGGTGAAGGCACACGGAACTCGGAGAGTAATTGAAGGTAACTTTCATCCTGGTGAAACAGTTGTCGTGGTCGATGATATTCTCATCAGTGGTAAAAGTGTGATGGAAGGGGCAGGAAAGTTAGAATCAGCAGGATTAAAAGTTAATGATATTGTGGTATTTATCGATCATGAACAGGGAGTGAAGGATAGGTTACAGCAAAATGGTTATCACAGTCATGCAGTTTTAACTATTTCGGAAATTACTAATACTCTGTATCAAGCAGGGCGAATCAATGAGGAGCAATTTTTAGCTTTTGCTGAAAGTTAGTAATTGTAATAATGGGGAAATATTTTGATTGTCTACTTTCCCTTGACCATATTTACCGGGTTCCATCTAGTAACTAGAATAATTTGGATTTTTAAATTAATTATGAGTTTTTCACTGAATCAACTACTTAGATGGTTAATCTTTACGCTACTATTTCCTTTAGTGTTTCTCAATGGTTGGCTCGCATTTTTGCTAGTTAAAAGCTTTCAACCTGTTGGAACAATTCTTATTTTGGCTACTTTACTTGCATTCATCTTAAACTATCCTGTTTCGATTCTCCAACAGGGTGGAGTTAAACGCAACTATGCAGTAGCATTAGTTTTTATATTAGCATTGGTAATTGTTGCTGCTTTGGGTATCACTTTAGTACCGATTATTTTAGATCAATTTAATGAGATGGTTAAAGTCTTACCTCAATGGATTGATTCTAGCAAAGAAAAACTCCAGGTTGTAAATGATTGGTTTTTTAAACATAAATTAAATGTGAATCTTAGCCAGTTATTAGTCCAAATTAGTGACCGATTACCTAATGAATTAGAGTTTTTTTCAGATAAACTTTTAAGTATTATCATAGATACAATTGATAGTATTTCTGAGTCATTAATCACAGTAGTACTAACTTTTTACTTGTTGTTAGATGGGCCAAGAATTTGGGCGGCGATATTTAAGAAGTTACCTGTAAATTTTGCCGAGAAAGTAAGCCAGTCTATTCAGCAAAACTTCCAAAATTACTTGATTGGGCAGGTAACTTTGGCGTTGCTGATGGGGGCTTCATTAACATTATTGTTTTTAGCTTTTCAAGTCCAGTTTGCTTTGCTTTTTGGTTTAGGGGTTGGGCTTTTGAGTTTAATTCCCTTTGGCGATGTCGTTAGTCTTGTTGCAATCACTTTAATAATAGCCACACATGACTTTTGGCTAGCGGCGAAGGTTTTGGCGGTAGCTGTTGTCATTGACCAGTTAATCGATCAGGCGATCGCACCCCGATTGTTAGGTAAATTTACTGGACTTAGACCAATATGGGTATTAATTGCTTTACTTGTAGGAACTAATGTTGGCGGAGTATTGGGTTTGCTAGTTGCAGTACCTGTAGCTGGTTTTATCAAAGATGTCGCAGATGGTTTTTCTATATCTGGTAATTCTGATAACATCGGTGAAGGTGAAGCTGCATCAGAATTGTTGGCAGAGAAATCAATATCGCAATGATTTTCATGTTGCTGCCATGTCCTAACCTGATCATAAATAGCTGTGGGTAGGTGGGTATTGCCCAATAAAGCAGGAGTCAGAATTCATGCAGCAATTCTGACTCCTGATTTTTGAATTCTTCTTATAAAAAGGAATTGCATAAAAAAACCCCTAGCATTTCTACTAGGGGAGGGAAATAATACCATTTCACTTGATGTTTGTCGAGATGCCCCTGTTAGTGCCTCTACTTACGTAAGAGGCTAGGTGTTTCTCAAATATTACAGCAAAAAGCGATCGGGTATAAAATTAGCCAGCATTTGCCAACAGTAACTCTCGTTTTTCTAATTTTTGTACTCTTACCTGAGAGTCATCATCAACATCGATAAGCGCTGTGTCGCCATCTGTAATTTCACCAGACAACATTGCTTCGGCGAGAGAATCTTCTAGAAGGCGCATAATTGCCCGACGTAATGGCCTAGCGCCGTAGCTGGGGTTATAACCTTCTTGTACCACAAGCTCTTTGAAGCGATCGCTAACTTCTAGGATAATTCCCTTTTCTGTCAAGCGACTAGCAACATCGCGAAGCATAATTTCGGCGATTTGCTTAACTTCATCCTTGGAAAGCTGGGTGAAGACGATAATCTCATCAAGACGGTTAAGGAACTCAGGACGGAAGTAAGCTTTCAATTCCTCATTTACCAAGGTGCGAATGCGGTTATAACTAGCGTCGGCTTGAGTGTCGAAGTCAAAGCCTAAGCCACTACCACCTTTTTCAATCACCTTAGAACCGATGTTAGAAGTCAAAATGATCAGCGTATTCTTGAAATCCACTTTCCGACCCTTGGCATCGGTAAGATGACCGTCATCCAAGAGTTGCAGCAGCATATTGAATACATCGGGGTGTGCTTTTTCGATTTCGTCGAATAGCAACACTGTGTATGGTTTGCGCCGCACGGCTTCTGTAAGTTGTCCGCCTTCGTCGTATCCGACATAACCAGGAGGCGAACCAATTAGCTTGGCGACGGTGTGGCTTTCCATGTATTCGGACATATCTAGCCGAATCATCGAGTCTTCCGCACCGAAGAAGTAGGCAGCTAGTGCCTTCGCCAATTCTGTTTTACCGACTCCAGTGGGGCCAGAGAAGATAAAGCTAGCAATGGGACGATTGGGATTTTTCAAGCCGACGCGGGCGCGACGGATACCGCGAGCTACAGCCGTGACTGCTTGCTCTTGGCCGATGAGTCGCTGATGCAGAGTGTCTTCTAGATGTAAAAGCAACTCTGACTCAGATTCAGTGAGTTTATTAACTGGTACGCCAGTCCAAGAGGCAACGATTTGGGCGATGTCTTCTTCGTCAACTACAGTCGAGTTGACAGGTTGCTCGTTTGATGTAAACGTTGCTTGCAGTTGTTCTGCGAGTTTTAATTCTTGGTCGCGCAGTTGTGTAGCTTTGTCAAAATCTTGGACTCTGACTGCTGCTTCTTTTTCTTTGGTGACACCAGCGAGTTCGCGCTTAAGTTCTTTATTGGGAGAACTTTGGGAGTTCCGCAAACGAACGCGAGAACCGGCTTCATCAATCAAGTCTATTGCCTTATCTGGCAAGAAGCGATCGCTAATATAGCGGTCTGATAATTCTGCGGCGGCGACAAGTGCTGAATCCAAAATTGTGACTTTGTGGTGCTGTTCGTAAGCACCGCGTAAGCCGTAGAGAATTTGTACGGTTTCCTCTACCGATGGTTCTCCAACCTGAATCGGTTGGAAACGACGCTCTAGGGCGGCATCACGCTCAATATGCTTCCGATACTCATCGAGGGTAGTTGCGCCGATGCACTGGAGTTCACCGCGTGCTAAGGCAGGTTTGAGGATGTTGGCTGCATCCAAGCCGCCTTCTGTACCACCAGCGCCAACCAAGGTGTGAATTTCGTCAATCACCAAGATGATATTGCCGACAGTGCGAACTTCTTCTACGACTTTTTTGATGCGTTCTTCAAAATCGCCACGGAAGCGAGTTCCAGCTACCAATGACCCCATATCGAGGCTGATAACTTGCTTGTCTTGCAAACTTTCGGGAACATCCTGATTGATAATACGTTGAGCTAGACCTTCTGCGATCGCAGTTTTACCAACTCCTGGTTCTCCAATCAACACCGGGTTATTCTTAGTACGGCGACCGAGAATTTGGATCGCCCGCTCAATTTCCTTCTGACGACCAACTACAGGGTCGAGTCTACCTTCTTGGGCTAATTTGGTCAAATTTCTGCCAAACTCTTCCATTGTTAGCGGTTGGGTGCGCTTTTGATTACCACTACCAGCAAAAGCTGGTGCATTTTCACCCAAACGGCGAACTATGGCACTACGGACACTCTTAAAGTCAACTCCTAGATTTTGCAGTACTTTGGCGGCTACACCTTCACCAGCCTCGGTTAATCCTAAGAGTAAGTGTTCAGTGTTAATGTAATTCTGTCCCAAACTATGAGCTTCTTTAAACGATTGCTCGAAGAGGCTTTTTACTTTAGGAGTAAAAGGAATTTCTGGTGGTACAAAGCCAGAACCCCTACCAATAATTTTTTCTACCTCGCGACGTGCATCTTTGAGGGTAACGCCTAATTCAGCCAGCACTTTAGCAGCAACCCCAGTTCCTTCTCCCATCAAACCCAGGAGAATTTGTTCTGTTCCTACAAAGTTGTGTCCCAGGCGACGGGCTTCCTCCTGAGCTAACATAATTACTCTAATGGCTTCGGAAGTGAAGTGTTCAAACATAATGGGTTATTGCTCCCTCGCTGCTTGGACTTTGGGTGAGATAAAATTCACCCTCATCTAAAGTTTTTTGTATTTTCTTAAGAACAATGTAACTTTATTTAAAGTTAAGTGGCAGTGTTGAGAGCCGTAAGAAATCAGGTGTACTAGCCGTCTAGTAGGAGTGCTGAGTGGAGTATGGAGGAAGTAAGGAGTTGCATAGTTGACAGTTAAGTTTTCGGTATTTGACAATTTTCTTTTGCCTGTTGTGTTTTCCACTGTCAGCTAAACTTAAAATTTAGGACTCAGCACTCAGGAATGACGATGACTGAAGTAACGGCCGGTAAAGATCAACAACACCCACTTTATAACCGCGATCGCCCCCTTATTGATATTTTACTCTCTCAAGAGGCGACAGACTATAACTTAGCAGAATTGGCTAGACTGCGAATGCGTTATCAAGGGTTTCCAGGGGCGAGAGACATCCAAAAAGACCTGGATAAAGTCTTGCAGCAGTGGGGTTTGACCGAAGCCGAGCTTTTTGAGAAAACTCGTCAAATTCACGATTTGGGAGGAATTTACAAAAGTCGTGGCAAGAAAGACGAACAAGATTGGAATTAATTATGGGCATTGAGCCAAAGAGGCAGAGAGGAAAGACTGACTGCAACTTACTTCTCCTCTGCTCCCCCTGCTTCCCCTGCTTCCCCTGCTTCCCCTGCTTCCCCTGCTCCCCCTGCTCCCCCTTCCCCCTGTTTCCCTTGCTGCCTCAACGGATAAATTTCTTAACTCAAGCGTATTCCCCGATAAGCTGCCCAGAGATAAATTCACCATTATCTTACTTAAAATTGTCAACAGTTCGGCTTTGCTCAGGGTCAACAGTGACCGTTCGCGTAGCGTCTCGTAGAGAAGCCGAAGGGTTAACCTGTATTGTCTCTTTCCCCGTCTCCAGTTGCTCCCGTTGCTTGCCATATTCCCGCAGTTGCTTCAAAAGGTTTTCTTGGGATGATTTAGGGATAGACGGACTGGGGCTTGGTTGAAGGTCGGTGTCAGTACTTGCAAAATTAATCGGTGAGGGATTAATTTCATAGACGGGTAGGGACTTGTCATTAAAGATTGCCTGTTGGGTTGGTGCTGGGCTAGGAATTCGATTCTTTGATTTGCTCACAGCAGCTTTTACCGAATCTAGAGTAGTCGCAACCTGTACTTGCTGCTGCATCTGTTGTGTAGAAGATACTAAACTACTTAGACCATTCACCAATTGCAGCAGATTTTTACGGAAATTAGGATCGCCTGTCAATTCATCTAAATCAGATGTAATTTTTTGGGTATTTTCAAAGGTTACTCGTGCTGAATCTAAAGTTTGTTGCAGCAATACCACATTCTTGGGATCGTTTAAGGTTTTAGAAGCATCGCGTAAATTAGCTGAGGCTTGAGCTGCATTTGCGGAAAGAGTTTCTAAATTGTTGAGCAATTGTCCTTGAGTCAATCGATTGATGGATGGTGATAAGCTACTAACTGTGACGCGCAGTTGGTTGCTGGTTTCTGTGATATTGTTCAAAGCACCAACCAGTGTTGAACGATTTGTTGTCAACAGATTATCCAAGTTGTTCAGCAACCGATTTGCTTGAGTTGCAGTTGCACCGAATTTATTTACAGTTTGATTCGCAGATGCATTAAGTTGGTTTGTTGCCCGTTGCACTGAATTAGCTGTGGCGGAAAAGGTATTAAGTTGTTGTCGTAGGCTTTTAGTCAAACTTTGTAAATCCTGACTTAGCCCAGTAAAACTAGATGCTGCGCTTGTGGTAGATTCTAGAACCCTATTGACATTTCTATAGAATTTTGGGTCATTGTATGCACCGGCTAGCTCAGTTGAACTACGAATTAGTTGATCAACACTAATGCCAACCTGACCTTTTAACCGAGAGCCATTACAGACGATGAGACTGGTATCACAACTTTTATCTAGAGGTTTAGCAAGCACAACCCCAGTAGGTAAGGTTGCTTTTGGTGTGATGTCGATAATACTTTCGCTAATTAATCCGCTTTGATTAGCTTCCACCACTACATCCCGGGGGATAATTAGGTCAGTTTGGGCAATTGTAATATCTACATCAATGGCATTTGGCCCTGGTCGAACTTGGGAAATAGTTCCTACTTTAACGCCACGATACCGAACTGCTGCTCCCTTCTGCATTCCGCCAGCGTTAGCAAATTCTACAATAATTTTGTATGAACGACCAGCAGCAGTGAATCTGTTTAACCACAGAAAGAGTAATCCAAATACCCCTAGTCCTAGCAGGAGTAATAATCCCACAGAACCTTCTCTAAATGTTCGCCCAGACGCGAAGCGGCTTGTCATAAGACCTCGCATTTTTTTGCCTCCACCAACAACCAATTATGAGTAGAGAGAGACGCGATTAATCGCGTCTGTACTAAGGAGTGGGGAGTAGTAAGTAGGAAGTAGGGAATAGGGAGTTGAATTTAACTCCTCACTTCTGATTCTTAACTCTTCACTCCTCACTTTTAAGTTTCTACCCAGCGACTTTAATCGGGCCTTGAACACTTCCACTGATAAATTGTTTGATCAAGGGATGTTCTGTGTTGTATATTTCACTAACTGTACCTTGCCACTGCACTTTACCTTCATAGAGAAATATAAGTCTATCAGATGTACGGCGGATAGTGCTGTCTTGGTGGGTAACAACAGCATAAGTACTACAAACTCCATGTAAACATTGCAAGTGGCGGATTAAATCTTCAATTACTGTTGAGGCAATGGGATCGAGTCCGGCTGTTGGTTCATCGTATAGTAGAACTTCTGGGCCTTCACTCGGATTATCGGGGTTAGACATAATCGCACGGGCAAAACTTACCCGTTTTCGCATTCCCCCAGAAAGTTCGGCTGGGTAGAGGTCGCCTATTTCTGGCAAACCTACCATCTCCAATTTTTCTTCTACCAAATTTCGGATGCGCGATCGCGACAGCTTTGAATTTTGGTAAAGTAAAAATCCTACATTCTCCTCCACAGTCAGCGAGTCAAATAGCGCCGCCTGCTGAAACACCATACCAATGCCAACCTGCTGGCCACCATCCTCAATCAAACCCTCTCGCCGTAATCCTTGCACATAAATTTCTCCCTCATCGGGACTAAGTAACCCCGCTATTACTCGTAAGATAGTAGATTTCCCAGTCCCTGATGGGCCAATAATCCCCAGTGCTTCTCCTCGGTAGATGGTCAAGTCTACATTATCTAGAACTTTATGGCTACCAAAGGACTTAGAAACACCTTTCAATTCAATCAATGGTTCAGTCATTAGTTATTAGTCATTGGTCACTCGTACTGAGCGTAGTCGTTCGCGTAGCGTCTCGCAGAGAAGTATTGGTCATCATTAGTCAGTAAAAAATAAACAAGATGACTACTGAGAATTAACAAAGGACAAATATGCCCAATAGTGATGTCATAGTTATTGGTAGGATATTGTATACTAAATTATAAGTATATGATTAGCATTCTGATAAGCCAACTTTATTTTTTTAGCATAATAGTTATTTGCGATGTTTAACCTCCCAAAATACTCTCAACGCAAGGCTACGAAGACAGTGTAGTAATTAAACATCTCAGTGAGAGTAAACTAAGACTCCAGTTTTCTGTGGATACCAGCAAAGTCATTTGATAGTATTAATATACTACTAAAAATTATAACTACTTCAGCTAAAAGTTACCATAACAAAAGCTAATTAACAGGTTGATGCAAAAACATAGTCATCAAATTTAATTTGTGAAAACCTTGTTTTTAGGAATGATTAACCATGACTGTAAAAAAATTTAATTTTCTGTAATCCCAAATTATTGTTGTATTCACAATTTGAAAAAAAGTGCAACACATAGATTGAGATAAACAATACACATCAGGCAATTTCCAATCCCAAATATAATTGGAGAGTTTATTAATAGTATATTCGTCAATTTTGAAGTTGGCAAAATCCTGAATTATTCATTATTATTGTAACAATTACTTTTACAAATCAAAGTAGAAATTATGAGTAGCCAATTAGAACAGTTTGCAAGTGATAATTCCTCTGGCATTTGTCCTGAAGCACTAGAATATATGATTATGGCAAATCAAGGTAGTGTTCCAGCTTATGGAAATGATGAATGGACTCAAAAAGCCACAGATTATTTTCGGGAACTCTTTGAAATTGATTGTGAAGTATTTTTTACCTTTAACGGTACAGCTGCAAATTCTTTATCTTTAGCTGCTCTTTGTCAGTCATATCACAGCGTTATTTGTCATGAGACATCTCATATAGAAACAGATGAATGTGGCGCACCTGAATTTGCATCCAATGGCTCTAAACTGCTACTTGCTCAAGGGAAAAATGGCAAATTAACATCACAGGCTATAGAGGGAATTGTCACGAAACGCACTGATATTCATTATCCCAAGCCTAAAGTTATTAGTATTACCCAATCAACTGAATTAGGAACTTTATATTCTATTGAAGAACTTTTGAGTATTAAAGAAGTTGCAAATAAGCATAATTTAAAGATTCACATGGATGGTGCTCGTTTTGCAAATGCAGTTGCGGCGATGAATAAAAGCCCTGCTGAAATTACTTGGAAAACTGGAGTGGATGTATTGTGTTTTTGTGGTACAAAGAATGGAATGGCATTAGGTGAAGCCATTGTTTTCTTTAACAAAGCATTAGCAGAGGATTTTGACTATCGATGCAAGCAAGCAGGTCAACTAGCCTCAAAAATGCGGTTTATTTCTGCTCCCTGGTTGGGTTTATTGGAAACTGGTGCTTGGCTAAAAAATGCTAGACACGCCAATCAATGTGCTGAATATTTAGAAAATCAACTATTAAATATAGAAGGCGTTGACTTGATGTTTCCTAGAGAAGCCAACGCCGTATTTGTGAAATTACCTGAAGAAGTTATTCACAGTTTAAAAGCAAAGAACTGGCAGTTTTATACATTTATTGGTGTGGGAGGAGTACGTTTTATGTGTTCTTGGAACACTACCCAATCAAGGATTGATGAATTGATTGGCGATATTAAAAACGCAACTAAGTAAGCGATTTGACCCACTTGTATCATGTTTGCATAAATAATTAGTTATGATTCCCACAGTTATTGCACCCCATCTCTTAATTCCCTCCACGCAAATCTATGGTATATACAAGTCTTAAATAGCTAAGAAATCACGGTTTTACCCCACCCTAACCCTCGCCGTATGTATTGGGGAGGAAACTAAATTTATTTTTTCCCCCTTGGCATTAAAGGGGGTAATTTGACTTGTGTATACAGCGTAGCTATGCAAGCGAGGAGGCAAGTGTAGTTTTGTCTTTTTGGGGTTCTTAGGGTTTCATAAGTAATCAAGCTGACATGATATTACTTATTAACAAAAATTAAATATGGAAAATATCAAATCATTAAATAAGTACAGCAACCCTAAAATTTTATACGATTCAGTTAAGGGTTATTCGTGTAAATAATTGGTCTTTCAAGACGCGATTTATGGCGTCTATATATGAGTTTTGTTGCTTATTCTCAACTGTATTGTTTTAAAATTGCTTCAGCTTATTATAACTGATAATGTCAGCGCTTACTTGGTATATAACTTCAACTGCAATTTTGATTGCTGCCACAAACCTAAATGCTTATTTTTAGCATTAGCTTCTGCAATTAGAAATTTGGTTTTACTCTCATAGCAATTTTGTAAAGACTCTTGGTCAACGACGGCATTACCTGACTCTACTAATAGGAGATTTACTGACCGATTATCTACAAACACTTCACCTGCTGGACGACCACTTTTAAGTTGTTCTGTGGTTCTAATCACGACAGGAGTTTGAGGTGGTAGTAGCTGTTTTAGCTTTTGTGTTGCTGCTAAACCATAGCGCTTGTCAGTCGCCTCTGGTGCGTTAATACACGCTAATTTGATTGTAGTTGTTTGTCCTGCATTATCTTTAACCAAAATAGTGTTCCCATCTGCAACACCAACTACTGTACCTAAAACCAAAATTAGTTGAAGTAATTCCATCATTTTGTATGTAACATTTTATGCAGAAACATAATCCTATTTCAGTGCTTAGGTTACTAGTGTGATTTAGCTCACAAGTTGCAAAAAAAGTGAACGTAATAAATATTATTGATATAAATACCTGGCATTTATATCAATCAGAATTTCATTGAATAACTACAGGTAATTGAACACTCACAGTAGTTACCGTCAAGAGGTCAGAAGAGATTAACAGTTTCCCTTTATGAGCAATTCTGCCGTGTGTTGAACCTTCGCAGATATAGTAATTCGATTCGATTTCTGAATCTATTTATGGAAAGGGCGGAAAATAGGGAATAGCGAGGGTAGAGGTGTACTGAGTTTATTCAAAAATAAATAGAAGTCCTATAGTACGATTATATTTAAGTCGTATGATTTTAGTTGCTTGATCTGGAGATATAGCAGATTTAAATTTGGTGAGGTACACAAGCTAAGTCTGTTATCTAGGTAGAAAGCGTGTTTTATTCCTGAATTCTGAATTCTGAATTCTGCTGTATTTTTAATTCTGTGTTAGCAATCTTCAATGCTTTAACACACCCTTGTATTCTAAGAGTTTTCGTTTTCACTTTTAACTCCTAACTTTATTTATATGCCAGAACAACAGCAGTGGACTATAACAGCAACTGAACAACCACCAGAGTGGTTTATCCAAGCAGTAAAACAGTATACACCTGCATCAAGTGGATTATATGCAGCACAATTGTTGTGGCAACGGGGTATTAAAGATCGTCAACAATTAACAGCTTTTATCAACCATAAAGCTTATCAACCAGCAAGTCCCTTTGAATTTGGGCAAGAAATGCATCTGGCGATCGCACGCTTGCAACAAGCATATAATACTAAAGAAAAGATTGCCATCTGGGGTGACTTCGATGCCGATGGCATTACCGCCACATCTGTACTTTGGGATGGATTGGGGCAGTTTTTTGCTCAAAATACCCAGTTAATTTACTACATTCCCAATCGCCTGAAAGAATCCCACGGACTGAATAATCAAGGCATTGATAACTTAGCAAAACAAGGTTGTAAATTAATTGTTACTTGCGATACAGGTAGCACAAACCTTGAGGAAATTATCTATGCAAAACAGTTAGGTATAGAAGTAATAGTTACAGACCATCACACCTTACCCACCGAACGCCCACCCGTTGCAGCAATTGTCAATCCTCGTTATTTACCAAGGGAACATCAGTTATTTAATCTTTCTGGGGTGGCGGTAGCTTATAAATTAGTTGAAGCACTATATCAAAGCCTGCCCAATGTGGCCAAATATCCGTTAGAGGATTTATTAGATTTAGTTGCAGTCGGATTAATTGCCGATTTGGTGCAGTTAAGTGGAGATTGCCGCTACTTGGCACAGATGGGAATTCAACGACTGCAAGAAGATTTTAAACAGCCAGCAACAGCGCGGCGGCGGCCAGGGGTAGGGCGATTATTAGAATTGTGCCAGAAAAGTGGCGATCGCCCCACAGATATTTCTTTTGGTTTGGGGCCAAGAATTAACGCTGTTAGTCGCATCCAAGGTGATGCCAGTTTTTGCGTGGAATTATTAACTAGTCAAGATGTCAAACGTTGTAATGAACTAGCCGAAGTTACAGAACTCGCCAACGCCCGCCGCAAATCTTTACAAAAAGATGTGCAAGCACAAGTAGCGCAAAAGCTTACCCAATTAGATTTATCAACCACCAGCGTCATTGTCCTAGAAGATGCCCAATGGCCTGCGGGTGTATTGGGCTTAGTTGCTGGACAGGTAGCACAAGAAACAGGCCGCCCGACGATTTTGTTGAGTACGGAAGGAGCAGGGGAAGCAGGGGAGCAGGGGAGCAGAGGCGCAGGGGAGCAGGGGGGCAATTCTTCTCCTCTGCCCCTCCGCCCCTCTGCCCCTCTGCTTGCAAGGGGTTCTGCTCGTTCGGTGAATTCTGTCGATTTATACCAGTTGGTGAAAGACCAAGCACATTTGTTACATCGCTTTGGGGGGCATCCTTTTGCAGCAGGTTTGAGTTTGCTGGTGGAGAATATTCCTTTATTTACAGCAGCGATTAATCAACAGTTGCGGCAATCTTTGGGTAGCACAACTCTAACGCCAACTGTGCAAGCAGACTTGACGGTAACAGTTGCAGACTTGGGGAAAGAGTTATTTTTGGAACTGAAACTACTAGAACCTTGTGGAATGGGTAATCCTGTTCCGAAATTGCTAATTAAAAACTGCTGGTTTGAAAATTCTTGGCATCGAAATCAGCAGGATTGGCAAGGTAAAAAGGTACAGTACATTAAAACTGAGTTTGACATTCGGGATGATTCTAGTCGAAGTGCTTTTCCTGGCTTATGGTGGGGACACTACAAAGATGAATTGCCCATAGGAAAGTGTGATTGTATAGCAGAATTAGACTACAACACCTTCAAAAAACGTTATGAAATCAGATTAATTGCTGTGCGTTCTTCTATTAACTCAGCACTTAACACTCGGAACTTACCACTTATCTTAGACTTGCGTAATTCCACTCCCCACTCCCAAGTAGAGACGCAATTAATTTCGTCTCTGCCCAATCCCCCACTATTACTTGAAAATTGTCCCACAAATTGGGATGATTTACGTATGTGGTTGCGGCGATGTTTGGCGATAAGCCGCTCTACATCTGGGCTTGACAATCAGCAACAATTAGCGATCGCTTGGTCTAAACCTAACCACCAACCACCCAATCAAATTTGGCTGACTCTTGTCGGAATCGCCAAATATCTCAGTCGCACAAATCAACTAGTTACCCGCGTCCAACTTTTAGAGAAAATCGGCATCAGCGACCAAACCTTACTTGTC
This sequence comes from Nostoc sp. DedQUE02, assembly GCF_034531035.1. Lineage (NCBI taxonomy): Bacteria > Bacillati > Cyanobacteriota > Cyanophyceae > Nostocales > Nostocaceae > Nostoc > Nostoc sp. DedQUE02. The sequence goes on along the minus strand of NZ_JAVRBY020000004.1, from coordinate 211,535 downwards.
GGCATCAAAGCTTTAAAATATTTAGGTTTCACAGTTAAACTACAAGACCGTTCTTTACAAATCACCTGGCATCCAAGCGATAGTGCCGAAAACCTTGCTGAGGAAGCAATTGCACAATTTTTAGCTGCTGTCCGAGAAGAACAATTTCAGCAACAGTATTTTGCGGAAGTTCCTTTATCTACGATTGTTGCGATCGCCAGTTACGACAGTAAATAATTTCAAGGATCAAATAGGAATCCTATATTTTTTGTAAGTTTCATACTAAAGGTAGAAATATTTTTGGAAGTATAGGAATTCGCTTTGATTTCTGTTCGCGCAGCTTGGCGTAGACAGATAATAGGCAATAGGCAATAGGCACTCTTGCAAGGGGAAAAAGGTTTCCTAGTTGCATTGAGATTTTTGAACAAAACTCAGTACACCTTTATTCCTTCTTCCCAGTCCCAAGTCCCCAGCGATACACTGAGTTTCGACTACGCGGTAATCGAGCGAAGTCGAGATTCAACTATCGCGCAGTCGTTGTGTCCCCAGTCCCTTACCTCTACGAGTGATTCAGAAATCAAATCGGATTGCTATATACACATCTGTATTCCCAGAAATTCTCAGATTAATTTAGAGGAAAATAACTTATGTCTAATTTAATTAACAAACAAATCATTCTCAAAAGTCGTCCAGTCGGGGAACCAAAAGAGAGTGATTTTGCTCTGGTAGAAACACCAACTCCCGAACCGGGTGAAGGCGAAGTTCTTAGCCGCACCATTTATCTATCTCTCGATCCTTATATGCGTGGTCGAATTAGTGCAAGTGAGTCTTATGCTGCATCAATAGAATTGGGTTCAGTTATTGTCGGTGGTACAGTCAGCCAAGTAATTGAATCAAATCATCCTCGATTTCAAGTAGGAGATTTTGTTCTTAGCGGTAACGGTTGGCAAACTTATGCTGTATCTAAGGGTGAGACGCTGCGTAAACTTGATCCCACTCAAGCACCATTATCCTATAGTCTAGGTGTACTGGGTATGCCTGGCCTGACTGCTTATGCTGCTCTGCTTGATGTCGGTCAACCGAAAGAAGGTGAAACTGTTGTGGTTTCAGCCGCTTCTGGTGCTGTCGGTGCAGTAGCAGGCCAAATTGCCAAAATTAAAGGTGCGCGAGTAGTGGGAATTGTCGGCAGTGATGATAAGCGGGATTATATAGTTAAAGAATTAGGTTTTGATGTTGGCATTAATCGCAAAACTCAAGAACTTGATTTAGCGCTTAAAGAAGCTGCTCCTAATGGGATTGATGTTTACTATGACAATACAGCAGGTGTAATTTTAGAAGCTGTGTTACAGCAGATCAACCTTGGGGCAAGAATTCCACTAGTAGGTTTGATTTCGGAGTATAATGCCACATCTACTCCACCAGGGCCTAATTTAAGACCACTACTAGTCAAACGAGCTTTGATTAAAGGTTTTTTAGTTAGTGATTATCAACATCGGTTTAATGATTTTTTGCATGATGTTTCTGGATGGTTACAGTCTGGTCAACTTAAGTATAAAGAAGATGTAGCTGATGGTTTAGAAAACGCTCCTAGTGCATTTATCGGTTTACTTCGAGGTGATAATTTTGGCAAGCTGATTGTTAAGGTTGATGACGATCCAACAGCAGTTTAATCGGCTATTAAGCTAGGTGTCTGCTATGTTGACGCAAATCATCTCATGTCAGCTTGATTGGTTATTAAACCTAAAGAACCCCACCCCGCTACTGACTTTTCACGGAATATGGAAAACCCCTCTCCCAACCTCTCCCCTACAAGGCTACGGTGTACACACAAGTCCTAAAAACCTAGCTTGATTAGGCTTAACTCATTCTCATACAAAGTATCGGAACGAGAGAAATAGCATTGTCAGTCGATGCAATGCCATTGTTAACCGATGTAATGCCATTGTCAGTCGATGCAATGCCATTGTTAACCGATGTAATGCTATTGTTAGTCGATGCAATGCTATTGTTAGTCGATGCAATGCCATTGTTAACCGATGCAATGCCATTGTTAACCGATGCAATGCCATTGCAGGTTAAGAAACTTGTGTGTACATCGTAGCCCTACAAGGAGAGAGGCTTTGATTTCTCCCCCAACGCTACAAGGGTTGGGGGTTGGGGGGTTAGGTTTTCCGTTGGCTTTTCTACATGACGTGAAAACTCAGGTGCATGATATCAATAGCACATAACTAGACAAGAAGGAGCAAATTGTTGAAATTCAGCGTCAGCAGTAGATAATTCTACTAAGATTTCAGGTGTAACTAGATGCACAATAGTTTTAAAAGTAAAGTGCCACTACTGCTGATATTCTGCTTATTTACTAGCTTTTTGCCTGCCTCTGGTTCAGTTTTATGTCCAGCTATTGCCTCTGACGAATACTATAAAGTAGCCCGAAATTATGGCAGAGATGGACGCACAGGAACCGATGGGCGATCGGGTAGAGATGGTAGTAGCGGTGAAAACCAAAATATTTTTGTCAATGGTTCACCTGTAAATCTTGACTTATCGGGTAAAGATGGTGAAGACGGGGAAGATGGAGAACATGGTTATCAACCTGAGTGTGATTCCCAACGCAATCGCGTCAGCCACGATATAAATGCCCCAAATGGTGGTAACGGTGGTAATGGTGGCAAGGGAGGGAATGGGGGAAATGGTGGTTCTCTCACAGTGTATTACAGCAATTTGGCAGACTTACGAAACATTTCCGTCCGGGCAACTGGTGGAGAAGGCGGGCGCGGCGGTAGAGGTGGCAACGGTACGGAGGGTTGTCACTGTCACAGACGAAGTTGGGAAGTGAAAACCTGCAAAGGAACTCCCGGTAGCCCTGATTATAAGTGTACTGACAAAGTTTATCGATGTAGTGACGGTAGCGATGGGCGAGATGGCAGCGATGGTAGCGATGGTAGCCAAGGGCGCTTAGGAACTTTGAGTATTGTCAATAGTAAGGAAGCTTTGGCAGCTGATAATCCAACTGTACAGCTAGCAATTGCAGAACTGGCAAACAAACAGTTCAACCTCTCGAAGAATAAATGGAATCAACGCAAAGGGGCAGCTTCTCTACTTGCGCCTGGTTCTGCGATCGCCGATGATTACCTTGAGTTTGAACAGCGTCTAGAACAGGCTTTTCAAATAGTTTGGCAAGAAAGACAACCCATCACCAGCTTTGGCAATCAAGCTATAACATTAAATTTAACTGATAACAAACAAGTAGAAGTTACTTTTCCTGAGGAATTATGGGTTGAGGGTAGCAGCAAAAGTGAAGCTAGCTTAACAACATTTACCGTTAACCATGTCATTCCCAAAAAAGATGTTACCCGGTTAGCGGTGGCAGAGTTTGCCGATGCCGGACAAAATCTCAACTTAAAAATAGTCGATTTAGCAGCAAAGTCTGATGCCATTAATACTCAGTTTCGCGTGAAATTTCGTGCCCAGGATAGTTTGCACGGTTTTTCTGGCTACAAAACTGAATATGAAGGGGATATTCCCAACGAACTTGTGACTCGTGATTACAACCGTTTTACTCTAGCTTTGGGCAAGCTCAAAATTCCTGACGAAGCTTTACGTCCTGGTGTCAATGTTGATATTGAAGTCGTAGCAACTCGTTCTTTGGGAATACGTTCTGCCAAGCAAACTATTAGCTGGCAGGGTACAATTCGCAAGCCTAGATAAAGAAGAATTCAGAATACACAATTCAGAATCAAGACGCTGCGCGATCTCCTTTTGAGAGAAGAGAAGGCTTTATGCTGCGCTACCAACCAGTCGTACACAATTCATTCTGACTCCTGACTCCTGAATTCTTAAGAAGATTTTTTTCCATCTGAAACGATTTGCGAGAGAATATAGGCTGCGAAATCTAATAATTGATCCAGCAAAAAGCCAATAATCCCGATGTATAAGATGACTTGGATTACGTAATCGGCATTGCCAGCTTTATAAGCATCCCAGAGGGTAAATCCAAGTCCTTTTGGGCCTGTTAACATTTCTATAGCAATAACTATAAACCAGGCTACCCAAATGCTAACTTTCAAAGCATGAAATATATGAAATATAGCGACTCGAAAGTTATTATTCTGTCTATGAAAATGCCGCATACCTATTGCTGTATTAATAATCATCGTCCAGAGAGTTCCCAAAAAAACTACTATAATAGCAGCCGAGTCGCTCTCTTGAAGTACTATTAGGGCAATAGGTAGCAAAGCTATAGGAGGGATACTATGTGGTATCTGAAATATCAGTCTAAATAACTGATAAATCATGCTATTCATCCCAATTAAATATCCGATAAAACTACCCAGTACAACGGCTGGAATGTAACCAACAAATAACCGTTGTAGGCTAGCTAAAATATCTAAAAACATATTATTTTCTCTGCCTCAGTTCTCATGAAAAACATTTTGGAAATACTGCGGCATCAACACAAAAAAGTGTATTAAACTACACCTTGCTTTTGAGCAATACAAGATTTTTTATATCTTCTCCTTGATGAATCAATCAAAAAAGTTAGGTGTTATTACGATGTGATAGTAGTAGTACAAAGAAGAGGTAAAACTTGGCTTTACTAAACTTTATCAGAAATGTAAATCTTGATTAGTAAATTAAATACAATTTCCAGATTTTGCTTGATGATTGTAATCAATATGACTATTTATAATTTTTAATACTGAACAAAAAGCAAAATTTGTTATTAGTAATACAGAATACCTATAAATCCGTGGATGAATACAATACGGTTCGGTTAATGTTTATATCTTCAACTTCTTCAAGAAGTCGGTAGCTGGGTATCGTAGTATGATTTGCTGGAAATAAGTGCAGCTACTCCGATGACCAAACCCGCAGATGTCAGCACCAAACGCTTGATTAGCCTAGCACCCGACAACTGGGTGAAATGGATAACCCAAATTCCCGATATCACAGTTGGGGAAATTCTTAATTCTGAATTTCAATGGATAAGTAGAGAAAGTGACGTTTTAATCCGCGCTGAAAGTCCCCAAGATGGAAAATTTCTCATTGTCAACGAATTACAATTACGCTACAGTTCCAAAATACCCCGTCGAATGCGTGCCTATGCTTCTTTAGCAGAAGAGAAGTATGATTTACCGGCATACCCTGTACTCATCAATATACTGAAAGCAAGTGAGGCGCAAATTCCAACAACTTACACATCGAATATTGCAGGAATCACTGCCCATCAAGATTATCGCGTAATTAATTTGTGGGAGGTTGATGTAAATATTGTATTTGAACAAGCTTTACCATCATTGCTTCCCTTTGTCCCAATTCTTAAAGGTGGTGAAAATGAGTCAACAATCCGACAAGCATTGCAAATTTTGCGTCGAGATGAACAATTAAACCAGCTGGAAACAGTTTTAGCTTTTTTTGCTAATTTTGTACTAGATAGTGCTTTAGTTCAAGAAATCATGAGGTGGGATATGGCTGTGTTGCGCGAATCACCTTGGTATCAAGAAATTTTACGCGAAGGAGAAGCCCGTGGAGAAGCCCGTGGGGAAGCCCGTGGAGAAGCCCGTGGAGAAGCACGCGGAGAAGTCCGGGGAATTCAGACAGGTCTTGAGACATCATTAGAGATAAAATTTGGCAATCCTGGCTTGGAATTAATGCCAATTATCTATGAAATTACGGATTTACAGCGATTGAAAGCAATTCAACAAGCAATCAAAACTGTAAATTCTGTTGAGGAATTGAGGCAACTTTTGTAGTATATTGTTGCGATCGCACTTGATAGCACTTATGTACTACGCAGAAAATGGCGTAGCCAGAGGGCATTGCTGAAATTAGTAACAGTAATCGGCTGTATTAAGTATTGTTCAAATCATGAGAAAATTAGTTGAGGATGCATAAAATGAATCCTGTAATTTACTTAAGATAGGCGATCGCAATTCTTAAGGCGATGTCTGCAATTTTTGCTAGCTACGCATCCCTCACGCCCTTCAATCAATGCGATCGCCTTGATTTTGTACAATTAAACAACAACGAAATTGGTTGCGCTTAGTGATAATCCACTGCTGAGTTGCGCGAATTGTACCTGAGTAAAAGTGCCAGCGCTGCCATCTTGGTCAAAGGACAGTGCGCCTGTAATATTGTCATAAATAAATCGTTGAGCGATCGCACTCGCGCCTGAACCGATGGTAAACTGACTAGCTAAGAGTTTACCTATTACTAAAGAGCCGCCGAAACCAGCAGCCGATACCTGAATAACTTCATTAGTCGTATTGAAGTCATCAAGACTATCAATGCCTTCATTGTAATTATTGAACGCAAAAGTATCAGTCCCATCTCCGCCGTAAAGAGCATCATCACCTCTTCCTCCAGTCAGGAGATCGTTGCCATTATACCCATATAGCACATCGCCGTTGTTACCCCCCACAATCTTGTCAGCATAGGCTGTTCCACTGATATTTAATTGTTCAATATTCTTATAGCTAACTCGATTTGTGCCAGCCGTAATTGAGCCTTGGTTAGTGGTTGCATTGAAAGTCGAGACGATTCCTTTGGTAGTATAGCTACTGTAATTGACTTCCAAAAGATCGGAACCTGTACCCCCATCTACAGTTTGAGTCACTAAAACTGAGGGGGCGGTAGATGGGGCACTCAAATAGAAAGAGTCATCGCCATTCCCGCCATTCAGGGTATTAGCACCTTTGACTGTATATGCGTAAAAGGTATCGTTACCATCGCCACCATTCACAACATTATTACCAGACGAGTTGGAAACATTGAGGTAATCGTTACCTGCGCCCCCACTAATCGTATCATTGCCAGAAATGCCTCCATTGAGAACATCTTCGCTATTACCTCCCACAATATTGTCAGCGTAGGCTGTACCGATGATATTAAATCGTTCAATATTGTTGTAGGTAACTCGACTCGTACCAGATGTAATCGAGCCTTGGTTAGTAGTTACATTGAAAGTCGAGGTGATTCCCTCGGTAGTATTACTACTGTAATTAACTTCCAAATAATCCGAACCCGAACCTCCATATACTGTTTGAGTCACTAAAACAGAAGGAGCGGTAGATGAGGCACTCAAATAGAAAAAGTCATCGCCATCTCCGCCATTTAGGGTATTAGCACCATTAACTCCATAGGCGTAAAATTTATCAGAACCAGTTCCGCCTAAAACAGTATTTTTGCCAAAACTATCCTGAATCGAAAACTCGTCATTTCCTGTATCTCCACAGAGGAGGTTGTTCCCAAAAGAATCAGAAACATCTAAATAATCATTCTCGCTTCCGCCCTTGAGAGTATTATTACCAGTGGTAGCTCTAGCATAAATTTGATCGCTCTCAGAACCACCATCTAACAGGTTTTTCCCTGAAGAACCAGAAACATCTAAATAATCATCCCCACTTCCACCTTTGAGAATATTATTGCCAGTGGTATTTTTAGCGTAAAGTCTATCATTGTCAGAGCCGCCGTCTAAGAGGTTTTTTCCTGGAGAATTGCTAATAGTGAGAACGTCATCGCCCCCGAAGCCATAGAGACTGTCATTGCTCCCGAAGCCATTGAGGATATTATTAGCGTTAGTACCATTGATAATTGCCATAACTTCTACCTACCTAAATCAATTTTTCAGAAACTTGGGATATTAACTTGCGGATATTGCTGTTTTCAAGCACAAAAAATCAGCCGAAAGCTGACGCTTTCGGTATAGTTTCTACCGAACTGAAAACACTAATTTTTTAGTGCTATTCAGCTTTTGAATGGCTTCTAAGCATTATTCAGTTAACCTGCTACATACGAGCATTAGTTAATTTAATTACTATAGTGTTTGTTTATTTAAGTGTCACTACTTGGACTAGCATTTTTCCGTACTTCGCTTTATTTATCTATTTTGGTATTTTTTAGCATAGCTATTTACGTATTATTATCAGTTTAAATACTACTTATACTTATATAAAATGTACCCTTGCAAGACCAGTTAAATAAGCGATCGCACTCCAGCATTCCTCAATTAAAAGCTTTTAACTACTAGGTATTATCGAGCGATCGCCTTTCTGAAACCTTAACTACATCAAGCATTGCTCATACAGATGAATGCTATAGTTATTAATATAGGAATCCGGTTTGATTACTGAAATCACTTGGCTTAGTAGGCAATAGGCAAAAAGGCAATAGGCAAGAGGATTTCAGAAGATTAAAGTGTACCGAATTTTTTTCACGCAATCAAATATGATTCCTATAGAGAAAGTAGTCTAGTACTATGATTGCCTGTTATAGCCCATTAGCAATTACAAATTACTGGGATGCGATATAGGACTCATATTTGATTTCCGAAAAAATTCAGTACAACTCAAAGAACTTTATTGCCTATTGCCTCTTGCCTATTGCCTATTGCCTATTGCCTATTGCCTCTTACCTCCTACGCAAATAATTATGGCTACGCCAAGCTTCGCGAACAGAAATCAAAGCGGATTGCTATAATTGCTGATTTGCCTTGACAAGGTTACTAAAATCCTGCAAAGTTTGACGGTACTTTTCTTCAGCTACCCAGAATAAATCATTATGATTTGCCCCCTCAACCCATAAATAAAGTTTTGGGTTGATTGCAGCATTAAACAACTTTTCTCCATGAGCAAAAGGAATGATATCATCTGCTTTTCCATGAATCACCAATATCGGGCATTTGACTTTTTTAATATTGTCCAGATTAGGAAACTTATCAAAAGGTAAAATCCGAAAAGGTACTATTACTTGAAAAGCCGAAATAAACGAACTTTCAATAATTAAACCAGCTACTGGTTTCCGCATTGCTAAATTTACCGCAGAACCACCGCCAACCGAACGCCCCAAAACTAGAATTCTTTTAGGTGATATTTTTAAATTTTGGGTTAAATAATTGTAAGCAGTATTGATATCTTCGTATGCGTTACTTTCTGTCGGCTTGCCTTGACTCGTACCATAACCGCGATAATCATAAGCAAAGACACTAAAACCCCACGAGTGTAATTTTTCTAATACCTGTTTGATATCTCCTAAATCTTCAGAATTACCATGAGAATAAAGAATAGTATATCGAGCTTGATTATTCAATAAATATATAGCTGAGATATTCGTATTCTCCCCACTCCTTAACTTCAAAATTTTGGGATCATCTTGATAGCTTGAAGGTTGAGACAGAAAAATCATGCTATCTGCCCGAAAATATACAAATACAGCAAAAAATATATAGATAAAGATTAAAGATGTAACCAGTCGCTGCCAAGTAAAATCACCAATTAGCAGTTTTATAATTTGCTGTTTATCCATTAACTTTTATTTATCAGGTAAAGCTTTATTTCCAGGTTTCCCAATTTCTGGTATTTCCTAACTACAACTAATGCAACTTCACCAAACTTTATGCCAGCTTTGTGAGAAAAGCTGTTCAGCTACCGAATAATTACTTAAGCCAAATTATTAATGCGATACTAATCAACACTGTTATATCCCCTAATCTTGCTAGATGAGAATGGTTAGTGTTGTATAAGTTATAGTTACCAAAACTGAAACGGTTATGAAATCCCAAGCTGCTCAGGACTATTCTAAGTAAGTAGAAACTTCAAATGTGACAGAACAAATTTAGTGTGAGGATTTAGTCATGTCTTACCCGATTCCGTCCAAAATGTGGCAGCGAGTCAGTATTGTAACATTGTTATTATTAATACCGTCACTAGGAATTGCGATTTTACGTCAGTCTGCTACGGTTGCGGTTCCAGCCAATCAGACTCCTTCCAGTTCTACGCCAACAACCTCTATTTTACCCAATAACCCTGACTACCAAGCACTCCAGGTTTTGGTAAAACAGTATAGTTGTGTTGTCCCCGTCAAAAACTTTGGCACTCTTCCTGTAACTCGGACTGAATTTGCCGCAGTCTTGAATGCTTGTCTGAATCGCAGTAATGAACTAATAGCGACTGACCCGAAGATAGTTACTCCAGCAGATATGAAAACTCTGCAACGCTTGCAGTCAGAATTTGCACCGGAGTTAGCAACCCTAAAAAGTCCGATAGAGGAATTGGAAGCTCGTAGCCCCATCACTCCGGCTCAGACTACCAGAGAAAGGAATCAACCTGAGTCTAGCCGAAAGACTCAACCCTTGCCCACGGCTCCACCCCTTAGTATCCCGTCTGGCTCATCTCAGGATCAAGTTGCTAACCGTGCGAATATGCCTAAACTTCAAGCTCGTAGCAGTATTGGAAGGGTTGCCCCTGAACCTCAAATAGGTAGCAGATTCAATACAGAAAACTACAACCGGATTGAGGATAATCCCTTTCATCGCGTCAGTAATGACCCTCTTTCCACTTTTTCCATTGATGTGGATACAGCATCCTATAGCAATGTGCGACGGTTTATTACTGAAGGGGAATTACCACCTAAGGATGCAGTGCGAATTGAGGAACTGATCAATTATTTTACCTACAATTATCCTCAACCAAAAGGCGATCGCCCTTTTTCCGTCACCACAGAAGTTGCTGCTGCTCCCTGGAATCCTCAACACAAGCTCGTACAGGTGGGTTTGCAAGGTAAACGTTTAGAGAGCGAAACCTTGCCACCCAGCAACTTAGTATTTCTGATTGATGTCTCCGGTTCGATGAACGACCCCAACAAATTACCCTTGGTGCAACAGTCACTCAAATTGCTGGTGAATAAACTGCGCCCTGAAGACCGAGTAAGTTTGGTAGTTTATGCCGGTAATGCTGGATTGGTGTTACCAACTACTCCAGGTAGTCAGAAATCAAAAATTCTGGCAGCGATTGACCGTTTGGAGGCTGGAGGCTCCACTGCTGGCGGTCAGGGCATTGAACTAGCCTACAAGATAGCCAAACAAAGCTTCCTGAAATCTGGTAATAATAGAGTAATTTTAGCTACTGATGGAGACTTTAATGTAGGGGTTTCCAGTGATGCCGAATTGACGCGATTAATTGAACAAAAGCGAGATCAGGGAATTTTTCTGACGGTGTTGGGATTTGGCACTGGCAACTATAAGGACGGGAAAATGGAGCAACTGGCTGATAAGGGTAACGGCAACTACGCTTACATCGATACCCTATTGGAAGCCAAAAAGGTTTTAGTTAACGATCTCAGAGGAACTCTGTTTACCATTGCCAAAGATGTGAAAATTCAGGTGGAGTTTAATCCGGCGAAAGTTCAGGCATACCGATTGATTGGCTACGAAAACCGCCTGCTGCAAAACCAGGATTTCAATGATGATAAGAAAGATGCAGGGGATATTGGGGCTGGTCATTCTGTGACAGCGCTTTATGAAATAATTCCTACTGGTACGAAAAGCGATGTGAAACTACCAGAGGTAGACCCCTTGCGGTATCAGCGTTCTGGTGATGCCTCGAATGCTGCTGGTAATGAGTTGATGCAGGTTAAACTGCGTTATAAATTGCCCCAAGACACCACCAGTCAACTAATTACCCAAATTATCCAAGATGATGATTTGAAAGCCGACCAGATACCTTCCACAAACCTGAGATTTGCGGCTGCGGTGGCAACCTTTGGAATGGTGCTGCGTGACTCTGAGTATAAGGGGAATGCTAATTATGATTTGGTGATGAAATTGGCAACTCAAGGAAAGGGAGAAGACCTGGAGGGTTATCGGGGTGAGTTTATTCGCTTGGTAGAGCGCTCTAGAGAGTTGATTCCCAGGACGGGAAGTAGGGAGTAGTGTAGTTTAATTACTTTGGGTTTTGAGGCAGGGGGCAGGGGGTCACTTCGACTACGCGGAAATCGAGCGAAGTCGAGATTCAGTGACCGGGGGCAGGGGCAGGGGGCAGGAGGAAAACTGCCCGACGCTCTCTGCGAGACGCTACGCGAACGCAGACTCGCTTTGCGCGTCGCTATCTGTTTCCTGCCGCGACCATAGCGAACTTACGGTTTAAGACAAGAACTCCAAATTTTCTTGTTTTGGGCTGCTTTTTCAGGAGGGGTTTGAATCCTATAAATGAAAAAGCTCTTCTGCCTCCTGCCTCCTTCAAGTCTGATTTTAATTCCTGCATTTTGTACCTCAGTTAGTTGCAAAGTCTGTATCTTCGATATTCATAATTCATACCAAAATAGCAAGAGCGAACAGCGTACCGCAGCCGATCGCCTTTGATGTCTGCAATCAAACAGGCGATCGCTCTCTACTGTATCGATCGAGGCGCGATCGCAATTGAATCCAAAGTGTTAACAGCACACCATTGGTAACAACCAAAGTTTTCCTCACTTTTTAAACAAGATTGATACAAGCCTTGGTAGTTTATTTTGATCTTGTTCATGCCACCACTCTTTGAAGTCCTCAACCAGGAATCCACATTCTTTTGCTGTGTTAAAAAAGTCCGATATATGATGCACAAATGCAGGAATCTCAACAATCTCTTGGTTTTTTTGAAAATTAGCTTTTGTTCCCTGATATTGCCTAAATGGATGAAGCTCAGAGATGAAAAAATATCCTCCTTTGACTAATACACGAAATGCTTCTGAAAATATCAAGTTGAGGTCTTCGATGTGTTCTAAAACAAGATGACAAGTGACTAAATCGGCAGATTCATTGCTACAACTCCATTGCTTGGTGATGTCTTCTGTAATAAATACTACATTAGCTGACTTCACTTTCTCTTTCGCCTTTTCGATCATCTGTGCTGAAAAATCGATCGCATAAACTTCAAGAGCAATTTGTGAAAGCAAAAGCGTATTTTTCCCTGTGCCACAGCCAATTTCAACTACTGATTTACACCTCAAAGCCATCAAGGTTTGTCTGGCGACGGCTTGATCCAAATCGCGCGTTAGATTTTTGTCAGCATCGTATGTGGCTGACCAATTATCGTATGCTGCTTGAACACTCATATAGCTTCATTTTGCTGATCATCAGGATACTTATCAATCCTATTTCACCGTGCGATCGCAGAGCGCGATCGTGAATGCTGCTGCGGCTGCAAGTGCCGCTATTGTCCGAACGTGGTTCCAGATTGTCCAGTTAGTAAGGTATCTAGCCCATAGGTTTGCGGCTTCACTGCTGTCCGGTTTGACGAGCGCCAGCGCATCATTTAGTGGTACATTGAACGCGATCGTCACTAGAACCGTGCCAATGAGATAGAGCAAACTGCCGACAAACAAGTAAGCAGCACCAGGTTGTTGCCACTTTAACACCGAGGAAACCGCTAGCAAAATGCAAGCCGCAGCCGTTCCAAAAAGCGCCAGCATGAACAACGGATTGATCGCCGTTATATTAATGGATTGCATGGCGGCAATACCCTCCTTCGGCTGGAGTCGTCCAAGGGCATTCATTACGAAAGTCGAAAAGGCAAAGAAGACACCAGCCACCAGCCCGCAGCCTAGTGCTGAAAACAGTTTCAATGTGAAAAGGAAGTTATTAGTGGTTGCCATAAAACCGACTACAGAGGGTAACAACAATCTCAAATTCTCACGAACGATTTATACCATTTCTTTGTGAGGCTGCACCAAATTTTCTTTCTTCGTTTCTTTGTCTTCTTCTCTGCACACAAGTCTGAAACAGTTTAATCATCTGGGTTTAAGCGTAAGTTTTACCTCTCCCTAACCCTCCCCGCTCTTCGTGGCTACGGTGTAGACACAAGTTTCTTAACCTGCAATGGCATTGCATCGACTGACAATGGCATTGCATCGACTGACAATGGCATTACATCGACTGACAATGGCATTACATCGACTGACAATGGCATTACATCGATTGACAATGGCATTGCATCGACTAACAATGGCATTGCATCGACTGACAATGCTATTTCTCTCGTTCCGATACTTTGTATGAGAATGAGTCAAGCCTGATCAAGCTAGGTTTTTAGGACTTGTGTGTACACCGTAGCCCCTTTTCAAGGGGAAAGTTAGGGTGGGGTAAAACCTTGGTAAATAGCTATTTCAGACTTGTGTGTACATCCTAGTTACCAAGGAGAAGGGAGACAAAGCGTAGCTTTGGCAGAGTGGGTTTTTATTTGTAATTTATGCAAGAGGTCTGATTACTTGATTTGCGGATGAGCATCTTGTCCATCCCAACAAACTAAAGTAGGTGTAGCTATGCTTTTAGTCTGGTATGCTTTTTTGACACCAACCCAGTTACTAGCAATTGGCATTCGCCAACCAGTTCCAAAGGCGCGATCGGTTATTTTTAAGCCGGGGGGTGCTTGTCGCCGTTTAAATTCAGCCCGCGCCACCATTTGAATTACTCTGTCTACAATCACCGCATCGTGACCGGCTGCAACAATTTGCGCTGCTGATTGATGGTTGTGAATCAGGCGTTGCAAAATATCGTCCAAAATTTCGTAAGGCGGTAGAGAGTCTTGATCGACTTGACCTGGCTTAAGTTCGGCGCTAGGTGCTTTAGTCAAAACGTTTTTCGGGATAATTTCATTATTGCGATTTAACCAATGACAAAGTGAATACACACGGGTTTTCGGGACATCTGCAATCACTGCTAACCCGCCATTCATATCACCATAGAGGGTACAGTAACCCACAGCCATTTCTGATTTATTACCAGTAGATAGGAGAAGATAGCCAAATTTATTAGCGATCGCCATTAATAAATTACCGCGAATCCGAGATTGGATATTCTCTTCAGCCAATCCAAACTCAGTACCCGTAAACAAATCACCTAATGTTTGATCGAAGCCTTGCATTAACTCGCCAATTGGTAAAAGATTAGTCTTAATCCCCAAATTTTCGGCTAATGCCATAGCATCACTAATGGAATGCTCGGAACTGTAAGGGGAAGGCATGAGAACACCGAGGACATTTTCTTTACCAAGTGCAGCCGTGGCGATCGCAGCTACTATTGCCGAGTCAATCCCGCCACTTAAACCCAATACTACTTTAGAAAAGCGACACTTACGAGCGTAATCTCGCACTCCTAAAACCAAAGCTTGCCAAATTTCTTCATCTTCTGATTGATATGCAGGTGCTATAGAACCTAATTGAAAATCCTGTTGCGCTTCATCAAATTCAACTACTAATAAATCGGTATCAAATCCACGGGCACGAGATATAATTTCACCTTGACGATTTAAGACAAAACTATGTCCATCAAAAATTAGGTCATCATTTCCGCCAACCTGATTAGTGTAAATCATCGGTTGTTGAAAACGTATTGCACTATGCCTGAGCATGATTTCACGAAACTGCTGCTTGCCAACAGTGTAGGGGGAAGCAGACAAATTTACAATCAAATCTACACCCAAAATTGCTAAGTCAGCAATCGGATTTACTGCATAACTACGTTTGCCCCAAAAATCCTCATCGTTCCATAAATCTTCGCAAATAGTTACGCCAATATCGATATTATCTAAAGTGAAATAATTAGCTTGCAAGCCGGGTTCAAAATAGCGGCGTTCATCAAATACATCGTAAGTAGGCAAAAGTCGTTTGTGAAAAACTTGCTTAACCTTGCCATCCTCTAACAAAGCCATACTGTTAAATAAAGTTTTACCTCCAGTAATAGAGGCTTCGAGATTTTGTTCAACAGTTCCTACCAACACAGCCAAATTTGGCGGTAAATCTTGAGCCAAGTTTTGTACGGTGATGCCCATTGCTTCCACAAAACTAGGATTTAGTAATAAATCTCTAGGTGGATAGCCACACAATGAAAGTTCTGGTGTTAGCAACAAACGCGCCCCGCTAGATGCTGCACGTTGTGCCGCCTCCAGAATTTTTTGGGCATTTAAAAGCAAATCACCAATTGTCGGATTAATTTGAGCGATCGCAATTTTCATATTATTTGTCATTTGTCATTTGTCATTTGTCATTGGGCATTGGGTATTGGGCATTGGTTATTCATCTTGTCACCTTGTCTCCCTTGTCTCCCTTGTCCCATGTAGTACATCGTTAAATAAACACCAAGGGTTTATCTTTTAGGGGAGCAAATGCTTCTGCATCAAACTTATACAAACTAGCCGGACGGCCAGCACCTCGTGATACCTTAATTCCGGTATCGCATAAAAAACCTAACTTGAGTAGACGCGCCCGAAAATTAGAATAATCGGAAAAATTGTCACCTAAAACTGTGGCGTATAACTGATATAAATCATTTAAGGTGAACATTTCTGGCAAGACTTCAAAAGCCACCGGACTATACTCTAATTTATTTCGTAACCGCCTGTGTCCATAAGCCAAAATTTCATTATGGTCAAAAGCTAATTTCGGTACTTCTTTGACCGGATACCAAGCTATGCCAGTCATGCGATCGGCAATTAATTCGGCTTCTTCAAATCGCACTAGGGCAAAGTAACTAACTGATAAATAACGCACACCATAACTATCAGTTGCTTCCCGTGGATCGCGATTCGGCCCGCCAAATGTATACAGTTGTTCTAAATAGAGATTGTTGACCTTAATTTTCTCCGCCATAATGCGATAGGCGGCATCTTCTAAAGACTCTCCTGGACGTACCAAAGTACCGGGAAGACTCCAATGATTTAAAAATGGTTCTTGCTGTCGCATTACTAGTAGAACTAACAGCCGATTTTGTACAGTATCTACAGAAAAAATTACATTATCAACACCAACCTTGAAATCGGCCAAAGGTTGTTGGTTTAACGGAGTTGGTATCTTTTTTGGTGAACGTCCTGGCATTCGTACAAATGCTCTCGATTAATATAGGCAACTACAGGGGCTGTGAGGGCTTGGGGATCTCTATGTTCGCGGTACGCTGTTGAGGAAACATCTAGACCGGTCAGACTAGCGATCGCAATCTTCCCTCCCAACTTTTGCACTACCTCTGAACTAGATTCATCTATTGCATATCCGGGTCGCGGTACGATCAGTAGTTGCACTTCCTGTAACAAATCTTCAATGCGATACCAACGTGGTAGCTGACTCAGTAAATCTGAACCAATAATCAACGTTAATTCAGCGTCTTCATCCCAAATAAGCTTGGCTTTTTCCACTGTTTCCAGCGTTCTGAAGCTACTCAATTCTTGTTCCAAAGCAATATTGTGCCGTGGCGTGTCTATATCCGCAATCAACAGCCGCAACATTGCCGCCCGATGTTCTAAGGGTGTTTGATGGGACTTAAATGGATTATCTGCTGCCCAAACCGCTACCCAATCATAACGCTCAGATAACCAACTCAGAATTTTTTGATGTCCCGCAGTTGGTGGATCGGCACTAGTTCCAAACAAAGCAACTCTCATAATAATTCGTAATACTTCGGCTACGCTCAGTACAAGTTTGTAATTAAGACAGACTCAAAGAGTACTTCTTACCTCTGTGTTCTCTGTGCCTCTGCGGTAGCCTACGGCAAGCCGCTGGTGCGTCTACGTTTCTTAGTTTCTTCAGTCAATACCCGTAACCCCTCAGAAATCTTTACTTCTACAGCCACAGGACGATTCAAAAGCCGTGTTTGTTGTGGCAAACTCGCAACTGAGGCGGCGGTACGCTGACGAATTGTTGCCAACGATTCCAACGGCTGTATCCGTTCACCGTCTTGCACTACCAACTGCAACAAAGCTTCTCCGTCCAAAGGACTTTCACCTAAAAGTCCCAACCTGTCTGCTTTTACCTTCCCTCCCGAAAACAAGCGAAAAATCTGCTTGCGTCCTGGATAAGTAACTTTACCACTAGACTGCTTCATCACTGGGATACCATCAATGTCTACAAGTTTATAGACTCCATTTACAGGCGAACCTGTAACTAGTCGCGTTCCCAGTCCGTAACCATCAATTTGCGCCCCAGCAGCTTTTAACCTGGCAATTTCCCACTCGTCCAAATCACCACTGACAAAAATTGGCACACCAGGAAGGAGCGATCGCACCTGTTTTGATAAGGTAACTAAATCTCCTGAGTCCAATCTCACTCCTGTTAATTGCATTTCCCCGGAATTTACTTTTTCGGCCAAGCGCCCGGCAGCAGCAATGGTATCGTAAGTATCAATCAGCAATGGCGCACCCGGAAAATATCGATGAAATGCACTGAAAGCTTGTTCTTCAGTACCTTCTATTGCTGACAACGCCATCACCAGGGCGTGTGCCATCGTACCACTTGGCTTTTGTCCTAGTTGTAGCGCTGCTAACACATTAGAAGTGGAATCTAACCCACCCGCCAACGCTGCCCGTGCTGCCCACAAAGACCCCTGCGGACTAAATGCTCGTCTTGTGCCAAATTCTAAAAGTGTTGCTGATTCTCCCGCTATATCCCTTAACCTTGCTGCTTTTGTAGCAATCAAAGTCTGGTAATTAATCGTATTCAGCAGGTAAGTTTCTACTAGTTGGGCTTGCCAAAGAGGTGCTTCCACCCGCAATAGTGGCTGATTTGCAAACACGGCTGTTCCTTCTGGTACTGCCCAAACATCACCCGTAAACTTTCCCTCAGCTAAAAGTGACCAAAAGCGATCGCTTGCATGAGCAAAAATCCCCGTCGCTTGTAATGCCGCAATTTGCGTCGAACTAAAGCGGAATTTGGCTAAATATTCCAATGCCTGCGTTAGCCCCATTGCAATTAAATAACCAAAACCCTCTGGCAATCGCCTAATAGTCAACTCAAAGCTAGCCCGTCGTTGTTCTATACCTTCGCCTGTGTAACAAGCTGCCATCGTCAACTGGTAAAGGTCGGTCAGCAAGCTGTAGTCATCGGCAGAAAGGTTTAGTTCCGGGTTCTGCTGGCTTTGCTGTTTATATACATAATCCAAATCTGGCAAAGTTGTCATGCAAGAGCTTCCTTACAAGATGCTTCTTTTATTTATGGTAATATTTACCATAAATAATGTCAACTCCTGGCAAGTAGATTTTCTGAGATTGCCGTATGACAATAGATTTATCGGCAAGTTAATAATAACTTCATAGAATACTTAATGTTTTTTAATAGTAAAAGCTAGCAATAATGTTAATCTCACAAAGCGGCTAATGAAAGGAAATAATATCCTGCCAAAGCAAGTTTCTTTCCCAGCCTCTTTTCCAGACAAGGGTTAGAGAAATAACTATGTTACAATTAAGATCAAAGAGGAAAGTTTGATTTTTTGACAAGCTAAAGTATTGCAAACTTATCTGAATAAACATTGCATATATTCTCAATATATTGAGAATTAGAGCCAGCCTTAAATATCAGCATTAGAGTATAGATAACACAATTAAGCGACTCGAAAAAAGGAGTCCAATATTATGGCTATTTCCCAAATCATTGCGAACATAACCCAGTATATTTCTGAAGCTGCAATGCGGATTT
Source organism: Nostoc sp. DedQUE02 (assembly GCF_034531035.1). Lineage (NCBI taxonomy): Bacteria > Bacillati > Cyanobacteriota > Cyanophyceae > Nostocales > Nostocaceae > Nostoc > Nostoc sp. DedQUE02. The sequence continues at coordinate 192,347 of NZ_JAVRBY020000004.1, read as the reverse complement.
TTGGCCCTACGGATGATGCTTACCCTACTATTGGCGTACAACCTTTTACAGGTGAGCCTTACGATAAACGTACAGATGATACTTGGTAGGTGCTGAGACAGCATTGATAAATAATACAGGAGTCAAAATTCAGAATTCAGATGAGGGCGATTACCGGGGAATTCAGACAAACCATAAAATTGAAAACTAGTAAATTGTAGATTTAGCTCCGTACTTAAACCCTTTTATCCAAAGGTAGTGGCATATTGCAATATGCCACTATTCCAATTCATTTTGCATTCTGGCTCCTATCGCACTCACCGTACTGGCTAATAAATTTATCAACGGTTAGAACTTTTGGGGCTGATTGAACCATTGCAATTATTCTCAAGAATCGTAGAGTTTGTGTAAGTTCTAATATAGTTAAACCCATTTATTGAAGATAAAGGCGTGAGAAAAAATCTCACGCCTTTTTATCTAAACTTTTTTCCCACCGCCTGTTAAAAGTTCTAGAATGACTCCATTTGTCCAGCCGAAACCAACTTCGTTAGAACTATATCCAAAGGAGATTTCGTCAGAAACGTTGGCAGAACAGCGTTCAACATCATATTTCTCAACTAGGGTATTGTGACGCTCGAATTCTTTGATTACCATAGCCAAAAATTTGTTAGCAATGCGATCGCCTTCTGTATGAAACCCATAACGGTGAAGTCCCTGGATAGCAATGAAAGTCAATGGTGCCCAACCGAAGGGAGCATCCCACTGGTTTCCGGTAATATGAGTACTGGCAAGAATTCCACCTGGGGCTTCAAACAAAGAGAGATTTTCCACGACGCGCTGGGCTTGGGCTTGAGAAGAAATTCCCAGCCACAGGGGATAGAATGTGGTAGCAAATTCGTAGCGGCGGTCTTTCCCACTCTGGAAGTGATAGTCGAAATAGAGTCCTCGTTCTTCATCCCAAAGAAATTGATCGATCCGATCGCGGCGGATATCTGCGCGATTGCTCCATTTTTGTTCCAATTGTTCGTTCCCCAGAATATGCTTAATTTGCGCCATGTCTTGTTCCACTTGATACAAGAAACTATTGAGGCACACAGGAGCGTAGTGGAGAATATCAGCACTAAAAGGGCCAAATCGGTTGGTGATATCAAAACCAGACTCGCGCATGGTGCGATCACTTTTGTAAAATAGATTGGTTAGTTTGTCATTTTCGCGATCGTAGTAAAGATTGACATCGTAATCTTCAACCTCAAAGGTTTGGTAATATTCCTTGACGCGATCATAGTGGCTTTTTCCTTCTTCATCCCGCTCGGAAAACAAAACTTCTGGCGCTGGGCCTTCCCCAAAGGCATAAAATCTGGATAAGCCGGTTGCAGCATTCAGATGGGGCGGTACTACCCAGTAATAGTAAAATTGCTCTAACAGCGGTACGGTTGCTTTCAACCACTCTTTATCTTTGGTGTGCTGGAATAACGCCAAAACCATCATACTGAGGACAGGAGGCTGCGATCGCGACAGCATATAAGTCCGGTTGGCGTTGAGAATAATGCCGTAATGTTGTACTTGGTACAACAATTGATCGACTTGACTTTGTGCTAGCTCCAATTCTCCATCGTGCAACAGTCCTAGCAATATAAAGTAGCTGTCCCAGCCATACATTTCATTGAAGCGACCGCCTGGTACAACATAAGGCCCTGGTAGGTATAATAACCCATGCTCTTTAATCGCTTCTGCTTCTGCTGGCAAAGTGCGAATTTCTAGCTGTTGCATATCTTTTGGAGATAGCGATCGCTCTAACACAGTCTGAATGTTGGGACAATCTTCTGAAGGGGAAATGTAAACAATCCAGGGAGTATCGGTTTTGTGGTCTAGTTTGGTATCTTTGGCGGATTGTAATAAGTGTTCGTGCGATCGCGTTAAAGTTTTCCAGGTTTTTTTGATATGGGCCCGCACGCTGTCAATCTGAGTGGTGGTAAGTGCTGGGGAAACAATCATAATTCAATTTGACGGGGTGTGAGGAGGTTGGAGGATTTTTTTTAACGCAGAGGATCGCAAAGGGAATCGCAGAGGTACGCAGAGATTTTACGGCATTTCTCTGCGTAAGATGGAGGATTCATCTTTTTACCTGCTAAGTGCTGAGTCCTGCTAGGGGTAGCGGGGCGTTGAGGCAGTCCTGAGTGAAGAAAATGTACTCAATACTACTTATGTACTTCGGTTTGAGCAAAGCCCTTTGTGGACGGTCTTTCAACTCAGCACTCTTCATTCGGCACTACTAACTAATAGGGCGACTGGAAAATGGGTGAGGGCAGATCCGATAGATAATGTTTCTGTTGCCTGTAAGGGTTGCTGAGTGATGACGTTTTTCCAGGTGGAGGGAGTTCCAGGGGATAATAGCAGGTGCGTATCTTGCCATACTGAATCGCCCAAGGGGTTTTCTCCTGGCTGGATCAGGTTTGTAAAAAAGCGAGGGGCGATGGCGATCGCTGTTTGATTCCCTTCCCGCCGCGCAAAGGCAATTATGTGATTGGCGTGGGTTCCCTGAACTTCTAACGGTAAATAATCGCCATCCTGGAATAATGAAACAAAGTTTGTTCTGGCTTGGAGTAATTGAGCCGTTAAAAACAGTTTGATTCTACCGTCGCTTTTATCACTCAGCAATTCTTGAATCAAACCCAGAATATCGGTTTTAACCTGTTCGCGGATGGCGCTTAAGTAGGTGCGTCGCTGTTCAAAATCCACGGTACGGCGATTGTCTGGATCGACTAGGCTGAGTTCCCAAAGTTCTGTTCCTTGGTATACATCGGGTACGCCGGGGGCGGTAATCTTTAGTAGAGTTTGGGAAAGGGAATTGAAGATACCATACTCTGCAATTCGCCCTTGAAAGGGACGAAAGGCTTCTAAAAATTCCCCGGAGAGGGAAGGGTCGAGGACTTTCTCAATGAAAGAGGTACAAGCTTGTTCATACTCGCTATCAGGTCGTAACCATGCTGTATGCACTTTCGCTTCTCGAATTGCTTTAATTATATAGTCTTTTACTCGTTCCACGAAGGATGCATGTTCGTGTTCGGCAAAAGGAAACGCCCCTACTAGGGTTTGATAGAGAAAATACTCGTCGTTGCGATCGGGCATAGCAAACCCGTGGCGATGGCTACGATGTCCTCGATTCATGGCACTCCAGGTATTTACCTGCTGATCCCATTCATCGGGAATTTCTGAGAGGACGTTCAATCTGGCCCGCACATCTTCGCCGCGTTTGGTGTCGTGGGTGGCGGTGGTGTTCATTGTGTGAGGCCAGGTTTCTTGGTGCTGTTTGTTAAAGGCATGAAATTTGGCTAAGTCGATGCCAAAATGTCCCGGATTTCCCCCGACTTCATTCAGCGACAGCAACCGATTGTAAACATATAATGTGGTGTCTTCTACGCCTTTGGCCATTAACGGCCCACTGTATTGCTGCATCCGTAAGACAAAATATATCCACTGTTCGCGTTCTGTTTGAGTCAGAGAATTATCAAACTCTAGCAGCATCAACTTTTCAATAAAATTCAGTTCGTTCTGCAATAGGGGTACTTGTTCTTTGGTTTGATCGATTACTTCTTGAATGGTAGCGCGATCGCTTTCTCCAATCCCATCGGGTGTAATGTAGGTGCGGTAAATCGGGAACAGTGTCAAAACTTCGGCGATCGCTCTTTTTAATCCATTCAGTGTAAAATCATTGCCATAGCGATATTTGCTGGAAACGTTCTTTAACAAAAGTGCCAAATTGTCAATATCACCTGCTAAATTCTTTTCCAAAATCAGGTGTTTTTTATCCTTCACTACCGAGGCATAATCTACTCTGGAACTAATAAAGTTCTGGTAAACTTTATCGAAAGATGATTCATTTTCTGTTTGACAAAATACACCATTTACATAGTTGAGAAAGTCATATCCAGATGTACCTTCAATTCCCCAGTTTTCCGGCAATTCTTCGGTGAGTTCTAAAATCTTCTCGACGGTGATATAAACATCTCCCATCTTTTCCCGCAGTCTTTCGAGATACTGGATTGGGTTATAAAGTCCATCAATATGGTCAACCCGTAAGCCTGTAAATTTGCCTTCTTCAACCAGCTTTTGAATGAAGCTATGGGTATTATTAAAAACCCGAACTTCTTCAACTTTAACGGAAATCAGTTCATTAACAGTAAAGAAGCGGCGGTAATTCATTTCCTCCGCCCCAACTTTCCAGAAGGCGAGACGGTAAAATTGATCCTTCAGTAAATCATCTAGCAGGTTAAAGCTTTCTGAATTACCAGGTTCTCCGTTAAAAGTTTCGATATTTTCGTCAATGAACTCGCGGATGGTGTCGTTTGTGGTGTAGAGTTCCCAAAGCAATCCTTTAATAAATGCGATTTGGTCTTGTCGCTGTTTTCCGGCAACTTCTGAAGGCACACTTTTGAGAATGTAGAGAATCCCTAATAACTTAATAAAATCGGGATGATTGCGTCCGAGTGTCCGGGTGAGTTTACCCAGATTATAGGTGATAAATTTTGTGTAAGATTCTAACCGGAGTGGCAGTTTTAAGCTGTAATAGTTGACGGTTAAACCGTTTTGTTCGTATTGCAGTTGAATGTGTCCGTTTTCTAGGGATGCACCATAGAAATCTCCCAGCAACGGCGCGAGAATTCGCTCTTGGCGATCGCCAAAGGGTGCATTCCAAGAAAGATCGAAGTAGTCGGTATAACTGGAATCTGGGCCGTGTTCCAATACGTCCATCAAGTAATCGTTTTCGCTGCTATAGGCCATGTGGTTGGGCACTATATCTTGTAACCAGCCCATACCAAGGGATTGAATTTCACCAATTAAGGCATCAAAGGATTCATTAGTTCCCAGTTCTGGGTTAAGTTGAGTGGCATCTACTATATCGTAGCCGTGTGTACTCCCGGAGCGGGCTTTGAAAATCGGGGAAGCATATAAATCAGAAATACCTAAATCTGCTAGATAGGCTGCGATCGCTTTGGCGTTGTCAAAGCCAAACTGAGGTGTAAACTGAATTCGATAAGTGGCGGTAGGAATTCGCATATTTTTTTAGTGGGGAGTAAGGGGGATGAGGGAGAAAGATGAGGTTTTGAGGGTAAACGCTGAACCTTTTAGAGAATATTTGAAAAGTCCTCTTCACGGTAGTGAAACGTTCTAGATCCCCCTAAATCCCCCTTAAAAAGGGGGACTTTGATTCCGGTTCCCCCCTTTTTAAGGGGGGTTAGGGGGGATCAATAAGTGCCTAAAACCACAGCCAACTACTTTTCAAACAACCTCTTAGCTCGAAGGTTGAGCCTTTTTACTCGAGCGTTGAGCCTTTTTGCTCGAAGGTTGAGCCTTTTTGCTCGAACGTTGAACCTTTTAGCTCGAAGGTTGAGCCTTTTTACTCGGACGTTGAGCCTTTTTACTTGAAACTTTAAGTTCTAGCTCTTTGCCTCATCCTTTTTCATAGAGTACTAAACTAGTAGGATGCAATTTGACTTCTTGCCCTACAGAGAGATGTTCAGGAGCTTCAGAACCATGCCCAGACCATGAGGTATCAGCAGAGTCTAACAATTTATTGGCATTTTGCTCAAACGGCAAAGCCACTGTCACTGAAGATGAATTGAAATTCATCGCAAATATTAGTTCACTTGATTCGCACCAACGGCGCACGATGACCAACTGCTTATCTTCATCGCTAGTTGCTTTGATGGAGTTGCGATCTTGATTCAAAAGTGCTGGATGCGTCTTGCGTAAATTAATTAACTGGCGATACCAATCCCAGAGAACTTTGTGCTTACCGTCATTGCGTAATTCCCAATTGAGTTTAGACTTTAGGAAAGTTTCTGACGATTCGGGATCTGGGGGATCATCTGCATAGTGAAATGCTTCAAATTCTTGTTTGCGTCCGGCTCGAACTGCTTGAATTAAATCAGGATCGGAGTGACTGACAAAGTAAATAAAGGGTGCTGTTTCACCGTATTCTTCTCCCATGAATAACAAGGGTAAATTAGGCGACAGTAACACAGCCCCAGCAGCTAACTTTAATCCTTCAAAAGAGATCCTCTGGGTGAGGCGTTCTCCTTTCATTTGGTTGCCGATTTGATCGTGATTCTGAATACAGATTGTAAATTGTGATAGGGGGCGATCGCGGCAAGATAGGCCATGAAACCGTTTGCGATCGGGCGAGTATTTCCAATCGTAGACAAAAGTATCTTCATAAGATTTTGCCAACTGAGCCACTTGCCCAAAATCTTGATAATATCCTTGGCGATCGCCTGTCAACAGTGCGTGCAATGAATGGTGAAAATCATCACTCCACTGGGCATCAAGTCCATATCCACCCAATTCTGCTGGACGAATTATTCGCGGATTATTCAAGTCACTTTCGGCAATTAAATGGCGTTTCCATTTTTGCCCTTGTTGTGAGAAATGATGAACTGCTTCCGCCAGTTCCCATAAAAAATGCTTTGCTCCCAAGTCGTAAATTGCTTGAATGGCATCCAGCCGCAATGCATCAATGTGGAACTCGCGCAACCAGTAAAGCGCATTTTGGATAAAATAATTTCGCACACCCTGACTATGGGCATCGTCAAAATTCAGCGCTTCGCCCCAAGGTGTTTTATAGGTTTTAGTAAAGTAGGGCGCGAACTGACTCATATAGTTGCCTTCGGGCCCAAAGTGGTTATACACCACATCCAGCACTACGGCAATTCCGTGTTGATGGCAAGCATTTACTAGTTGCTTCAGATCGGCTGGGCTACCGTAGGAATTTTGCACCGCATAAGGATAAACGCCGTCATAACCCCAGTTGCGGTATGCCAGAGTTGCCTCAATATGGGTATCTCCCGGAAATTGGGAGATGGGCATGATTTCAATGGCGTTAATTCCCAGTTCTTTCAAATCCGGTAAGCGGGGAATAATGGCGGTGAAAGTTCCTTCAGGCGTGAAAGTCCCAACGTGAACTTCATAGAAAATCATCGACTCCACAGGAATCCCAGTCCATCCTTCATCAGTCCACTCAAAGTGTTGGTCAATAATTTGCGACGGCCCATGCACCCCTTCGGGTTGATACTGCGATGCGGGATCGGCAAAAGCGTCTTGCCCATTTAAAACATATCGATAAAGCGTGCCTGGATATACATCGTTAACTTTCGTTTGCCAGTATCCCTCAGACTGAGGCTTGAGCGGAATTAACTGCGGTTCTGGCGTCAAAATCTGTACCGTGACGCTCTCTAATAGCGGAGACCAAACTGTAAATTCGCACTCTCCGTCACCCAAGTAGTTAGCACCTATTCTCACGCAGTATCCTCCCATCAGTTCCAGTTTGTTGTGCCGAATCGTGGCGCAATCGCAAATGTCATAGATTGCACAATATTTACAAACACGCCAGATAGCATAATGGTTGGTCTAGCAGACTTTTCGCTAGCACCGGAAGGTTGAATTTCTTAACAAATAACTCTGTCTAAAGTGGAGTTGCGAGAGTAGCTTTTGGAATTATGACAAATATAGTAAGCGAAAGTGCTTCCAAGGTTGCATCAATACTCTTACGAGTTGCAAGTAGAGACCTTGCAGTGCAACATCTCTACTAAATTTTCTGCTTGGACTAGTTATCTACGTTGCAGCTACCATCTACACAGTATGAGGATTGATATGTATTGGAACGCTTACCAAAGATAGTGTAGCGATGATCGCGGATTTGTTCGTAAAAGCGATCGCCTGCCCATTTCATCCCTGGTAATGCTCGATAAGCGTCTACAAATATACTTCCTGCTGGCAATAACCGCCCAATCTCTTCTGCTGCGTTACTACCTTGCCAGCGTTTCTGAGGTTGATTGCCATCAATTAAAATCATCCCCTGTTCACAATCTTGGGTTGTAATTCCCCACTTTAAAAGTGTCTGCTCATCTTGCATAGGAGCGTAGTGAAATAACTCTCCCTTGTCTAAGCTTTCTAGCAATTGCACTAAGGTAACGCAGAGATTACAATTTCCGTCGTAAATCACGTAGTAGTTCATGGAAATAACGGTTTTTTGGCAATTGACTTGGCGAATGTGTGTTAAACACAACTTTGGTATTCTAGCTTAGAAAAAAGCTGCAAATCAGCCAGTTAATTTAATAGTGAAGTATTTGATTGGTATAGCAATCGGATTTGATTTCTGTTCGTGCAGCTTGGTGTAGGTATACTTATTTGCGTAAGAGGCAATAGATAAGAGGCAATAGGGAATAGGCAACAGGTAAGAGGTAAGAGGCAATAGGCAATAGGCAAGAAGCTTCTTTGAGTTGTACTGAATTTTTTCAGAAATCAAATATGAATCCTGTAGTTAGTTGCAATTGTCAACATAAGTCTGACTCGCTAGGATGGCATTAGAAATTTATCGGATTTGAGTATGAGTAAGCAAGATACTCCACTTACAGGAGACGCGCTAATTAAAGAAGTCTGTCGGCGGATTCGAGTAGCTCGTAGCTATTGGGATGCTCACAATAATGCAGCTTGTCGGGGTGAACGCGATCGCGCTTTAGCCCTTTACAACACCCTGAGTAAGGAACAAAAAGACCAGATTCCGCAAGTTTTACGGGTGTGGTTACGTTACCGTAGTGAGAAGTACTTTGGCGCACACCGAACGCCGCCCAAGTCACCACGAAAATCAAAGATGTCTTCAACAAGCCGCTAGGCTTCGGCGGCATAATTCACACTTTAAGAGTACTGTTTAAAATCGGCTCTGCCAGAAAGGCTATTTGCTGAGTAAATTGGGATATAGATACGGAAAAATTTTCTGTGCAAACTTGACCAGCAAATGGTAATGAAAAACTATTATCAAGATTTTATAATTCGTAATTGGGTAGAAAGCGATCGCACAAGAGCCGCCGAAGTCATTAGTTATGTACTATCAGAATACGGTTTGGCTTGGGAACCAAAGGGTGCTGACCGAGATGTGCTGCGAGTAGAAGAATATTATTTAGCTACTGGGGGAGAATTTTGGGTAATTGAACACCAAAGCCAGTTAGTCGGTACTGGAGCATACTACCCCATACACCGAGGCGAAAAAGCTGTAGAAATTCGCAAAATGTATCTTTTGCCCAGCATCAGGGGTTTGGGACTAGGGAAATATTTGTTACAACAGCTAGAAGCAGCGATCGCAGAGCGTGGTTTTCAGGAAATTTGGATTGAAACCGCCAGCGTTTTGGTGGAAGCAGTCAAGCTGTATGAAAGCAACGGCTACACCCCAGCCACGGGAGTAGAAACAACAAGGTGCGATCGCGTCTATGTTAAGTCATTGGTCAAGAGTTACTAACTAAGGACAAATGACAAAGGACAATTCTAAATGCACACTTGGATTAAAAATCTCACAGGCTTACTCAATCTTTTTCTTCAATCCCATTGTCCCCTATGTCAACGCGCAACATCCCAAGAATTTTGTCAAAACTGCACCAGACAACTGCAAAAATGTCAACGCAAAGACCCGATTTCTCTATGGCAAGAGCCTATACCAGTGTTTGGTTGGGGAGAGTATGCTGGCCCCGTGAAACGAGCGATCGCAGCGATGAAATACGAAAATCAACCCCAAATAGCTCGTCCTTTGGGTCAATGGTTAGGAGAAGCATGGCTGTTAAATTCACCGATGCGAGATAGCCAGCCTGTGGTAGTGCCCATCCCACTGCACGCTAGCAAGCAAAAGCAACGTAAATATAATCAAGCCGCACTCATAGCAGAAAGCTTCTGCGAAATAACTGGATTAAAATTGAAACTAAACGGTTTAGCAAGAGTGCGAGAAACTGAAGCGCAATTTGGTTTATCGGTATCTAAACGAGAAAAAAACTTGGCTCAAGCTTTTGCTGTTGGGCAAGAATTTCGTCGTAGTCCTCCAAATGTTCCAGTGCTATTAGTAGATGATATTTATACTACTGGTGCTACTGCCAGGTCTGCTGTGCAAACACTTCGTCAGTATGGAATTGTAGTCTTAGGATTAGTAGCTGTAGCCACTGCCGTCAAAGACCGATAAATGCATAAGTTGACCAAATTACCCTATTTTTTTGTAGAAAAATTGCTTGAAATGTATGAATAAAGTTTTTGCGGCGGGTTTAAAACAACTCATCATCATTCCTGCCACATTGCTGGCAATAAGCATAAGTACAAGTGCAGCTTTTGCTCAAAATAAGTTGTATAGTCCAATTCCTTTATCTAACACTACTGAAATTGACGATCGCCTCTCAGACAAAGATATTCCCACAGGTCAAGGTGGGTTTGCCCGTGATTATACTGTGAAGTTGCAAAAGGGCGATAATTTAGCAGTTGACCTCTCATCTGAAAACTTTGACAGCATCATCACACTGCTGGCACCTGATGGTTCGACTCTGGCAGAAAATGATGATGGCCCTGATGGTAGTAGCAATTCTTTACTATTTACTCGCATCGTAGAGACAGGGAATTATGTGATTCGTGTCCGGTCTTTTGGAGAAACTGGGGTTGGGGCTTTTAAACTCAAGGTGACAAAGTTGCAACCGATTAAATGAAGTAAAAAATAAAAAGTAAAAAGGCAAAAGAAAGATTTATGAAATCTTGGTATTTAATTCTTATTTCTTCTCTTTTAACTTTTTACTTTTACCTTTTGACTTTATACTGCGGTCAGCACGCAGAGAAATAAGGCTTCAGTCCATTCGACGACTGCGCCGTAGGTATCTCCAGTATGTCCGCCTAATTTGTGGTTAAACCACGCACCAGTTAAAGTGGCGATCGCACTTCCAGCAATTATCATTGCCAGTGCGAGAAATAGCTGCTGTTTATTTATCAGCACAAGTAAACCACTCAAACCCAACAATAACAACAGTCCCGGTAACAAATCTTTGTAAGAACGAATGGCTTGTTTGTGAAATGCGCCTTTACCAGTTGCTTTCAAATAAGGATATCGGGCGATCGCCAATTGTTGTCCCCAACGTCCCCAGCCACAAGCAGCCATCAGCAATAACCAACGGTTTTCTGGCATATCCGTCAAAGCTGTTATTTTCAATAGCACCAAGGCGATCGCTGCCATTGCCCCAAAGGCTCCTGTAGCACTATCTGCCATCACCTCCAATCGCCGATCTCGGTCGCCCACTGCCAAACCATCGGCAGTATCCATTGCCCCATCTAAGTGCAATCCTCCAGTGATAGCAATCCAAACACTTACTACCAACGCACTACGAGTTAACACGGGCATACCAATATAATCCATCCCCGTATCCAGTAACCCTAAAATTCCCCCAATTATTAGCCCTACAAGCGAGGCAAGACGCGCCACTCCCCGAAAGTCTAATCCTTCCAAATACGGTAGTGGAATAATACTGTAAAATATAATACTAGCTGCCAGCTTTAACAGCAGCTTTTTCCACCACTGTTGCTGTTTCGTCATTTGAATTACATTAATATTTGGTAAACTGCTGGATAATAGTCTTGATTTCGGTACAACCAATATAGGCACACCTTAAAACTTTAAATAAGATTTACTTCTATCAGACATACTCCTTGAAAATTTTGTTATCCTGGTCTAAGTGGTAAACAAATAATATTGAGTACTTTTGATACAAGAAAACGAAGAATTTAAAAAGTTAAAATTCCATCAGGGAGCAAAATTTGTGTTTTGGATTCGTTAACTAAAAACTTACTCTAAATTATTAGACGATTGCCCCACAAAATTGATATTTTTTTAAATGTAGGGAGTAAACAAGCTATTCAATTATGACAGTTTAGCTATGTTGTCGCTCTCCTTAGCTCAATCGCTATTTTCCTATGAGTCACCATCTACCCGACACCAGGATACCAGCTCCGTGCATTATTAACACGGGCATCATTGTGAATAAGCTCGACATCCGGCGATTGCTGGCAGATTTAGGTCGAGTCCACTACATCTACACCCAAGAAGATAAGGTACTGAGCGAGGGTGAAGGGGATGTGATGGAGGTTTTTGCCAATCCACAAAGGTCTACTTTAGTGGCTAACCACGCGCTCTATCTGAATGTTTGTAGTTTTGATTACTTGGAATTAAAACAGTCGTCGCAACAAGAGACGTACTTCGATTTGATGCAAGAAGGAGTGTGTCTGCGGTTGATTCCTCGATCAACCCCTTTACAAGAGCGACGAGAGCGAAGCTTCAATGTCAGCGCCATAGAAGCGATGATGGAGCAAGTACTCTCAGCTAGGTGGGATGCAGAAATTGACGATGACTGTTCTGATTCTTTTTAAATAACATTTATTACAGTATATACTCGTAAATTGGTAACTAGGTTAGTAGTGAATGCTTAAGTATTTACTAAAACTCAATTACCAGTTTTTATGTTTGTCCATAATTTAGCCAAATCATATTAATCTTGCCTTAATACCATTTGGTTTTATGGCTGCTAGTTATGGATTTCTGAAACTCTTTACCAATTAGTGTTTCACAATCCAAAATCGTTCGACTGAGCGCAGCCGAAGTCTAAAATCTAAAATCCAAAATGGCATGAGTGCGAATTTTTCTTTTCAATGTCTTGCTTGCTGTAGCCAAACCAAAGCTAGAGCCGGAGTGTTTTTCACCCCTCACGGTCTTGTCGAAACCCCCAGATTTATGCCAGTGGGAACGCTGGCTAATGTCAAAACTATTACCCCAGCCCAGCTACGAGAGACTGGGGCACAAATGATCTTATCTAATACTTATCATCTTCACCTACAACCAGGGGAAGCGATCGTGGCTGGGGGTGGTGGGTTGCACAAATTTATGGGTTGGAATGGGCCAATGCTCACAGATTCGGGTGGGTTTCAGGTCTTCAGCTTAAGCGAGATGCGGAAAATTACTGAAGAAGGCGTTACTTTTCGCTCGCCCCACGATGGACAAATTATTAACTTAACCCCAGAACGCTCCATTGAGATTCAAAATACTTTAGGGGCAGATGTAATTATGGCCTTTGATGAGTGTCCGCCTTATCCAGCGACTCGCCAAGAGGTAGAAACAGCAACTGAGCGCACTTACCGTTGGTTAGAACGCTGCATAACAGCTCATCAAGGCAGCGAACAGGCGTTGTTTGGGATTGTGCAAGGGGGTGTATATTTAGATTTGCGTTGCCGTGCGGCGGAAGCTTTGGCTAAGTTGGATTTGCCCGGATATGCCATTGGTGGTGTAAGTGTGGGAGAACCGCCCGAAATGATGGCTGAGATTGTAAAAGTTACAGCACCGCTTCTACCTCCCGATAAGCCGCGTTACTTGATGGGTGTGGGTACTTATCGGGAAATGGCGATCGCGATCGCATCTGGTGTAGATTTATTTGATTGCGTAATTCCCACTCGCTGGGCAAGACATGGGACGGCAATAGTCCAAGGCGGACGCTGGAATTTGAAAAATGCGAAGTTTCGTGAAGACTTTACGCCATTAGATGAAACTTGTCCCTGTTATACGTGTCAAAATTTTAGCCGTGCTTATATATCTCATTTAGTGCGATCGCAGGAAATTTTGGCTTATACCTTGTTGAGCATTCACAACATTACCGAACTAATTCGCTTTACGCAAAAAATTAGAGAAGCAATATTGAGCGATCGCTTTGTCGCAGAATTTGGTCACTGGCTCAACTCATCTGAATCAACACCAGATGAAGGGGAAATTACAAATGACTATTGACCAATGATCGAGACTCAAACCATGTTAAGATATTTCTCAATTATGAAAGCTGTGTTGGATAGGTGGATTTAAACAAACATGGAAGCAGCACTTTTATTAGCAAAACTGCCAGAAGCTTACCAAATCTTTGATCCTTTGGTAGACGTTCTCCCAGTTATCCCGGTATTCTTCTTGTTGCTTGCTTTCGTTTGGCAAGCAGCTGTGGGATTTAGGTAAGTTAATCTATTTTTCAATTTATAGGACAGGTAGAGTACCTGTCCTATTTTTTTGTAGCGCCGTGTTTGATAAAGTTAATATTTATTAATATTTTGTAATGAATTAATATAATAAATAAGATGTTGATCAAGCCATGTCAATATGAAGCCTTGAAACCCAAGGTTATAGTCAAGGAGGAATCAGTTATGGGTAATATTAAATTCGTTAAAGAAAACAAAGAAGTAGTAGCGGCAGATGGTGCTAATCTCCGGCTCAAAGCTATACAAAATGGCATTGATATATATACATTGATTGGCAAGATGACCAATTGCGGTGGTTATGGTCAGTGTGGTACTTGTGTTGTGGAGATAGTCGAAGGACTAGAAAATCTTTCCCCCCGCACAGATGTAGAAAACCGGAAATTCAAGAAAAAGCCGGAAAATTACCGCCTTGCCTGTCAAACTTTAGTAAATGGCTCAGTCAGCGTAGTTACGAAACCTTAAGTTATCAAATCTGTCATTGCTTCAATTTATATCCAGTCACTAGTCAAAATACTTACCAAAATTGAGTAAACTCATTTTGAATTTTGAATTTTGAATTTTGAATTGGTATAACTCGGTCATCGATGATGCTATCCTAATGTTGTTGACTGGAAATTTAAGAGAGGCTTTCTTGCCATGCAAGTTAATGACCTGGGGTTCATAGCGAGCATTTTGTTCGTACTAGTCCCCGCCGTGTTTTTACTAATTCTTTACATCCAAACTGCTAGCCGCGAAGGTGGAAAAGATAGTTAAGAGTTTGTGTATAAAATAAATAACCCCTGCACCAATAGTGTAGGGGTTTTTATTTATCAACCAGCAACTTAGTGATGTTAGTGGTAGAGGGATTTGAGCAAGTGCTGAGTAGTAAAGATAAGACAAATCTTGTTTCTTTACTATCATTTTTATACTCAGCACTGTTTACTTTAAGCGATTGTCCGCGCTAACAATACCGGACAAGTAGCATTGACTCGAACATAGTCAGACAAAGAAGATCCGATAAGTCGATCTATATCAACAAAACTCTTAGCGATCGATGGCCGACGATCTGGAGAACCAAGCAATAATAAGTCTATATTCAACTCTTCTGCCAATCGACAAATTTCTTCACCAGGTTTGCCACTGCTGATATAAGAACGAGATTGGATGCCTTGTTTTTCAGCTTCTGCAACTGCGGCTGCTAAAACTGGATTTTGAGCTGGGTTAACCTTGGTTATTTCCGATTTTTTACCGCCAAAATCTGTACTAATATTTGCCAAAATTAATTCGCCACCTGGAATATCTCGCAGTAAAAACAATGCCAATTTCAAGCAATTTTTTGCTGAATCAGAATTGTCTATTGCCACCATAATTCGCTTAATTCTTTTAACATAAATGTCATCTTTTACCAGCAACATGGGGCGAGAAGATAGCTGGAAAACATACTGACTGACTGAGTTCGATAAAATCGATTGTAGCCGCTTCAGTCCGCGCGAACCCATAATAATCAAGTCAGCGTCAATTTCATCAGCTACTTGGCAAACTACATCTTTCGGGTCGCCTTCGCGCAAAATTGAAGAAACCTGGCTAGGATCTAAGTTCAAAGTTTGAATGGCATTGGCTAAAATTCTACCGCCATTTTCCCATTTAGCTGTCATGGTAGCAGCAGCATTTTGTGCTTGAACAACATGCAAAATTGTAACTTTTGCAGATTGAACAGAAGGGATTTCTTTCAGGGTTTTGAGCATTTCTTCTGCGTGTCCCAATCCCGATACAGCCAGCAAAATTCTTCTAATCATCTTACGTAATTTTTGTGAAGTTTACTTTTGTTTTCGCTGTTGGTACTTGGCTCTGGTCGGATTTTCACCACCTTGCTTGACAACCTAATTAGTAAGTTGGCATAAATAAACTTTCTTTTTTAGTATTTAACACTCAAACAAATTGCAAAGGATAAAAATCTAAACAAATTTAAACATTTGTTTGCACTTAGTTACTTCAAGTTTTTACTAGACTTCAACTATTCAGGATACTCTCAATTTAGTCTGATAAACTTAATAAATTATGATGTTAGTTATTATTTTTAATCTATGTTTACTTTAGTTAAGTATTGCAAAGAAATGCCAAAGTAACTCTATGTGAAAATTAATCTAGTATAAGCTTTAACAGGCGATCGCTTCTCGACTTGAATAGTCTACGCTCCTTCTAAACTCCCTGGATTATCCGCCTTTTTTAGGTCTCTTGCAGTTTGGTAACTCAGATAGGATTGCTATATCTAAACACCTAAAAAATGTCAGATAACAACATCCCAATCGGGATCTTGCTTATAGTCAAAATTATATTTAATAGTATTAAAATACTATATTGAAACCCTCCAAATATAATTTGGAGGGTTTGTTTAATTGGCGTTGCATAATTGCGAGATGATTTCGCAAGTTATAAAATCTCACCCCCTGCAACGCCAGCACCCCCTGCCTCCCCTGCCAGCCTAAATTCATCCCTCTGTTCTGCAACGCCGTTTAATTGCTTGTGAGATTAGCTTAACTTAAATGTGCCCCTGGTTGTCCGTTTTGGACTATAAACGAAGCTAAGGTTTTGACTGAAGCATTCAAGTCAACGATGCTTGATACAACACGATAGTCGCTTTGCCAGCGTTTTGGAGTCAGGTTGCAGCGAACGTATCCTCGGTAAGCACCGTCAAAGAACTTAGTATGGGGATTGTTAGTTAGGGCAGCTTGAGATGGAGCGATGAATGAGGTAGGAAAATCAGAGGTAATTGAAGTTCCTACGAACTCAGTGCCTACCGTCGGTGAGTTTGGGTTATTAAAGTCAAGTTTGAGGTCGTGTACCCAACTAGAATGAATGTCTCCACTAATTACCACTGGATTAGAAGGTTGGCGCTGGTTGAGAAAACTCAAAAGCCGGTTACGTGCAGCCACATAACCGTCCCATTGATCTACATTGAAGACACCCGCACCTGGACTACTATTGAAATTGTACTCGGCTAGCATGGTCTGTTGAGCAATCACATTCCAGCGCGATCGCGATTGGTCTAACCCTTTTCGTAGCCACTGTTCTTGCTCTGAGCCTGTCATGGTAGCATTGGGATCAAAAGCTTGGGAGCAGCGAGGTTTCAATCCGTCATCACAAGGCTGATTAGTGCGGTATTGCCTGGTGTCTAAGATGTTGAACTCAGCTAAATTACCGAAAGTCAACCGCCGATAAAGCAGCGCGTCTGGGCCCTTGGGCAATGAAGACTGACGTAAGGGCATGTGTTCGTAGTAAGCCTGGTAAGCATTAGCTCGCCGTTTTCTAAAAGCCTCTTGAGTTTGGTTGTCTTCTGGGATTAAGTTGGCGTAGTTGTTGTCAACTTCATGATCGTCCCAAGTGACAATCCAGGGAAAAGCCGCATGAGCAGCTTGGAGATTTGGGTCAGTTTTGTAGAGGGCGTGGCGATCGCGATAGTCTTTAAGAGTGATAATTTCTGGACTATTATGCTGGCGGGGCCCACCAGACTGTGGCCCGTATTCGTAGATGTAGTCACCCAGATGAACCACAAGGTCAAGATTTTCCTCAGCCAAATGTCGATAAGCCGTATAGTAGCCATTTTGCCAGTCTTGACAGGAGACAAAAGCAAAGTTCAGTTGTTGGGTATAGCTATAAAATGCTGGTGCTGTACGAGTCCGTCCAATGGGGCTAACTTCCTTACCTGCTTGAAATTGATACCAATACCAATGGTCAGGGTTTAGCCCACGGACATCAACGTGGACTGAGTGCGCTAACTCTGGTGTTGCTAGTACTGTTCCTCGCCGCACAACCTGTTTCATGTTTTCATCAAGGGCGACTTGCCACCGCACTGGAACATTTACCAATGGCATTCCACCTCTAGAGAGTGGATTGGGAGCCAGTCGTGTCCAGATAACAACACTATCCGGCAAAGGATCGCCAGATGCAACACCAAGACTGAACGGATAGCTAGAAAACCTTGAGTTAGCCAATACCGGATGCCATTGGCTAGCGATTGTTAACCCCGTTAAAAATCCTGCACCCAACAAAAAACTCCGCCGTCTGCACCGATTTGCTAGCAGGCGTGTACCATCCATAAGTTCCATATTCACCCCTTCCCAGATGTAAATACAGTTGGCATTCAGAAGGGTCAATTGCCAAAAGCACAAATAATGGCTTGATTTGACTTGTTTCCTAATTTCTGCTCAACCAAACACAAGGAACCTATCAACCCAGGATCAAGTAGAAATTAAGATTTTATTAAGTTTAAATTTGAATTAGGGGATCGGGCATTGAAACTGGGAGAAATTTGTGGCAGATTTAAACCCACCATCAAAATAGTAAAGAATTTATGACAGTTAACGATGCAGTTTTGGGAGGAATTGAAAGAGTTAAGCAATTGCTGGCGCATGGAAAGGTTGAACAAAAAATTGATGCCCTTCTAGATGCTTTTGAGTATGGGGAAGCTGGCTTAGACTTGATTATTGAAGCTTTACAGAACTCAGAGGTTGATGTTGAAGAGGCAGCTTATTGGCTACTTCAGGAAAGTACAGAGCCAAGAGCTAAACTGGCATTACAGCTATACAATCCATATTTATTTTTTGAGTATCTTTTTACTATTGAGAGGTATACAGATGAAGTTCCTGGGATTGATTGTATTTTTATTAATGTAGATAAAGAAGTCTCAGTAACTGTTGCTGATGATGGAATAGTGAAAATATGGAATATTCAGACACAACAAGTAACTAATACATGGAAGCAGGAAAACCCAACGAAATTTACTCAAGTTATCTTCGCTCCAGATGACCAAATATTAGGACTTTGGCATTGTAATGATTGTGCTGAGGTGTGGGATCTAAAAATAGGGGAAAAAATCTTCACCACCGGTCATCATGCAGAAAACTTTTGGACTGTTTCTTTTAGTCCAGATGGTCAAAAACTTGTCAGTACTGGTGATGCTAATATTTTTGTATTATGGAATATTCATCAAATAGAGGAAAATTCCTCTATTGAGATACCTGAATATCTTCCTCGCCGTTTTTCCATATACTCAAACTCACAAACCTTGGTCACTTATACCAGTGACAAAAACTATAATATTACTCTGGAATTGTGGGATTGGCAGACAGAACAGGTATTTTGCACAATTAATACCCAATCAAGGTTTATTCCTGATGTTGATATCAGCCCAGATAGACGGTTATTAATTAGTAGTAGCCGAGAAAATGGAACTATTAAAGTGTGGAACATTCAGACAGGACACGAACTTTGTCGCCTCATAACTAATTTATCATTCATTGATTGTCATACAATTAGCTTGGACGGACAGAGACTATTTGTTTGGATTGGAGGCAGTACATTTACAGCTCAGGTATGGGGATACCCCAGCAGTTCTGGTAGGGCGGACACGGACGAGCTACGTGCAAAATGGAACAAAGCGCAAAACTTTGTTAAGATGCTTGCAATAATTTAGGTTTTATAATCTTCTACAAGCAAGTATCCGCGTCACCACTCTCCGAATCCACGGTGATTTGAGATAGTTTTCCTTAAAAATTCAGAATTATACTGTATAAATTACGAATTATTTAAAATCTGCCATTTCCTTGAACAATGTGCTTAACAGTGGTCAAAGTTTCCAGACTGATAAATCCCCGGCGATGACCTTTTTGATTAGACATGCCGAGAAATACTGAATCTCCCCGCGAAGGGTTGCGGGAAAAACGCGGGGAAGTGTTGATGTAGGTAGAGGCACTGTTAACTCCTAAAGCAAACTGCCGACTTTCCTGGTAAGATTCAGTCACGATGGAATCGGCATGACCACTGCTGTATTCATTAATCCAGGCGATCGCAGCCTCTAAGCTATCCACCAGTTTAAAAGCTACTGTTCTCGTTAAATAAGGGTTTCCCCATTCGCCTTCCCTCACCAGTTGCAACTGGGGAAATGCTTGTACTAGTTCTGCATCCCCTCTAATTTCAAAGCCTTTTTCTATCAAGCTGTTCCACAAAACGGCTATTGATGATGGTAAGGCTTGACGATGAATTAGTACCTTTTCAATGGCGTTGACTTGATCGGGTTCACTTTGATGACTATCAATAATCGTCCAGCGCACCATTTCTAAGCTGCTATTGGGCGACCAGTAGAGATAACAGTTGCCCATCGCGGACTTTAAGACTGGGCAAGTTGATTGTCGTACTACCTGCTGCACCAAGCTGGAACGTCCGTAGGGAATGACTAGATTCAGGTACTGATCTTGGGTGACTAAATCGCGAACCGAAGCACCATGTTCTGCTGTAATCAGTTCTAGACAACCTGGTGGTAGACCAACTTCCGCGATCGCATTTTGCAGTGCTTCAGCGATGGCGGCGTTAGAATGGCTAGCTTCAGTACTGCCTTTGAGAATTATACTATTGCCAGTTTTAATACAAAAACCGGCTGCGATCGCCCCTAAATCGGGAAACGCTTCATAAATAAATCCAATCACTCCCAAGGGCATTAACTGGGTGTAACTCTGGGAATCTCCCAATTGATAATCAGCAGTTCTGACGCGTCGTAGCGGATCTGATAATTCCCCCAACCGTTGTAAAATGTCCACGGTCATCTCTAGCCTTGTGGGAGTCAGCTTCAGCCAGTCCAATATCAACTCAGGCACTGCCATTTCCCGACTGGCTTCTAAATCCAAGGTATTGGCTTCTAGAATGTCGTCAAATGAGCGCTCAAGGGCTTGTGCCATTGCCAGTACTGCACGACTCCGGTCTGCTCCCTTTGTGATCCCCAACTTTAGGGAAGCATGATAGGCTCGTTGGGCACTAGTAATCGGTTCGGGGCGATCGTCCAAAACTTCAACAGTCATTGAGTTAACGTCTGTAGGTAAGCCAGACCATTAGTGCTGGTAAGATAGCCAACAGCACCGCCACCATTGCCCAAGCAATAATGCTGGAACTATTTGCCAATCGCAGTGCTAACGGTAGCCATATAATCACTAGCACGAAAATAATGCCCAGCGCTATAGGCAGATAGCTTTCTCCCAAGCGGGGATGGACAACATGCCAACTATTTCCCATCCAACGCCAAGCCCGCTTGTAGGGATAGGTGGTAGAAAGCTGTTCTAGGACATGACCATTATCTTCTACTACAAAGATTTGCTGACAGCGATCGCAACCAAATGCTTCTGTCAACGTAATCGGAATTAACTGACCCCGGCGACGACAGGGACAGGGGTATTCAGTATTGAAGTCGATTTTTTCGGGTTTTTGAGATTGCACAAGCGTTCTAATAACTTGAGCGTGTTTTACACGAGCTGTGAGAATATGATCTCTTAGTAAATGCCTTAGAGGCTTCTCTCTTTATGAAGATAAACAGGCGATGTTTAAATCGCCATGATTGCAAACAGTAGATGTCGCAGACTCTAAATATCCTAATTGCCATATCAGTACGAGGTTCACTGTTTGTAGTCTTTCTCCGAAAATGGCAATTTTATTTAAAAATTTCCTTCTCTTCATTTGTTGCTTTCAAGGTAATGTGGTTGCGTTTTTGTGCATTTATTATGCTGACACACCTGGTACAATTTTAAACATACGTGGCGACCACTACTAAAACAAATTTGTTGGGAAGGCTACGCTCATAAACAATACATACTAATAAGCCCGCTAATTTTCCTTTGGGTCACTATATATTACTCAATTATCAAGGTTAGATCGGGATTACGTCTAGCCTCTATTCCTTGCAGTTTACAAGCGTTTCAATAGCAGGAATTGGCAAAACATCCAGAGTAAGTGTATTACTCTTTCCCAAATAGATTGTGGCTAACGTCACAGCTAAAAAACCCTTTGCACCTGACAACACTATTATTTAACTAGCCACCTTTAGTCCAGTGTAATACACCCTACATCAAACGAATTAATTACACCTATAAAGATTGTAGCCAAGCTCAAGTATATCTACAGCAGTCTAAAGCTGGGTTTTATATTTCTTAGCAAGTGGGTAATGCAATTTGAGCGGGCGATATTCAAATTGAGACAGTAGATAAGTTGTTTGCTCGATTTGTCTACATTGGGAGTGATTCACAAAGTGTAGTGCGAATCGCCGAATACTTCAATGCACCCTAAAAATACTAAACCTCTTGGAGTTTTTAACTCCAAGAGGTTTTACTTGGAAGCGGGTAACGCGATTCGAACGCGCGACATTCACCTTGGCAAGGTGACGCTCTACCACTGAGCTATACCCGCAATCTCTAACCATATATTAATATCTCAGATTTATTCCTAATTGTCAACCCCTCAATTTAGTCATTGGTCATTAGTCATTAGTTATTAGTGAATAACAAAGGACAAATGACTAATGACTCATTTAGCTCAGTTCTTCTGACTCCGCAGTTAAATTGCCGATGCTGGCACTTTGAAAAGAGGCTGGCAAAGACTGGCTATTACGATATGGCTCTGCTAGGTTAGAACGCAGTTGCCGCATCAAGCTTGCCATTTCTAGGGCATTCAGGGCATAATCCCAGCCATGATTACCTTTGATGCCTGCCCGTTCTAAGGCTTGCTGCATAGTGTCTACTGTCAAAATACCAAAAATTACTGGCACTCCAGTTTGAAAGCTAGCGGCAGCAATGCCTTTAGAAACTTCGGCGGATACATAATCAAAATGGGGTGTTTGCCCTCGAATCACTGCGCCAAGACAAATTACAGCATCATAACGATGGGAAAGTGCTAGTTGGCGAGCTACTAAAGGTACTTCAAAACTTCCCGGAACCCAAACATAGTCCACCTGATTACCTTGGGGGTTAGGATCTACACCGTGGCGTTTCAAGCAATCTTGACATCCCTCTAGCAGCTTTCCGGTAACTAGGTCATTGAATCGACCAATCACCACTGCAAACCGCAAAGGCTCCGTTTGGGTAAAAGTTCCCTCGAAAACTGCCATGACTGCCTCTTAATCAACTATAGTTCTGGCCAATATACATTTCTTATTTAAATGTAGAGGAGCAGGAAAGCACGGTTAAAAAAAGGAAATCGGAAAAAATTTCTCCTTTTCTCCTTTGGTCTTTGACCTTGGCTTTTCTGCCCCTCTAGTTCTTATATTATGTGCCTGCGCCAGAGTGAAGTCGTCGCCTACACGACAAAAAAGTTTAACAAACCAACTAAAAATACCAAACCAATCCAGACCCCAGAACCAAGCCAGAGCAGTTTTTTAGAATCATTCCAGTTTTGGGGAGTGGCATAAGCAACCGGAACGCCCACAACGAGGACAAAAGACAACACTACTAGACCTATCAAGGCAAATTGGAATATTATGGTCATTTTTGCTTCTCCCAATACAGCGAAATACTAAGGATAGAATATCCTAAAGGGCGACACTGACACTTTCTTATTATTTTTAAGCTAGCAGAAATTGCAACATTTTTGTTATTTGTCCTTTGTCTAAGTACAAGTGACTAATGACTCTTAACTATGGATTTAATTCTTTGCCACACAACAGCAGATTTTGACGCATTAGGAGCAGCAGTAGGGTTGACGCGCCTACTATCGGGAAGCAAGATTGTGCTACCTGGCGGCTCTCATCCTACTGTACGGGATTTTTTAGCATTGCATCGGGATGAATATCCACTGATTGAACGCCGTTCGGTGAATGCAGAAAAAATTCGTTCTCTGACTGTGGTGGATACCCAACAGCGCGATCGCTTGGGTAAAGCTGCTGAATGGTTAGATTTACCCCATATTAGAGAGATTATAATTTATGACCATCACTTAGGACAAGAATCAGATATTCCGGCTACCGAATCATATATTTCTTCAGTAGGAGCTACCACAACTTTAATCGTTGAGCAATTGCAACAACAGGAAATTTCCCTAACTCCTGCCGAAGCAACTGTGATGGCTTTAGGTATCCACGTTGACACTGGCTCTTTGACTTATGACCAGTCCACACCACAGGATGCTCTAGCTTTGGCTTGGTTGATGCAACAAGGTGCCAGTTTATCAGTAATTTCCACCTACCGAGACCCTGGTTTGTCTGTGCAATTGCAGCAGTTATTAACTGAATCGCTGGAAAATTTAGAATATCTTTGCCTACATGGATATACGGTTGCTTGGGTAACTCTAAAAACTGATGGTTTTGTGCCGGGGTTATCGAGTTTGGCATCGGAACTCGTGGAATTAACCGAAATTGATGCCCTACTGTTGGCTAATGAATATGCTTTGGATGAAAGTGATTCACGCTTAACTGTAATTGGGCGATCGCATATTCCCAAAACGAATCTTAACGTATTATTTCAACTTCTCGGTGGCGGCGGTCATTCAAGTGCCGCATCACTAAATATAAGGGGAGTTGATTCAGAGGCAATATTAAAACAACTCCTAGACGGGGTAAAAGCACAAATTCCCCATCCCCTCACTGCTAGAGACTTAATGTCATCTCCTGTCCGCACGATTTTGCCTGAAACCACAATTGCCGAAGCCCAGCGTATTTTATTACGTTATGGTCACTCTGGTTTATCTGTAGTCGATATTCAAGGGCAACTAGTAGGTATTATTTCGCGGCGGGATCTTGATGTTGCCTTGCACCACGGATTTAGTCATGCGCCAGTTAAAGGCTACATGACCAAGAATCTCAAAACGATTACACCAGATACAACACTGCCACAAATTGAGTCGCTGATGGTGACTTATGATATCGGGCGCTTACCAGTATTGGAAAATGAGCAGTTAGTTGGTCTGGTCACTCGTACTGATGTGTTGCGGGAATTACATCAAGGAAGGGATGAAGACGAAGACGGACAAAAATTCAAAATTCAAAATGACGCTAACGCTGCGCTAACAAGATTCAAAATTCCTCTCAGCACTGAGTTGCAAAATCGTCTTGCACCGCAACTGTGGCAATTACTCACCACAGCATCGCAAGAGGCAGAAAAGCGGGGTTGGCATCTTTATCTTGTCGGGGGCGCGGTGCGAGATTTGCTATTAGCTGATGCAGCATCGGGCAGTTTGATGATTAAAGATATCGATCTTGTGGTTGATGGCTTTCACAAATCAGCAGATGTTGGTGCTGGCGTAGAATTAGCAAAGGCACTCCAACAACTTTATCCTGCGGCTCGCCTAGAAATCCACGGGGCTTTTCAAACTGCGGCTTTGTTGTGGCACAAAGACCCAGAATTAGATTCTCTATGGGTAGATATTGCCACCGCTAGAACAGAATTTTATCCTTATCCAGCAGCAAATCCAGAAGTTGAGGCGAGTTCTATTCGGCAAGACTTATATCGCCGAGATTTTACCATCAACGCCCTTGCTTTGCGACTCACTACTCCCCGTAGTGGTGAATTACTCGATTTTTTTGGTGGATTACTAGATTTACAA
Organism: Nostoc sp. DedQUE02; assembly: GCF_034531035.1. NCBI lineage: Bacteria > Bacillati > Cyanobacteriota > Cyanophyceae > Nostocales > Nostocaceae > Nostoc > Nostoc sp. DedQUE02. The sequence continues at coordinate 167,180 of NZ_JAVRBY020000004.1, read as the reverse complement.
GCTAAACAAATTCGGGTACTACACCCCAACAGCTTTATCGAAGACCCCACCCGGATTTATCGTGGCGTGCGCTTTGCTGTGCGCTTTGGATTTCAGATTGAACCGCAAACTGAAGAGTTTATCCGCTATGCCATCAACAGTGGTGTTTACGATCGCACTGCTCAAGAGAATAGCAGAACTCCAGCCCTGCAAACTCGCCTGAAAACAGAATTAAAACACATCCTAGAAGCCCCCTACTGGAAATCAGCTTTGCAGTTACTCGATAACTTAGGGGCATTGCAATGTATCCATCCTACCCTGAAGCTAGACGCGGAAATTTTACGACAATTACGTTTGCTAGAACGCTGTTTGCGGCGATTTGATCCGCAAGCAACTCTCATCCATTGGGAAATGCGTTTAGAAGCGTTAATCGCCTACTTAGAACCACAATATCGCGCAAAAGTAGTAAAGAATCTGCAACTGCAAGAGGATAGCATTAAACGCTTGCAAAACTTTGCTTCTGCCCAAACTGAGGTAATGGAATCTTTGCCTAAGTGTCAAAGTCCTAGTCAAGTGGTGCAGTTGTTGCGACAGTACGATTTACCAATGCTGATTTTAATCGCCGTGCAAAATCTGCGAAATATTAGACATCAGATTTGGGAATATTTAACTGTTTGGGCTAATGTGCAACCACTACTGAATGGCAATGATTTAAAAAAGCTGGGTTACAAACCAGGCCCTCAATATCGACAAATATTAGATGATGTACTTACTGCTACTTTAGATGAAGTGATTAAAGATCGGACTGAAGCTGAGAAGTTTCTAAGACAACACTATCCTAAATGAATTAATCAGGCGAATTTTCATCAGGTTTGATAGGTCGTATAACTTTTGGAACTATCTTTGGGTGTAATACTTTTCCAGAATGAAAAGGATAACAATTCGGATATTTTATAGACGATAGACTTTGTGACAGCTTTTACTCTCTCACAAATGATTTAGGATTGCGATATTTCCTGCGATCGCAGTAGTCTAAATTGTATCTGGATCGATGTTTAACTCACGCAGTTTTGCTGCCAAACGTGCTACCTTTTGTTCTTCTTGTTCTGCTTTTTGTTGTGCTTGTTGTGCCTGTTGTTGTGCCTGTTCTGCCGTTTCTTCAGGTGTTGGTACTAGTTGCCCATCTCGTGTAAAAAACCGCAATAGTCCCTGATAAACTCCCAGATATAACCCTAGCTGATGACTCCACAAATGTCCTTGTTCAGTTGCTTGTAGAGGTTGATATTCTCCATCTACTAAATGAAATCCTGCAAATTCTTGTGTGTAAGGGTCAAACCAAAAATAATCAGGTGTGCGGAAGGTATCTTGATAAATTGTTTTCTTTAAATCTTTGTCAGTATTAGCTGTTGATTGAGAAAGAATTTCTAAAATTACATTCGGATATTTGCCATCTTCTTCCCAGACTACCCAGCTTTTACGGGTTTTGCGTTCGGTTCCCAGCACTACAAAAAAGTCTGGCCCTCGGAAGTGTTCTGATTTGCGTTGGCGTGGACTGTAGTAGATAGTCAGGTTTCCTGCTGTATAGAAATCATTTCTGTCTCGCCACAGCCATTTTAAGCATTTGAGTAAGAGCATGATTTGCTCTAGATGAAGGTCGCTTTCCAAAGGAGGCTCATCACTATATAAATCACCAGGGGGAAATATAACATCTTGGCAGATGCCTTCTTGAGAATCTAATTCTTGAGCTATGGTCATAGAATGGATGCTGCATCAAGTAGTTATCAATTTATTGTACTACTGTCGTAGTTAGCGATCGCTTACCGCACTCAATTAACACTTTACAAAAAACAGGCGATCGCATTCTTAAGTTAGGTAGAAAAAAATAGTGTCGGATTATCTTCCTCAAACTGGCGATATTAATTAACCCGCAAGGTATTTTTATGACAATTTATCCTGAAACTTCCCTTGTACACCTCTGTAGTTAATAAAGATTTTTCAATAGACTTCTTGCATAAGTCGGGAAAAGGGCAAGGGGGAAGGGGGAAAAGTTCTGTATTGTCCCCTTCCCCTTTAACCTTTACCCTTTTCCCCCTCTTGCAAAAAGCACTTTTGCCAAGAGGTCTAATAATTCCAACTCTCATGACTATCAGGCTCCTGAATATCCCCTGGCACATCATAGCCAAAAGAGCCTTATATAAAAATTCAACTCCTTAGTACTATTGATGACTAGAAGCTGAAACCCTCGTATTATTGTTTTTTTAAAGTGGCTCAGGTCGGAGTTGAACCAACGACCCCAGGCTTATGAGTCCCGTGCTCTAACCAACTGAGCTACTGAGCCATCTCTTTCCAAATCATCTATTAATATAGCATACAAATTTGCTAAAGACTAGACCCTTTTACAATTTTGTTAGAACATTTATCCCTATTGAGGACATAAAAAGCAAAAGAGGGAGTTTACCTCCCTCAACGAACAAGGCAATAATTTAGTTATAGACAGCCAAGAATTACAGGCGTTGCGGTAGGAAAGCTATTGGGTTAACAGCACCCTTTCCTGGTGGATGAACTTCAAAGTGGCAGTGTGTACCAGTGCTGTGACCAGTAGTACCCATTAAAGCAATTATTTCTCCTTGATGTACCTGCTGACCCGGTTGCACCAGAATCTTGCTGTTATGGGCATAGCGGGTCGAACTGCCATCAGGATGGTGGATTTCGACGAGGTTGCCGTAGCCACCATTGTTCCAGCCAGCTTTTTCTATCGTACCGTCAGCAGAAGCAACTACTGGTGTGCCAGTGGAGTTAGCAATGTCAATTCCCTTGTGCGGTCTTCCCCAGCGCATACCAAAGCCAGAGGTGAGAGTGCCCTTCGTCGGCCAGATATAAGCCAAGGTTGAAGTAGATGGAGGAGGTGTAAGTTCGTCAATGGGTTTAGGCAGATATTGATCCACTGCTGCTAAAGGCGGCATTGTTTGTGGAGAAACTGTGGTTCCCCGCATCTTTCCTAAAGAGTCAGAGGCATTTACTCTTACAGAAGGCGTTGCAACCCTTGTGGCAGATTGAGTGCCAGAGGGAGTCCACTGACTAGCAGACCCTAGATTAGGCAGGAACTCTGGGTTTACTGGTTCGCTAGGGCGTACAGTAGCACGAAATTGGGGTTTAATTGGCTGAACGCTATAGTTAGACCCAATCGGCGTCGGAACTGGAATTGGGATGGCTACACTATTCGGTCGAGACGCAGGGTTAGGTACAGTGAAATTATTGGGGGTAGAAATAGGAGTGAGCATCGCAGCATTATTAGCTTCGATCGCTGCTGCTGGCACAACTAAATTACCAGATTGTTGAGCGCGATATTTCTGCTGTAACCTCTGAATTTCCGTTTGTAAGCCCCGCAAACGGTCATTATTATTATTTACCCTTGCTACCCTATTTGTTGGTGTTTTAGGCTGTTGCATTTCAGCAAAAGCTTGTGGCACTGCAATGTCACCACCAACACCATAATATTTTTTATTAGTGGGAGGGGCTGTTTCTAAGTCGGCCGCACTATTTGCTTGAACCTGAACAGTTACCGGTTTAGGGACGGTAATGCTGGTGTTTTCGGCAATAGTTGGTGATTGTGAACTAGGTAGATATGAGTTGGCATTACCAATATTCAAAGGGGAGATGGCTTCTTTTGGAGTTTTGCTGGACTCTACAAAAGTTGGCTTATTCGCTACAGTTGTCTCAGCTTGAACAGCAGGAATAACTAGTTTTTGACTAATTTGCAGTTCATTTGGATTATTGAGGTTATTTGCCTTAACTAGTTCTGATACTGAAGTGTTGTGTCTGCTGGCGATCGCTGCTAGTGTATCTCCAGGCTTAACTTCGTAGGCTGTTAAAGTTGAGGAGGCAATAACTGTTGGTGTAGCTGGTACTGGTACTGGTACAAATGCACTTGCCTGTGTCTTCTCTTTTAACTTCGATATCAGGTTCGCTTTGCTGGCATCGTCAGAAGTGTTCGACTGGGCTAATGCTGTCTTCTCAACTACAGTTGTTGGCTGTGCCAATTCTATATCAGCTTCTGATAAATTTTTGGTTTCCCCAGACTGTAACTGTGCCAGACTCTTTCTTAAACGGTTCGATTTTTCTTGTAAGCGATTTAGTGCGAACTCTTGTTGCGCTTTAAGTTGTGCATTTATTTCACTGTTAGCTGCGGTTGACGTTGCCACTGTTTGTGGCTGGGCAGTTAGTGATGCATTTGTACTACCAACACCATCAGCACTATGGTCAGACAGATTATTGACTGTTGGGAAACTAGTCTCGGCTAAGGTATTGTTCAATCCCTGTGCCACTTGAGGCTTCAGGTAGTTGGAATTTTTATAAATTGCTGTTGCTTGAGAAAACGTGTTTGATGCAGGAACTTGCAAAGACGTTCCACTTGCCGCGACTTGCCATTTAGCTTCAAGCCCAGGCACTTGTGAAACTGCCGTTGGTTCCACGATAACAGGATTTTCCGGCACGCTCGCTGATGAGACTGCTTGGGACTCCAGCTTTGTGGAGGCGAATTTCACCTCAGTGTCAGGAACAGCAGGAATCGCTGAGGTTGCCTTTTGGCTGCCTACTGGCACCGCTGCTTGGGCTTGATCGCTTTGTCGAGTCACCAAAAGGCTGGTTGCTCCCATAGAGATTGCCAAGCCAATCATGGCGGCTTTTGTCCGCACCCGGCGGTTAACTTTTGGATTCATCACATTTAGCAGTTCTACCGGGGCTTCATCGCTGCTGGGGTTATTGTTCAACACAGCTTTTACTCTCTTTTTCAATGCTCGTTTCAAAGACGACCTCCTATGATCACTAGCGCTTAACTGACCTCGATTTTTTCAGTTGGATACTAGTCAATGATTTAGATCACAACGAACGATAGATCAAGATCACATTCACCAGAGATGCTTACGCAAGATTAACCTGCTTCTCTGATTTAGACAAGTTTACATGTATTAGCAAAACTTAAAATTTGCTGTGTTTACTTGTCCGAACCACTCCTAACACCACTTAGGACGTTTTACTTTTTTACCATTATCCGCGCTTGTCTTGCGTCAATCGCGGGGACTGGACAAATTATTTGCCAAGTCCATAGTCGCTGCTGAGAATTCAGTTGCGGCGACTTCTGGAAAAGTCATACCCCCTGCTGTAGATATCTTCAAGATATTTCTACCCAATCAGTCTTCTCAACACGAGACTTTACGTTGATTATTCCCTAAAAAACAACCGTATTAACTATCGGCTACTTTTGGGGCACTTTCTGTCTTTGATTGATCAAAAATAGCTCAAATGCAAGAATTGACCAGGTTATAGCGTTTTTGTTCCCCATTGAGAATGTTTCAAATTCATCAAAATCTATCATTCAAATTTGGCAATATTCCAAGTTTTATATACAAATTTCTTATAATAACCTTACTATACTTGTAAGTATCTTCCACTACATTTTGCGAATAAACCAGATTTTCGGTATATTGTTTTACATATTGTTGCTGCCACCCAAAAAAATTTGTCGCCAGAAATAAATCATCTTAATAGATTCCTGGATAGATTATAAGTAAATACACTTATGACGCTCAAGGTAAACAGCTATTGCAAATAGCCTAATTGACGACGGGTTTCAAATAAGCCAATTGCCACACTGACTGAGAGATTCAAGCTACGAACCCCCGGTTGGCTCATGGGAATATAGAGAGTAGCATCGCAATCTGACAAAATTGCTTGTGGTAAGCCTGTGGTTTCACTACCAAACAGCAGCCAATCATCAGCTTGAAACTGAAAGTTCACATAATTACAATTTCCACCAACCGTATAACCTAACCATCTACCTCCACGCTCCTGATGTATGGTTTTAAAGGCTTCAAGCGATTCGTGATAGTGCAGTTTGACATAAGGCCAGTAATCCAAACCTGCTCTTTTGAGGTAGCGATCGCTAATTTCAAACCCCAAAGGCCCCACCAAATGCAATTCTGTACCTGTAGCTGCACAAGTACGGGCAATATTACCTGTATTAGGAGGAATTTGTGGGTTAACTAAAACTACCTGGGGCATTGTCCGTATAATTTGCGTATTGTATAAAACAATCTACTGTCAATGTCAAATCTACCAAAAGGTAGAGGTGATTCATAGGTTTTGTTAATAATAATCAAGTATCCCCCATAGATTAGATTTTTAAAACCAAGCACAATGCCTCCCAGAGCAATGCCTGAGAGGATATTTGGCTAAAATCAATAAATATTAAGTTTTGTGTAGAAGAGATTAAGTGCTTGTGCCTTTTTGTTTCAAAAGGGGAGTGGGGAATAGGCAATAGGAGAGGGATGAAGGATAAGTAGAAAAGAATTTCTTCAATTCCCAATGCATTTTGAGTTAAGCCAGCAGGGACGAACACAATTTGTTTTCGAGTTCGATTTCGCGGTGTTGGGTGGCGATAATAGCCTGAGTGATGACGCGCTGGCTGTCAAAGCCGACTGTGTGTAATTGCAACCACTGTTGAGCTTCATTGCCTTCGCGGAGGATTTTGTGCAAAGGGGAAAGGAAACAGCTAAAACCTTGTTGTCTAGCGATCGCCCAAACATCTTGATACATTTGAGCAATCCAATCTCTGGCGACAATGCTTCTGCCATCTTGCCAATGTCTCAAATCAGCATCAAGACTAGCAGCAGCAGCAGCAGCCTCGTTGTCAGCAGTTAGAGTGACAAGTTCTTCTGGAGAAAAGGTACTTTGGGTTAACGGATCGATATTGGGATTTTCGATTATTTGCAATAAACGCGCTTCTAATAAGGCAGTTATGGCTAGCAAGGCAATGGGATCTGTGACTAAATCGCAAATTCGCAGTTCTAGGCGGTTCAAGTCATAGGGACGGCGATTGCCATTTGGTCGCACTGATGCCCACAAATGCCGCACATTTTGCATGGTTCCGGCAAGGAGTTGAGCTTCCACCCACTGAATATGATCGGCGTGGCTGGCAAATAACGGCACATGGCTAGGGGTTTGGGGAAATACGCCCCAACGGGTGGAGTGATAGCCAGTAGCTTTACCATCCAAAAAGGGAGATGAGGCGCTAAGGGCAAGAAATAGAGGTGCTTCCATACGGATCACCCGACACGCCCGCATTAATACTTCTGGATCGCTGATGCCTACATTAATGTGTACGCTAGCGGTGACTACTTTCGTGCCGTAGGTGTTCTCAATGTAGTCATGATATGGGTTTGCTGGATCGGAACGGAGAAAGCGATCGCTCCCGCCCAAAGATAAAGTACTCCCCGGTATCAGGGTGTAATTGCCCAAGTGATTGAGGTAGTTTCGCAATACTCGCCGGGGACGCAGCAAGGCACACAATAAATTATCGTAATTATGCGATGGTTGGGTTATGTATTCGACGTTGCGGCTATCTGGCTCCCGCATAAATTCACCCAAAGCTGCAACAATTTTGTCGGAGAGACCGACGATTTCACCTTGAGGCGTGCCAGTGTACATCTCAATCTCAAAGCCTTTTAATAAGACCACTTTACGTTCTCCTCGGCTCTCTCTACCTATAAATTGTATCGAATTAGACGAATATCTGGATCTATCTTTGAGTTAATCAAAGGTTAAGAATCATTTAATTGCCAACTCACTCGAAATCAGGATGACATATTTCTAGTCTGTGTCTAGGAAAATTATTATTACTTGAGTATAAGTAGAAAAATCTCTTAATTAGGATTTACACTCTGTACAAATAGACAGATATGTGTTAATGATTCCAGCTTTTTCAGACAGTTAGCGTCAAGCCAACACACAACCTTCTATGGGGTTTTTATTAGACACCCTGTACTAGTTGTTAAAAAAGAAAATATCTATCTCAAGATATATTCGTTTTGCCTGCATATACTAGGTATTAAGATTACATAAAGCAGTAAATATGATGCTATTAGTAGCATATTTATCTCCGCACTAGTAAAAGTCTTGAGTATAATGTTGAGGACTTTTGCTATTGAGTTATATATTTTGCAATATAAAATTAGCGGGGGAATCACTCTTTTGAACAATATTGAGACGTAGAAACTGCGCCCATGCTTCATCATTAAGTAAGTTTAAAGCAGTATTAGGATTGTGACTTGCGATCGCGCCAATAACTTTACGCCATCCCTGTTGCAATCGCTCAATAAAAGCTTCTTCAATAGAAACTCGATTTAGCAACGAAAGCGCCGTTTTAAAACTTTCTGAATTAGCTTGTATATTCTTCTGACAATTTGCATAATGCTTGCAAAGATATTTTACCTTCAGTATGTAGCATTTCTAACCATTTTGATGCTGACTCTACAATTTGCTTTCCATTTCTTATTTGAATGCTCAATTTATCTTCAAGGGCATCGAAGATAATGAAAAGCGATATTTTTCTCCAAATTTTTTTAGTTGAAGCTATTACCTTGCATGAACTAACGATTTTTCCCTCTTTTGGAACATGAAATGCTAAACCTGAAGCTTGAATACTTTTTTGGATTTCCTCAAGGGATAAGGAAGAGATATCAGCAATTGTATGATCGATAGCGATAAAGTCTGCTAAGTCAGGTAAATTTATCGTTGTCTCATTTGAAGATTCCGATTGAAAGGTTATTTTATCGCTTAAAGGGTCTGTAATAGCATAAATTTGTATAGGATATGGCGGCTGTGGTACAGACCCTTTTTCATAAAATGAGCGACCTTCAGGAGTAACTGTAATTGGCGATGTTGCTGAGATAGTTTGTAATGAACGAAGAGTTGCAGTAGTAGTTTTAATAAATACAGAATCAAGCCCAAGTACAGAGGCTAATTCATCCTCTGTTGGCGGAGGTTGAAATTCAATAGCAGCGCGGATGATAAATTCTTCGAGTACGTTAAAGTGACGAGGTTCCTTAATATTTAGTTCTACAGGAGTTTGCCGCAAGCTATAACGGAATTCACGCGCTGCTAAAACTGACAAACTAGGACTTTGCGCTTCAATTTCGTCTACAAAATTTTTGAGATTGTCATCAATCGGTTTAGCAGAAGAGGCAAGAAACATTAACAAAACCTTTATGTAGACGCCAGCATACATAGACTAGGCGAAGATATTCACCCAGTAAAAATATTAACTTGTTAACACGCTCTAGTCGTTGCCCAAATTCAGGATATGATTCAAAGAATCTGGGTAAAGGTAATGATGAATGTGTTACTGATAAGACAGCGTTAGCGAGTCATCTGTTGCAGACATCGCAAGACTTATAACAAATGTGAGTGAAACGCGGGCCTACTTCATAGGGGCAAAATACAGCACTCCCTCATCTGCATTCATTGCATAAAACAATACTAGGCTACCTGAAGCATCTGAGCCAATACGACGTACCGATTGGAGGGCGGATAAGAATTGGACTTCCTGATTCATCACAACTGGATCGCAACCTTTTTGAGTTGCATCCAATGTTCCTAAAGAAAGTTGGTCATCAGCCAGCTTAAAAGAGCCACCAAAACGATTACATCCCCCAAACCCATTTACCTGATTGTCGTCAAAATGCAAAGACAGTTCTGTTTGGGGCGCAAGTGCAACAGCAGAGCCTTTACGCTCCCAACGCTCAAGTCGCCAAGAAGAATTTTTCAAAGCAACACGAGATTGCGGAGGGCGTTCGGATGACATAGTAGGTAATTGAGTTGAAGAAGACTTTGTACAGGCCAATAAAGCAAGGCTGAAGGTCAGCGCAACCCCCACAATACTTAAAACAAAACTTACTTGAATTAAAATAACTTTGAGCGAAACCATCTTCGTTTGCATAATGCGTAACCGCTTACTCTAGATGGATCAGGAAGTGTTATGAACATTATAGTGAAATTAATATTTTCAGGGACAACTTGAGGCATTCTCTGATGAAGCTAGAGACCCGTGCTGCTTCTTAGGGAGCAGCACCAAGTCGTTCACTTTAGCCTAACCACTACCCTGATTAACGTGATAATTTTAGAAATCGATTGATCTTGGTGTCTTTGTAACTTAAGGGTAAAAAATTATTTATTCACCACTCAGACACGAAGATGGAAATAGCCTTATCTGCTACGACTTAAATTCTCTTTCTACTCACCTTAACAACAGTAGCCTAACTACTTATCTGCAACGCCCCTTACTTTGAAGTTGCCAAGCGCTCAATGCAGGATTATCGCAAGCATCATAAACTAGTTTTCCAATGTTGCCTGCCCCACGTGTGCCATAAGCAGCGTTGGGAAATTGTTGGTTTTGTCCAAACCAAGACGAACCCATTTGCTGCTCACTATTACCATAGCTTGTGACTCCGACAACAGAATTACGGACGTTTGAAGAGCCATAGTCTCCTCCTGATGCATCCTCGCCAAAGTTGACAAGCCAGGGGCCACCGCTAGATCCACCAGTCATCGCTGAACCTAACCAAGTATTCTTTAGATTGCCGGTAGCGTAGTATGCACCATAGGCAGTGTTGATTTGCATCCTCAAACCTGAGTCAAAAGAGCCAGGATATCCGAGCTGAGTGATAGACGCAAATAGCTTATTACCAAAGACGCTTTGATAGGCTGCGGCTGGCACAGCATAACTGTAGCCATTCCAGCCATAACCGAACCAGCCCGTAAGATTGCCTGCCTGTTGCCCTGAACTATTATTGTTTAAAGCAACAAGCGCAATGTCATTGTTGCAAACAACGCCGGTTTGTGTACAAGTATCAGTTCCATTGAAGTAGGCGGTAGGAATTATGTACTGCGTGCTTTCAAATGATAGATAGGGTTCAGAAGAGTTGTTTTTTGCAGGAACAAACTTGACCTTTTTCACCCACCCGTTGCTTCCTTTTCCATAATCATGGACGCAGTGTGCAGCCGTAATCAAAAGACTTTTCCCAATCATTGAGGCTGAACAAATGTAGTTATAAGTAGTTCCGCCAACAGCCATATACAACTTTCCGGCTCGACGGTAGTAATTGTTCTGAGCAGGATTCGTAGTGCCGCCTAAAACACGGGAAGTAGTGTAAGGTAATTTAGAATTTCCAAAAGATAATGGGGTATTTATTGGTAAATCTAGCTGTTCATTTTGTTGAGATTGACCATTATTAGATCCGACTGCACCTGGTGTACCAATAATAGTACCCGTGCTGAAAGCAGCATTGGCTGGAGGCTTAACTGAGCTTATGGGCATCCGCGATTTAAGCTGTTTTTCAGGTAAAGTATTGAACTGCCCAGTTCTGTATGACTGATTGACGCTATCAGATGAGACGGTTAAAGACCGATTTTGCGCGATCGCCCCATAACTTTGTAAGCTAAGTAGCAATCCAGTTGACACAATAGCTAATGACTGTCTAACAAATACTTGCATTTTATTCCTCCTTAACCTGCTAATGTCTTTGGTTATCTGCTTGCTATAAATTTTGTAAATACAGCACAATACACCTGTTTGCGGGATGGCTAAACAAGCAGATAAAACAGAAATCCGTCGCACAGAAATAGACTAGTGCATACAGTAAATCTGTTTCTTAAGACAGATGGTTCATACTTTTGATTTCAAATAGTATGTAGGTTTTTGTGCAAATTCCTTATGAAGTAACTATAAGATTTGAGGTGGTTTTGATAAACTTTTCTTAACCTAATTTTTTAAGTACTAAAAGCGAAAAAATAACCAGTTTTAGCGTATATTAGTAAGTTTTAGACTTTACAAGCACCTGCTTTTAAGCACTCAATTTTAATGCGTAGGCGTAGCCCGTATTTCGATCTAACTCTTGGAGATGCTGCGCGTAGCTTGTAGATAACCGCAATATTGGGTCAGATAAGGTGGCAATCTGTAGGGGTGCAGATCCGCTTAAGCCGCCATCGACATCGAAGAAGAAAGCTCCATTCGTCGTATTTTATTTATTAAGCAATATTTCGCCAATAGCATCAGGAACGAAACCCAACCTACCCCTAAATTTATAAAGACTAATGACAACAAAGGTTTCTGATTTTCTCTCGTGAGAATAATAAAAGATTACTAAATAATTAGGTATTCTGATGCAATTGGCATAGTTTTTGCATTTCTAGAAGTTCTAATTCTTATTCCATGAACCTATTGTGTTACCTCAACGTTGGACACTGCGGCGACAGCTAACAATCCTCAGCATCCTTTTTTTAGGTTTAAGTGGAGCTGCTTTGTGGTTAGTGGTACAACTATTTCAAAGTCTGGAAGGTGCTGTTGTTGTCAGAAATCAGAGAGAACTAGCTTTTGCCAACACCAGACTAATTAAGCTGTTTTGGGAATCAAATCTTGGGCAAACACCAAAGCCAGGTAAGCCATTGGCAGAACTCTCAAACGAAGCCCTAACTGCTTTCGCAAGGGTAGAAGGGGGATTTTACCTGCTTCAACAAGACCAGCTTTTAGGCTATGCCTATCCTACCCACGGGGGCCCTGTCCCCAAAAAAGATATTCCTCCTGCTGAACGAGACACAATTTTGCAATTGACTCGCAGAGCCACAAGCCAAGGTTTACCCCAGGAATTAGTGCTGCACCCTGGTCTTGATATCTTGGTACTGCGTGCTGACCCTCTACCTCTGTGGGGAGCAGTGTGGACGATGAAACGTATGCCTCATCTAGAAGATAGCAATCAGAAAGTTTTAAGTGTTTTCGTAGTTTTAGGAATTTTAGTCGTGGGAGTTTGGACTTTTTATATTGCCTTACAACTACAGTGGGGAGTGCAGCGACTCCAGCAAAGTATTAAAGCAATGGAAGAGGATAAAGCTTCACTTATTCCTCCGCTACCCGCAGAAATGGGACTGTTGGGAACTGCAATTAATAGTATGCAATACCACCGCCAAGAGTTAGAGCAGCGCCTGCACCGAGTTGAGCGCTTGGCTTCTCTGGGACAATTGGTGGCAGGGGTAGCTCATGAAGTCCGCAATCCCCTAGCTAGTATGCGCCTCAATTTGCAATATACAGAACGACAATTAAAAAAGCAGGGAATTACGACTTTACCGATCGCTAGTTTACTAGAACAAGTAGACCGTTTAGAAATGCTGGTGCGACGGCTATTGTATTTTGACCAAAATCAGCAAGAAGAAATGGTAACTACTTCCCTAGAAGCGATCGCTTCGGAATCAGTTTCTCTATTACGTTTCAAAGCCGAAGAACAGGGAGTGACGCTTTTTTATCGTTCTGCTGCTGAACCTTTGCCCCAAGTACCACTACGCCGCCGGGAGTTAGGACAGGTGATGGTTAACTTAATCTTAAATGCCATCCAAGCAAGTCCACCAGAAAGCGAAGTTGAAGTTGGTGTAGACCAAGAGCAAGACTACTTAGTGACTTGGGTAAAAGACACTGGCGCAGGTTTAGCACCAGAAGAACGCGATCGCATTTTCGATCCTTTTTATTCCACAAAACCCCAAGGAACAGGTTTAGGTTTAGCAATTAGCCATGAGATTGTCACCCGACACGGAGGGCATATTGATTTGAAATCTCAACCAGGTTGCACCGTTTTTAGCGTTTACTTACCGAAGAATCACAACGATGGCTAAGATTTTGATTATTGATGATGAAAAAGCTTTGCGTCAGGCGATGGCGCAGATTTTAAAAGATGAAGGTTACGACGTAATAGAGGCAGAAGACGGAGAACAAGGACTGAAGATGATTCAACAAGATGCTACATCTCGTCCTGACTTGGTATTTCTAGATTTAAAAATGCCCAAAACTCAAGGTAGTGCTGTTTTAAAAGCTTTAGGTAGTAAGACTTTATTTGAAGTGCCAGTAATTGTGATGACAGCTTATGGAACAAGTCGTACAGCCATTGAAGCTATGCAATTGGGAGCTTATGATTATTTAACTAAACCCTTCGATTTAGAAGATTTAGTCAACTTGGCGCAAAAAGCTTTAGCTCATTCCCAAGCATCCGCCGAGCAAATTGGTGAAGCAAATATTCAAAATCTCGGACAACCAGAAGAACTGTTGGGGCGATCGCCTAAAATGGCAGAAGTTTTTAAACTCATTGGTAGACTTGCCCAAGGAAACACCACAGTTTTGATTGTCGGCGAATCAGGTACGGGCAAAGAGTTAGTCGCTTCCACACTGCATAATGCTAGCCCTCGCAGTCGTGGCCCTTTAGTAAAAGTTAACTGTGCAGCTCTGCCAGAACATTTATTAGAAGCAGAATTATTTGGTCACGAAAAAGGAGCCTTCACTGGAGCGAATCACTTGCGAATTGGTCGCTTTGAACAAGCCAATGGCGGTACAATTTTTCTGGATGAAGTTGGAGAATTGAGCCAAATCATTCAAGGGAAATTGTTGCGAGTATTACAAGATAAATCCTTCGAGCGCTTGGGTAGTAACCAAACCAAAACTGTAGATGTCCGCATTTTAGCTGCCACCAATCGGAATTTAGAGCAATTGGTACGCCTGAATCAATTTCGAGAAGACCTTTATTATCGCTTCAATGTAGTACGAATTGAACTGCCACTTTTGCGCGATCGCCCAGAAGATTTAGAACAACTTACCCAACATTTTCTAAGCTCTATTGCTCTAAGAAATGGAACTAGAAATTTAGCAATTACCTCAACCGCCCTAGAAAAATTGAGAGATTACCCTTGGCCGGGAAATGTGCGAGAACTGCAAAATACTTTAGAGAGAGCAGCAGTTTTTTCTGGAGGAAGAACCATTCTTTCAGAGCATCTCATTTTTAATCAAGAATATCAGATGAATTTAAATTTAGAACAAGCGATCGCTCAGTTAGAAATAAACTTTATCCGCCGTGCTTTAGCTCTTTATCCCCAAGAACCCCACAAACCATTAGGAATTTCTGTCGAAAGCTTTGAACAAAAAAAGAAACAATGGAATTTATAGCAAAAACTTTCAATTTCTCGTTTAACTTCTCGTTCCTTGACTCTGCCAAGCGCCTCCTTGGACTATAGGCAGAGCCTATAGATGAGCATTCCCATGCAGAGCATGGGAACGAGATAAAACTCTTAACTCTTAACTAATGAATTCTTTAAACTCAGCATCTACATTAGAAACCCACCTAGAAACTCAAACTGTTATTTACCCAACCCTACAGTATTTAGTTCGCTTCTTACCGTGGGATGGTAAACGAGTATTCGATTATCTTCGAGAAGAATCTAAACACAATCCATTTATCATAGAAACATCTAATTTCGATGACAATCAACTACTTTTAGAAGATATTCTACCTACTTGGTATACTCCCATCGCCCAAGAATTAAGTTTAAGCGAACATCTTCTTGGACAAATATCAGCTTTATCAATCCCATCAAGACAACGTGAAGCCTTAACCCATCTAACTCAGTGGTTATCAAACTCAGGTTACTTAGAAGAAACTCCAGAAGTTTGGGCAGATGGTAGTATCTGGAGTGCCAAAGAATTAGAAGCCGTTATGCCTGTTCTCCAAAGTTTAGATCCACCTGGAATTGGTACGCGCTCACTGCAAGAATGTCTATTAGTACAACTCAAAAACCAGCCTGAAAGTCTAGCATTTATACTAGTTCAAAATTATTTAGAAGACATAGCAAATTGTATTGGTAATTCTTCCGATTCAAAGCACAATTGTCAAATACTATTACAAAAGCTGCACCAAAATCACCAAAATCTTGATGTTGACATCAATAAAATCAACGATGCTATTCATAAGATTCAAGAATTAGAACCCCGTCCCGCCAGAAACTTCGGTGGTAGCAATGCTCCCATCGTCACTCCCGATTTAAAAGTTGAGCTAATAGCTGGAAGTTGGCAAATTTCATTAGCTTATGAAATCAAACAACGTTTTTGTCTGAATTCCGAAGCCATTAAGCTTTTGCAGGAATCACCAAAAGCAAGGCGAGATACCCAACAACTAGAAGCATTATTACAAAAAGCTAGAAATTTACTCACAGCTTTGCAACAATGGCAAGAAAATCTGCTCAAAGTTGGGAAATTTTTAGTTGAGCGACAGCAAGCTTTTTTGCAGAGTCGGGATAAATTAGACTTAGTATCTACCCCTCAGCAATTAGTAGCTCAATCGGTGGGACTGAGTAACTCTACAGTCAGTCGGATTGTGCGGGGACGGTATATATTAGTTTGCAATCAACACAGTCAGATAATTCCGTTGCATTCACTATGTGTTCCTGTAGGAGTAGGCGGACGTACTCCTCAACAAATCCAACAGATGCTATTACAGTTAATTGCAGAAGAATCACCCGCCAATCCTCATACTGATGAGCAATTAGCCCAGCTTTTGAAAATCCAATTTTGTCTGCCAATTACCCGCAGAACAGTCACAAAATACCGTAAAATTGCCGGAATAAAGTCATCACATCAGCGTAAGTTGACTGATAAAAAGATGGGAAGCAAGACCAAAAAGCAAGGAAGTCTCTTGAAATATCAAAGTTGAGCCTTTGAAGGTGAACGTTGCGGCTTTGAGCCTGGAAGTTGCACCTTTTAACCTGAACATTGCGGCTTTGAGCCTGGAAGTTGCACCTTTTAACCTGAACATTGCGGCTTTGAACCTGAACATTGCGGCTTTGAAGGTGAAAGTTGCACCTTTGAGCCTGGAAGTTGCGTCTTTGAAGGTGAACGTTGCACCTTTGAGCCTGAACATTGAGCCTTTGAGCCTGGAAGTTGCGCCTTTGAAGATGAACGTTGCACCTTTGAACCTGAGAGGATGTCTGAGAAGTATTAAATATTTCGCTTGATCCCCCCTAGCCCACGCCAGTCGCTCATGGGGGAAACCACGCCAGATGCTCCACTTGGGGAAACCCCAAGACCGCACTGGCTCCCCAAGACCGCGCTGGCTCCCCTTAAAAATGGGGGAACAGGAATCAAAGTCCCCCAATTTATCGGGGGATTTAGGGGGATCTACAAGTCTCAAATACAACACCAAAAAATTTTCAGACATCCTCTGAACGTTGCACCTTTGAGCCTGAAATTTTAAGTTTGATTGTTGACAAATGACAAATGACAAATGACAAATGACCAATGACAAATAACTAAATCCAAAAATAAGCCAGGATGAGAGTCACGACAGTTAGCGGTAGACCAAAACGCAGATGTTCCCAGAATGACAATTGATAACCAAGTTTTGCAACAGCCTCAGCAACAATTAAATTAGCAACTGAACCTAACAAAGTTAAATTACCAGCTAAAGTAGATCCTGCTGCTAATAATAACCAGGTTCTTGTGTCTGGATGGGGAATTAAATGTTGTAGTAATAATACTGCTGGAACATTAGAAACTAAATTAGAAAGCAGAGCAGTAATTCCTAATATGCTCAAGGGATTATAAACTAAACCGCTAAATAAATTTAATATGCCTAATTTTTCTACTCCAGCAGTCACAATAAATAGCCCAGAGAACATCACCAGTAAATCCCAATCAACTTTATTTAAAACTCGTTGCGGTTTGATTCGCCTAGTAATGAACAATAAACCAGCAGCTACAAGTGTTGCTTGGGCTGGAGGTATCCCAATTAAAAATGCAATTAATAATCCTCCGGTTATCAATAGGCTTTTAGTAAGCAACGGTTTAAATATGCGGTAACGCACGGGGGTTACACTCGGACAAGATTTAGTAGAACGAACATCAGGATAAAGCCACCACAATAACCCAATTTGGATTAACAAACTTACTAATGCAATGGGAGTCAATGCTTTCGCAAAATCGAGATAGCTGATACCAGAGAAGGAACCAATCAAAATATTTTGCGGATTACCACTTAAGGTAGCCACTGAACCAAGATTAGTTGCTCCCGCCAAGGCAAGTAAGTAAGGAATTGGATTGAGGTTCAAAGTTTGAGTTAAACCGAGAACCAAAGGAGTCAAAATTAGAGCGATGGTATCGTTCAGAAAAAAAGCGGAGAGAATTCCACTGCCAAAAGTTAAAACAATCAGCAAACCTAAAGGGCTGCGGGTAAAGTGTGTAACTGTATCAAGGGTTAATTGGAAAAAACCAGCGTAAGCTAAGTTCGTGCTGATTACCATCATCCCAAACAGGAAAATCAGCGTTTTATAGTCTATCGCTTGCCATGCTTCTTTGAGGTCTAATACCCCGAATGCCATCAGCAAAGATGCACCAACTAAAGCAATACTGGCTCGGTTCATCCGCAAACCAGGGAGATATCCTAAACCCAAACCGATATAAGTCAGTGCAATGATGATGTATCTGAAAACAATCATGATTTTGCTAGATGCTTTTGATTAAGTAGTCATTGGTCATTTGTCATTTGTCATTTGTCATTGGATTTTAGTGCATACCTAGCCTCTTGTGGGTGGAAAACTTTGTCTTTTATGGGACTAATTCAAACCATGTTAAGGAGTGGACGGGTTTATTTTGGACTAATGACTAATAGACTTCTTGCAAAAGTCCGGGATAAGGGGCGGGGGAAAAGGGTAAAAAAACTCAAAATCCTTTCCCTTTAACCTTTACCCTTTCCCCTAAGAGTGCAAAAATATATTTTTGCAAGAGGTCTAATGACTAATAATTAATGACTGCCCTAAGCGGTTTGAGGTGATGCTTTTCTATTAACTCCTGTTTTTGTTTCCGGTACACAGAACCAAAAAACTGCTAAAGCCACAACTGCGATCGCTGCTAAAATCAAAAAACCAACATTGTAACCAGCACTTTTAACCACAAATCCAGCCAGCACGTTGCTCAAACCCGCACCAATGCCAATAGCAGTGTTGAGCATTCCTTGGGTAACATTAAAGCGTCCCGTGCCTTTAGTCAAATCAGCTACCATTAACACAGAAAGCACACCAAAAATCCCGCCTGCAATACCATCCAGAATTTGCACAGAAACGAGAAAATAGGGATTGCCCGAAAACGTATACAGCACTCCTCGAATCGGTAAGACGGCAAAGCCCAGCAAAAATATGGGTTTTCGGGCTGTATGTGCGAAGCGCCCAGCCAAGTTAGACACTGGAATCATCACTAACTGAGCGACAATGATACAAGCAGACATATAAACTGTGTCACTTGTGCCTTTACCCTGTGCCAATTCTTGACCAACTAGCGGTAACATAGCAGCATTGGCAAAGTGAAACAGAACTACTGCAATACTAAAGAATAAGATTTGGCGATCGCTCAATAATTGCAATATGCCTTCATGATGCTGTTGATGTTCTTCTTTATCTTCCTCTCTCTCTTCACCATCTCCACGCGCTAGTTCGTGGTCAATCTCTCTTTCACGAATCATCCTCACTGAAATAATACTGCCCACAGCCATAGCTGCAACCAAGAAAAATATTGCCTTGCGGGCAATAAAGTAACCCACTAAACCAGCGAGAGTAGCAGCTAGCAGATTTCCTGTATGGTTAAATGTTTCATTACGACCTACCCGCCTATCTAATCTCTCATGTCCTACGAGTCCCAGAGTAATAGCAGTAATCGCAGGTGGGAAAATTGCAGCAGCAATCCCAATCATAATCTGAGAGCCAATGACAACAGGCAAATTGGGGAACAAGCCCATAGCAATAGAGCCGATAGAAACGAAGACAGCCGCCAGTACAATCAACATCCGTTTTTGACGTAGCCTGTCAACCAATGCACCAGCTGGTGTTTGAGCAATAACTGTGGCAATTGCCGAAGCTGACATCGCCAATCCAATTTGAGCCGGGTTCCAATTTGCTGAGGCTTTCAGGTAAATGCTCAGATATGGCCCGACACCATCGCGCACATCCGCGAGAAACACATTCAAGTAATCAAGTGACCGCAAACTCTTCTCACTCGGTCTTCGCTGTTTTTGCATAAGTCTTTAATGATATTTTGTCAGCAACGGAGAGGTCAAAATACTTTTATGCAAAAACCGTGCCAAATCAATGGGCATCTGGGGAGAAAACCTTCTTTGTGCATCTGATGGGAAATCACAAAGATTTTCAGATTTTGATTGCCCTTTTTTGTGTGGATATCAGTGCGATCGCAAAAAGAAACCCCCTCTGCTTTTGCCATAGTAAAGTGATTACAATGCAGAGGGGTTTCATTTATTTTAATATTTTTTGTAGAGGCAGGTTTTCAGGATAATTCTGGCAAAAAACTAGTTTATTTGATTTAAAACCCGCCAAAACCTATGTTGTATTGATTTGGACTTGTGTACTCAGACCGCCCTATTTCCAATCGGGAATTTCAGCGTCTTCTCCACCAATCCCGATTCCAGTGTTAAATACTTCCGCATCAGTAAGATTAAGCTCGTTCATTGATGCTTGATACACATTAGAATCGTGAATTGTAGCGCGAGTAAAGTTTACTCCGTTGAGATTAACTTGCTTCAAATTCACATTCGTTACATAAGCAGATGTTAGGTTAGCACCTGCCAAGTTTGCACCAGTTAAATCAGCACCTTCGAGGTTAGCTCCTACAAGGTTCGCTCCTTGCAGCTTCGAGCCTCTCAAGTCAGCACCAATTAAATGAGCGCCACTAAGGTTAGCTCCTGATAGATCGCACTTAACACATTCCCCAGTTGAAAGCAGCTTTTGTAAATCCTGTGGATTCTCGGCTCTAACCGAGCTAGCGAGAAATAGGGGTGTTGCTAAGGCCATGGCCGCTAATAGCTGGAGTTTCATAATTTTCCCCCTTAATAATCGAGTTGCGTCCGTTCTGTCCCTCACAACTCTATTATCTCACTAAACTTCGTGAGGTCAATCTCTCTTGTGACAATCTATCTCCTGACAGCTTAGTTATGATCTGAAACCCAGATAAAAGTAATGTCGAAAATGCCATTAATTACGATTTTTTCGCAATTTTTACCCCATAATTCCTCAAAAATGCCCACTGTTAAATCACTATTAAATCTTTTCAAAAGTAAAATCTGGCGCTACTCGTCATAGCTAATTTGATAAGTATTTATACTTGATAAATTGATGTTTTAGCTTAAGTCCTCAGAAATTCTCGCATATACTGATTAACCAATTCCGGCTGTTCTTGCTGCACCCAATGACCACAATTAGGAATATACTTGATTTGAAAATCTCTGACATAAGCTGCGGTGTCGTAAGTTAGTTCCTTGCCGAGTGCGGTGTCATTTTCTCCCCAAATCATCAGTGTTGGTACTTCCAGAACGCCCCAATTTGGATTTAGCATTTTCTGCTGAAAAATATTGCGGTAATAGTTCAACATTGCTGTGAGGGCACCGCGTTTTGCAGCAGCATTTTTATAAGCGTCAATATCGGCTTGTGTGAAAGCACTCTTGTTAACTGCTGTACCTTTAAAAGCTGTTTCAATAGCTTGGTAGTCGGAAGATTGTAAAAGTAATTCTGGTATCCACGG
This sequence comes from Nostoc sp. DedQUE02, assembly GCF_034531035.1. Taxonomy (NCBI): domain Bacteria; kingdom Bacillati; phylum Cyanobacteriota; class Cyanophyceae; order Nostocales; family Nostocaceae; genus Nostoc; species Nostoc sp. DedQUE02. Next base: position 145,984 of record NZ_JAVRBY020000004.1, on the reverse strand, counting down.
TAGTTGAAAGAGAAATATGTAATTGCTACGTAGCAACTGTTGGGGAGTGCGTAACCCTTGAGCAAATTTGGCAGGATGAGGCAGGTTAAGAATAATTAATTGTTCTAACATTTCGGGGTGAGTGTATGCAAGATTCCAGGCGATCGCACCTCCCCAATCATGCCCAACTAATACACATTTTTGATATCCTAATCCTTTAATTACTCCCTCAATATCTTTGATAAATTCATCCATGACATAAGCGGATTGCTCATTTGGTTTATCACTATCGTTGTAACCACGCAAATCAACGGCGACAACTTTAAAATTTTGGGCAAATTCTGGTATTTGATGCCGCCAAGAGTACCAAAACTCAGGAAACCCATGCAACATCAACATTAAAGGGCCTTCACCTTGGGTAACGTAGTGTAGTTTTACCCCATTGGTAGTTATATATTCGTGTTTCCAAGAAGTTTCTATTAGAGACATAATTAATCCAAATCTAGCATTAAAAAATTAAATAATAATACTGTACTTAGCAACTGTAATATTATTTTGATCGACCTCACATCTATTGAAAGACAGTATTACGATAGTGGTTTTTTGCAAAAATATTAGACAATTTGTCTTGAGGTAGATGTGAATCGCGGGTAAATTTTGGTAAAAAGTAGATATAATTCTTCCCAACTACCATGACACAACAGTTGACAAACCATGCTTCATTGTGGATTGAGCGACTGGGGCGATTTGGCTATGTTTCCAAAGGAGTAGTTTACGGTATAGTTGGACTACTGGCAGCACAGACAGCTTTTGGCAACGGTGGTAAAACAACTGATACCCAAGGCGCTCTCCAAACAATCGTTAACCAGCCATTTGGTAAATTGTTGTTGGCTTTAGTTGCAATTGGCTTGATTGGATACGTAATCTGGCGTTTTGTACAGGCAATTAAAGACCCAGAAAATAAAGGTAATGATGCCAAAGGTTTGGCAGTACGAATTGGTTACGCAGTTAATGGCTTGATTTATGCAAGTTTAGCCTTAAGTGCTGTGAAAATCGTTACGGGTACAGGCAGCAGTAAAAATAGTAGTGATTCTACTGAAGATTCGACAGCACGTTTGCTTTCTCAACCCTTTGGTGAATGGTTAGTTGGAACTGTGGGGGTGTTTGTAATTGCTCTAGGTTTTTATCAGTTTTATCAAGCTTTTAGTGGCAAATTTCGTAAAGAACTTAATTTAACTGAGTTAAGCAACACACAAGCCCAATGGGTAATGAGGATTTCCAGATTTGGTTTAGCGGCACGGGGTATAGTGTTTTGTATTATCGGTTGGTTTTTAATTGAAGCTGCAAGGCAATCGAATGCCGCCACCGCAGAAGGTTTGGATGAAGTATTACAGACGCTAGCGCAACAGCCTAACGGGGCATGGCTTTTGGGTATTGTGGCCTTAGGTTTGGTTGCTTATGGGATTTACACAATAATACAGGCGCGGTATCGTCGGCTAGTCAATATTTAGATGGTGCAGTGCTGAGAATTTCAATTTATAGAAATGGCAATAATAGAAACCCGTGGTATTTGGCTGACCACTACTGATAGTAAAGTTCTCAGGTCAAAGGAAGGCATTGCTGAGGCGATGGATTTTCTGGCTGAGACGGGATTTAATGTGGTGTTTCCTGTTGTTTGGAATAAGGCGGTAACTCTGTATCCCAGCCAAACAATGCAGCAGACATTTGGAGTCGAAATTGACCCTATGTCTGTAGGTCGTGACCCTTTAGAAGAAGTGGTGGTGGAGGCGCGGCGAGTTGGGTTAAAAGTTATTCCTTGGTTTGAATACGGTTTTGCTAGTTCTTACAATTTGAATGGTGGTGTACTTTTACAGAAAAAACCGGAATGGGCTGCGCGTGATTATAACGGCAATTTACTGAAGAAAAACGGCTTTGAGTGGTTGAATGCACTTGACTCACAGGTGCAGGAATTCTTATTGAACTTGGTGCTGGAAGTTGTAAAGAATTATGATGTGGATGGGGTTCAAGGAGACGATCGCTTCCCTGCATTCCCCTCTGAAGGTGGCTATGATGAGTTAACTGTCACCCGCTATCGCCAGGAATTTGAGCGCAATCCGCCACAGAACCCCAAGGATAAACAATGGTTACAGTGGCGTGCAGATATTCTCACTGAATTTTTGGCGCGTCTCTACCAGGAAGTGAAAGCGGTGAATCCTAATTTATTAGTAGCGATCGCACCTAATATCCATGATTGGGCATTCCAGGAATATCTGCAAGACTCCCCTGCATGGCTAAAGCGAGGAATAGTCGATATGATTCAGCCGCAGATTTATCGTCGTGACTTTGGGAGTTATTGTGCGATCGCTGATAAACTAGTAAACCAGCAATTCACAGATGCGACACTACCGAAGTTAGCACCGGGAATACTGATGAAGCTTGGCAGTTATTGTATTAATCCAGAATATCTGGTGCAGGCAATTGAATACAATCGCCAACTTGGTATTCAAGGAGAGGTATTCTTTTTTTACGAAGGTTTGCGCGAAAATAACAATAACCTAGCTAAAATTTTGCGAAATGGCCCCTATGCTAAGTCTGCATCATTTCCCAGTCTGTCAGATTTGAGTGCGGGTGGTGTGATTAATAAGAGGACATCTTCAATTTGGCAACAGTTGTTAAAAAAGATTTTTTAAGGAAAAATGCGCGTGGAATCTCAATTCTCGGTAGAACAAGTAATTAAAACTTTAAAAGAGGATTTACCAACACTTTTTCAAAAAGATATTTCTTATGACATTTATACAGACGATATCTACTTTAAAGACCCAGTAAATACATTCAAATATAAATTTAACTATCGCATTATATTTTGGACTTTGCGATTTCACGCTCGGCTATTTTTTACCCAAATTTACTTTGATGTGCATGAGGTTTATCAGTCAGCCGAAGACACGATTTTAGCAAAATGGACAGTACGGGGAGTGTTGCGCGTTCCTTGGAAAGCTGGTTTGCTTTTTAATGGTTATTCAACATATAAACTAAATCAAGATAATTTGATATACGAACATATTGACACTTGGGATAGAAAGCCAGGGGAGATTTTACGGCAGTTTTGGCAAAGATAAAAAGAGAGCTAAAGTGCAGCATTATAACAAGTTACTGCACTAAATTCCAAGATACGATCAGCCGATTGCAGATCAAGAATGTGATTTAAGGTAGTCTAAATTATATAACTTTGAATACGGAGTGATATTTTTTATTGCTTCTAAACCTGGTAAGTTTATTTTTGGAATCTCAATTAGACTACGCATTTGTGCTGAAAATTTTGTAAGCTCATTTTTACCAGGTATTAGCTCTGCAAATAATGAGTTAATTTTCGGAAGCTCGGTTGTATTTCGCATTAGCTCTGTAAATGGTGAGTTAATTTTTGAAAATGCAGTTATACTTTGCAAGTTTTCTGCAAATGGCGAGTTAATTTTCGGAAGCTCAGTTAAACTCCGTAAATTTTCTGCAAATAGCGAGTTAATTTTCGGAAGCTCGGTTATGCTTCGCGTTAGCTCTGTAAATGGTGAGTTAATTTTCGGAAGCTCAGTTAAACTCCGTAAATTTTCTGCTAGTGTGGAGTTGATTTTTGTAAGATCAGCTATACTTTGCCTTTGTACTGCAATTGTAGATTGAATTTCTGTAAGATCAGCTATACTTGGTATTTTTTCTTGACTATTCTGCTCTGATAGAGTTAACTCTTGATCTGAAAAATCTTTAACATTTTTAATAGCTGCATCATGCAGCATAATTTCTCTGGCTTCTTCAATTGCTTCTGGCTGTTCTGGGAGATTTAGAAAATTTCCAGCATATTTCATAAATCGAGGAGTTAAATACATATAAAATTTAACTCCAGCCTCTGCTAAAACTTCTTGTGCTAGCTCTGGCCTTGGGCTTATAATTCTACCTTCATGCTCTAACCACCAATCCTCTTTCTCATCATCTGTAATGAAAATTATCGGTTTTTTCTCTAATTTTGCATATTCAATTAGTTGAAACCATAGTATAGCATCACCGTACTTATCTGGTTCTGGTTTTTTTACATCTTTATAGCCTGGGGGAATTAATTCCTTAAATCTTTTTTCAGCATCTTTATAGATGGCGTTTAATTTATCTTTGGAATAAGGCTGTCCAATTCTAGAATCCAAGATTTCAGTTAATTTATCTAGAAGTTCGTCAGAGTTTATTAGGTCAGGATGAGCCTGTTTTGTCTTACGTAAATTATTTTTTACTTTTTTAGTTATTCTTTCAATAGGTTCTATTATTTTATTTATCTCTATAGTAGAATGTATATTATATTTTCCTAAATCACCTTTTAAATTTTGTAGATTTTTATCTAAAATTCTCTGAATATCGTCGTAAGCTTTTGACTGATCAGATATCTTAGTCAAACGATTTTTATGAAACTCGTAAGCGACTTGATATGGAATCCAAATCCTTTGTTTAAGCTTGTGAAGAATGTCAAAAAATCTTTCCCTAGTTTTAGGAGAATACTGATAAATACGTAATAAAACATTTGTATCGAATGAAAAAATACATTCTTTCCATAGTTCAGCAAACTCTTCCTCTGTAGGCTGGTAATAGCCAGGAAATAAATTACGCATATTCATTTTTTGATAATTCCCTAATATATGCTTAAAGTATAGTGCCTATCCATACAAGGATAACACTCAACAATAAAAAGGGGCTTCTTAATAAAAGTCCTCCTTTTCCTATTCTTTGCTTTGCACCTTTGCGTGAGACAAAAAACTCTACTTCTTCACCGCCGGATACTGTTTTAACACTTGCTGCAAATATTGTCCAGTATAAGACCTGGGATTTTTTGCAACTTCCTCCGGTGTTCCCACAGCAATCAATTCTCCGCCTTTATCGCCACCTTCTGGCCCCAAATCTATCACCCAATCAGAACAACGAATCACATCTAAGTTGTGTTCAATTACTAAAATTGAATTGCCTTTATCTACCAATCTTTGCAATACATCTAACAATTTGTGGACATCGTAAAAAGATAACCCTGTTGTTGGTTCATCTATCAAATAAAGTGTCTTACCTGTGGCGCGTCGAGATAGTTCAGTTGCCAATTTTACCCGTTGCGCTTCACCACCAGATAAGGTAGTTGCAGGTTGTCCTAGTTGGACGTAACCCAACCCGACATCAAATAAAGTTTGCAAACGCGCGATCGCTTTGGGTATATTCTGGAAAAAGTCTAAACTCTCCTCAACTGTCATTCTCAGAACATCAGAGATAGACTTATCTTTATACTTCACTTGCAAAGTTTCACGGTTATACCTTGCACCCTTACAAATTTCGCATTGCACGTAAACATCAGGGAGAAAGTTCATTTCAATAACATTCACACCCTGTCCGCTACAAGCTTCGCAACGTCCACCTTTAACGTTGAAAGAAAATTGTCCGGGTTTGTAACCTCTAGCTTTGGCTTCGACGGTTTGGGAAAATACATCCCGAATCGCATCGAAAATTCCTGTGTAAGTTGCAGGGTTAGAACGTGGTGTGCGTCCAATGGGAGATTGATCGATAACGATCGCTTTATCAATCGCATTCAATCCTTGAATTTTATCCAAATGTCTGGGTAAGGGAACTTTCTTGGTTAAATGGTGTTGCAGAGATGGGTACAGTAATTCGTTAATCAGGGTAGATTTGCCAGAACCAGATACACCAGTTATCGAGACGAGTTTACCTAGCGGAATGTCTACATCTATATTTTGTAGATTGTTGCGATGGGCATTTCTAATTCCTAAACTGCGCCCATTTCCTTCTCGGCGTTCTGCTGGTGTGGTAATTACTCGTCTTCCTGATAAATATGCACCCGTCAAAGAATCTTCTGCTGCTAATAACGCCTGAAAATCACCTTGGGCAATAATATTTCCGCCGTGAATTCCTGCACCAGGGCCAATATCAACTATATGGTTAGCTGCACGAATCGTTTCTTCATCGTGTTCAACGACAATTAATGTATTACCCAAATCGCGTAATTTAGTTAAAGTTTTCAGCAACCTGCCATTATCTCGTTGATGCAAACCAATACTCGGTTCATCTAAAACGTAGAGAACTCCTGTTAAACCAGAACCAATTTGCGTTGCTAGACGAATTCGTTGGGCTTCGCCACCAGAAAGGGTCATGGCGGGACGGTCAAGGGTGAGATAATCTAAACCTACATCCAACAAAAATTGCAATCTTGCTTTGATTTCTCTCAAGACTAAATCAGCAATTTGTAACTGGCGATCGCTCAATTTAAATTGCTCAATTCTCTCTCGACAATCCCGAATTGATACGGTAGTCAATTCCAAAATTCCATATTGTCCCAACTTCACCGCCAAGGCTTCCGGTTTTAACCGTTTTCCCAGACAAACTTCACACGCTTGATCAATTAAATACTGCTCTAATTTTTGCTTAATTAATTCAGAACCCCCCTCATACTGCCGTTGCAAAATTGGAATAGCACCTTTAAAGCTCTGCTTTCTTTTTGCTTCTGCGGCTCGTTCATCTTTTTCTCCAAACAAAATAATTTGCTGCTGTTCTTCTGTTAGCTTGCTCCAATTTGTTTGTAACTCAAACCCATAAATCTGCCCTACACTATAGAGTAATTCCAAGTAATAAGAATTATCTTTTTCTGACCAAGGCGCGATCGCAGCATAAACTGGCGCTTCCCAGTCGGGTACAATCAAGTCTGGCGCAAATCTTCTTAAAGTCCCAATTCCGTGACAGTGCGGACAAGCACCATAAGGCGAGTTAAACGAGAACAATCGCGGTGATAGTTCCTCCATTACCGCGCCATGTTCTGGACAAGCAAAATTTTCTGAAAATACTAATTCTTCTTCTTTTTCTTGTCCATCGTCACCAAGCAAACTCACCAGAATGGCTGCAATCCCACCCGATTGTTTGAGACACGTAGATAGAGAATCAACCAAACGCTCTTGGATACCATCTTTTTTCACCAAGCGGTCAATTACCACTTCGATGGTGTGGGTAAAATTTTTATCCAATTCTATCGAATCTGACAGTTCGCGGATTTCGCCATTGATCCGCACGCGGACAAAACCTTGAGATGCCAGACTTGACAAAAGCTTACGATGTGTGCCTTTTTTCCCCCGGACAACGGGTGCAAGAATTTGGAAGCGGGTGCGATCTGGTAATTCCATAATGCGATCGCACATTTCATCGATTGTCTGGGGTGCAATACAGCGATCGCATATCGGACAATGGGGTTCGCCAGCCCGACCAAACAACAGCCGCAAATAGTCGTAAATCTCCGTCACCGTACCGACAGTGGAACGGGGGTTATGAGACGTTGACTTTTGGTCAATAGAAATTGCTGGACTTAAGCCTTCAATCGCTTCTACATCCGGCTTATCCAGTTGTCCTAAAAATTGCCGTGCGTAGGCGCTGAGGGATTCCACATAGCGACGTTGCCCTTCAGCAAAAATAGTATCAAAGGCTAAGGAAGACTTACCAGAACCAGAAACGCCAGTGAATACGATTAGGCGATCGCGTGGCAATTCCAAGTCAATATTTTTCAGATTATGCTGCCTAGCACCCCGAATCCGAATGGTATTCTGGCTGTTGTGGCTGGGGTACGGAAGATGTCCATTCAAGGATGCTGCTAGCTGTTGGTCTGACATATTGGCGGCGAAGAAGGAGTTTCTTATGAAACAGTCCTTAATAATACTATCTTTAATCGGTTTATTGTAGAACAATAGTACTGTTTTAGTTAGTTATCGTTCCAGATTCATGGCGCAGACATCCTTAAGAGTCTGCTAATTTGGAAGCATCCCGATTAAATATCCTTCTGAGGGCGAAGCTATGGTATCGCAAATCCAACCGCCGACCCAGCCAGAGGTCATCTACCCAGATAGTGACGGACAACCAGTGGCTAATAATACCATACAGTTTGGCTGGATTGTAGAAATTAAGCAGAATATCGAGTGGCTATTTGCCGAAGATCCAAATGTTTTTGTCGCCGGGGATTTGTTTTGGTATCCGGTAGAGGGACGTAACAAAATTGTTAACGCCCCAGATGTGATGGTGGTATTGGGTAGACCAAAAGGCGATCGCTTGTGCTACCAACAATGGAAAGAGGAGGGAATTGCACCGCAAGTGGTGTTTGAAATTCTTTCTCCCAGCAACACCCAAACTGAAATGGACAAGAAATTACTTTTCTACGATCGCTATGGCGTGGAAGAGTACTACATTTACGATCCTGAGCGAAATAATTTGCATGGATGGTTGCGTGGTGAAGACGGTTTAGATGTCATCCCTCTAATGGAAGATTGGGTGAGTCCTCGGTTAAAAATTCGATTTGCTCCATCACCAGAGGGTTTACAGCTATATCGTCCTGATGGAGAAAGGTTTTTGAGTTATACAGACATTTCTCGCAACGCCGAACAAGAACGACAACGAGCAGAACAAGAACGCCAACGGGCCGAACAGGCAGAACAAGCCAGAAGAGATGCCATACCCCGATTATTGCAAATGGATTTGAGCATCGAACAGATTGCCCAAGCTTTGGCATTATCAGTGGAAGAAGTGCGAACCTTTGCTCAGGAGTAACGCCGTGTGCAATTTTTTAATCGCGCTATTAGAAATTGAATTTGTACTTGAAATATTCTGATTATGCTAGCCAATGCAGCCACTCATAATGTCACCTGGGAAAAGTTACCTGATGATTTTGTTTTAGACAACAAACCAGTGGATAACATTAATCAGCCACTCTTGGCTGCTGCTTTAACAGAAAGCTTGGAACTTGCTGGCAGATTACCCACCGATGCTTTAACCATCACTAATTACGGTATCTGCGCCACTTTGAATAATCGATTTGTCGTCAAAGCGCCAGATTGGGGTTATGTATCATCTATTCGAGTCTCACGAGAAGAAGTAAAGCGCAGTTATACTCCACAATTGCAAGGTGATATTCCCGTAATTGTGATGGAATTTCTCTCAGATAGCGAAGGTGGAGAGTATTCCAGTAAACCTACCTATCCCCCTGGTAAATGGTTTTATTATGAGCAGATTTTACAAGTGCCAAACTATGCCATTTTTGAACCAGACGGCGGAATTTTAGAAGTTTATCGGCGAGATGATTTCGGACACTATGAACTGCAAACACCTGATGCAAATAATCGTCACTGGATTGTCGAAATGAATTTGTTTTTAGGCGTATGGCAAGGAAGCCGAGAAAACCGCACAGGTTATTGGTTGCGTTGGTGGGATGATAATGGCGAACTATTACTGTGGGGTTTGGAGTTAGCAGCAAAAGAACGCCAGCGTGCAGAGAGATTAGCTGCTCAGTTAAAAGCGCTGGGAGTGGAACCAGAGGTTTAACTCGGAAGTTCGACCTTTTTACTCGGCCATTCTTGTTTGGAACTCGGAAGTTCGACCTTTTTACTCGGCCATTCTTGTTTGGAACTCGGAAGTTCGACCTTTTTGCTCGACCGTTCGTGTTCGGAACTCGGAACTTCGACCTTTTTGCTCGGCCGTTCTTGTTCGGAACTCGAAACGCCGAGATCAGAACTGCGATCGCATTTCTTTTTTAGCGAGCGATCGCATTTACCTCTACATTTAAGCTTAGAATCACTGGACACCACCAATTCAGAACTGCGATCGCATCTCTAATTTACTAAGCGATCGCTTTTAGCTCTACATTTAAGCTTAAAATCACTGCAAAAATTAGGTTGGAAACTGCGATCGCATTTCTAATTTACCAAGCGATCGCCTTTAGCTATACATTTAAGCTTAGAATTACTGCAAAAATTAGGTTGGAAACTGCGATCGCATTTCTAATTTACCAAGCGATGATCTACGACGGGCTACGCTTACGCATCCATCGCCTACACCCCTGCTCCTCTGATCCTCTGCCCCCCCTGCTTCCCCTCTCCCTAATGCCTTGGACACACCTTAGCCGCATTAGGATGGCTAGCCAAATAACCCTTAAGCCAACTGCAACCCTGTGCTAATCAATCATCAAGATTCAGATTCCACAATTTGATGGTCTCGCCAAGACTTGCGGAAGCTAAAGTTTTGCCATCCGGGCTGAAGACGACGCTGATGACCGAATCGCTATGCCCTCTCAGAGTGGTAATTTCTTTGCCTGTGTCCCGATTCCACAATTTGATCGTCTTGTCCCAACTAGCGGAAGCTAAAGTTTTGCCATCCGGGCTGAAGACGACGCTCATGACCAAATCGTTATACCCACTCAGGGTGGTAATTTCTTTGCCTGTGTCCCGATTCCACAATTTGATCGTCTTGTCAAGACTTGCGGAAGCTAAAGTTTTGCCATCCGGGCTGAAGACGACACTTCTGACCAAATCGCTATGCCCTTCCAAGCGATTTTGTTCACGAATATTAGATAAAATTCTCTGTAAACTAAACAAAGGGCTGTATGCTGGATAGTCTGCTAAAGATTGTTTATCCTTAACCAGACTTTTCAATGTTCCTGCCGTTTGCATTGCTAATAGCAGACCATCTATTTCCCTTGAATCATCAAACACTCGCAACGCATTTGTTCCCTCTTGTTCCAATCGCGTAGCCGTTAAAGCAACAATTCTTGCTGCATCTGCCTTTTTTAGTTCTTCAAGAGAAGCTTTACGCGCACTAACAGCCTCATTTAGAGCAGTTTGAGCTTTTTGTAATTGTTGTCGTGCCTGCTGTTGTTCTTGCCTTGCCCGATTTAATTCTGCAACAGCTTTTTCACGCTGCTGTTGTGCCTCTTGCCGTTGTTGAATTGCTTGGTTTGCCTGTACTTTAGCTTGATTAGCGTTTGCGCTAGCTGCTGCCACTTTGCTTTGGGCTAGTTTCAGGTTTTGCTGTGCCTGATTCACTTTGTAATTTGCAACATTCAGTTTTGAAGTTGCATTACTAAGATTCCGTTTTACCTGTAGCCCTTGTTCCGATATCCGTTTATTTTCAGTTAATATACGTTGATTATCTTGCTTAGTTGCTGCGGTTACTTTCCTCGCGTTTTTTAACTCTTTCTGGGCATTATTTGTTTCTGCCTTAGCTGATTGTGCTACTGCAATAGCTTTCTTGGATGCCTGAAGACTTAGTTGAGTAACTATAAATGATGCTACCGCCCCGACCAAAGCAAAACCTAACACCACAGAGCCAATACGAATCTGTTGATTAGCTTTGTGGTTCGCCTTTGCTAAAACTTGCTTTGCCTGTTCCTCTGCCTCCAGCCTTTTCTGCACATCACGCTTTTCCAACTCTTGGCTAGCAGCTAAAAACCGATAGTCCAAGTCACTCAAACTTTTACCGACTGCCCATTCTTGGGCATCATGCAAAGTCTTTCCCCGCAACAAACGCGACTCTTCTTGACGTTCCGACTCAACCCAGGCATTAAATGTATCGGAGTAGGGGCGCAAGTTTGCTAAAATCTTTTCGCACCATTCCTGCGTAAACACCTCTGCATAAATTCGGTTATAAATTCGCAGCTTCCCCTCCCGCTTCACCACCAAACCCGTCAACCGCAGTTCAGTTTGTTCAGGACTATCTTCAGTTAATATCTCTCCCTGCTGGAAAATCTGCTGATATAACCCCAACAATCGCCCAGTCCTCTGTTCTCCACTCTGCAAAATTCTGTCCCGAATCGTCTTCAAATGCTCCGGCTCATCCTGCGTCTCCCAATTCTCAATAATCCTCTCGCGTACCAACTCTCCCACCCAGTCCTCATCTCCTAGTCCCCAGTTTCTAGTCTCCAGTCCCCCCTGCACCAGCAACTTACAAACTTTTTGCGTCAAAAACGGCTGTCCTCCCGTCCAGTCCAGCACCGCCTGCATCAACTCTTGAGAATCACCCACTTGTGCCAATCCCTGTGCCAAGGGTTGTGCCTCTCGGAGTTGAAAGCCAGTTAAATCAATTGCCTGTCCAATATTAAAAGGTGTCCGGCGTTTATCTTGAATCAAATCTGAAGGCGTAGACACGCCAATCAAAGCAAAGGTGAGGCGATTATATTCAGGATGGTCTGCTCGTCGGTTGTAGCAATCGCGAATAACTGCAAAAAAGTCATCCAAGTTGAATGAAAGACTCAGAATGCTATCAACTTCATCAATAAAAATAACAATCTTTCCAGTAATTGTTTGAAGTAATATTGTTTCAATAAACTTGCTCAAGCGCTGCACTGGTGAAAGCAAACCGTTATCATTCCACCAAGTATCTAAATCAAAAGTTGTATAAATATTCAAACTTCCCACCAGAGTATCAATCACCCCGGCATACCACTGTTCTGGCGTAATATCTGCCGTCCCAATAGCTGTAATATCAACAACAGCACAAGCAAATCCCTCTGTTTCCAACTGCTGCATTACCCGCACCCGCAAGCTAGATTTCCCCATCTGCCGGGAATTGAGTACATAACAAAAATCCCCAGCCTTCAAGCCTTCATAGAGGTCATGGTCAGCTTGCCGTTTAACATAAGTTAGTGCATTTTGAGGCAGACTACCACCGACTTGATACTGGTACTGGGTCATAAACAATTCAAAATTCAGCGCGAGTTAAACAAACCTCTCCCTGCCTTGAACTTTAGTTCAAGTCTGTCCCTCTCCGAATCGGAGAGGGACGGTTTTGCGTAGTAAAACCAGGGAGAGGTCATAATTACAAATTACTAATTAAACCAGCTAGATGTTTTAACACTTTTACGACAGTATATAAGTCATCCCCACGATTAAGCGACAGTGTATAAGATAAGGCATATCTCGGTGTACTCTGTTTAGTCAACTTAATAAATTGAAATTCACTACCATTGGTGATAAACCCAAAAACAGGTTTAGCCGAAGTTGCATCTGCCAACATATAAGCCAATGCTTGTGGAATTGCTGGCACTAAGGAGTAATCTGCTCGTTTCGCCTCAATAACGAGAACCCAAAGTGGAGGATGAAACACCAAAATATCAATACGCCCTCTAATAATTGTGCCTTCGTCTTCAGAAGAAATTTTTACCTCTTCTTCCGACGCAATGTAAAAAGGCGGTTGATAAAAACCTGCTAGACGCAATAGTGGAGATAGCACCACCATTTTGACTATAGGTTCTAAAATTTGGTAGCGGGATAAATGCAAATATTCTGCCTTAACTTCGTTGAGAGATTGCTTTTCTAAGTCACTCAAATCAGGTAAATCTTGCTGCCACTCTAAAAAAAACTGTTCGTTGTCTGCACGTTGTAGCCCAAATTGATCTATGAGTTGGGCTAGGGTGATATCTTTTCCTTGAATAACTTGAACCATTGTTAAACCTTTTTGTTAAATGGTAATTGCAGATAAAAGTCTTATTGCACTCCTAATGTACTTTTTTAATTTTTCAACCCCAAGCGATGCCCAAAATATTGACGGTACAATTCACACAGTGGCACTACTTGATTACCTTGAAACTTAACTAACCCCATACTGCGGAGTTTAAATGCTTCAGTTATACCGACATCCACAGGCCGATTTGCCATCATCACTTGTTTGACCGCAGCTAGCAATTCTGCATCCTCTTGCAAGTTCAGCCAATGGCGGCGTAAATGGTCACTGTAAGGGCCTTCCTCAGTTGCCGCGATTTTTTGCAGATTTTCCAGCGTTATCCGACCACGGGCAATTTCATAAAGGGCTACCCGCACTAAATAAGGATGACCACCCACGAGTGTGATTAATTCTTCAATTTGTGAATCAGACCAATTGAGTCTGTGACGCTGTACTAAGTCTTGTATTTGTGTTTGATTTAAGTCTGGCAACTCAATGGGTAAGCCAACATTAAAAGGCGACTGATTAATATTGAGCGGAATATAAACTTCCTTAGAATGCACAATTACCAACCGGAGATTTTTCCAAACTGTCTCATTCTTAGACCGCTCATGCCAAGCTCGTAGCAATCCAAAAAAATCAGCCGCAATTATGGGATGCTTGAAGACTTCATCGACTTCATCCAAACCTAAAGCTATGGGGCTATTAATCGTAGGTAATAAATACCGTTGAAAGTAATTTGTACATTTATTCTTGCTACCTAAAACACCCTTCCAATACTCGTCTAGCTTCTCTGGTAGATTCAATTCGTAAGTAATGCTAGCGCAGAACCACTGCAAAAACCGATCTAAATTAGCGAGAAATTCTGCATCGGCTGACTGGAAATTTACAGGTGCTATCTGATACTCATGTTGACTAGCATGATGGAGAACCCGCGACATCAGCGAAGTTTTGCCCATCTGCCGAGGAGCTTTGATGCGAATTAAGGCCCCTGGTTGCAGAATCGCTTCATAACAGTCTACCTCAATAGGCGATCGCTCCACATAAAAAGCAGAGTTCAGAGATACCTGCCCTTCTGGATTTTCTAAGGTGACTGCTGCTTTTACCTCGCTATCTGGAATAGTTTCGTTAGCAGATATAGCACCTTGGGGATTGTTCCGACTTTTCAGCACTGGGGTGGAAAACTCTGGAATACTTTCTAAATCAATAGCGCTACAGCCAAACTCATAAGCATCCTCATAAGACCTATCAGCACCCAGTGCATCATAAAAGCCTACTGCAAATTTAATTGCCGCCCTGTCCCCAATTGCCCGATTCATCCCAACCACACAGTTAATGTGTTGGTAAATAGCCTCAGCTTGCACCTCGCTATAGCAGGCATTTAATAAGATACACTCAATTTTGTCTTTAAATAACTTAAATAGCCTTGCCAGTGACTCTGTACTCACCAGCTGCATTTCCCCTGTCTTATTTTCCAAGGCTAAACCTTGATTTCCTCCCCCATGTCCTGAAAAATGGATGATATGAGGATTATGATCTAAAAGCGCACGCCGCAAATCGTCAGGCCGCACCGCACATTTAGTAATCAGTTCAAACTTATCTCGGCTGCGAGAGCGTTGCAACCCTTCCTGAATTTCCCTTACTTCCTCATCCAAGCGGAGTTTGTCTGTCGTTGTGGGATTAGCTGACACAATCAGGATTTTTTTCACAGCGCTATCAACTATTGAGTGCAGTCTTCTGGCTTAGATGTAGTTTACTACAGCAGATAACTACACAATTACTGATAGTGCATTACCGTTAACGAGTATTTGAACTGGATGAATCCACCTTTGATCTCCGTTAACGAGTATTTGAACTGGATGAATCCACCTTTGATCTCCGTTGACGAGTATTTGAACTGGATGAATCCACCTTTGATCTCCGTTGACGAGTGTTTGAACTGGATGAATCCACCTTTGATCTCCGTTGACGAGTGTTTGAACTGGATTCATCCACCTCTGAACTCCGTTGACGAGTATTGGATGCTCATGCAAATTCCAGCAATTTTTACAAGCGTGGAATACACATAATTTTAGGAACACAATATATTGTGTCCCTATGCGTGTAGTCTATTCAATTGAAAACCGTTGTAACTCTAAGCCAGATGCAACCTAATTAATCTTAATTTCCGATTTTATCTTGGCAATCTGAGCTTAAATCAAAACTTTGACATTCTCTAGCTTCCAACAATTGCCTAACTGTATTACCAGGCTGATAACTTATCAAAGTTCCGGCAACCGCAGCCAGTGTAACAACAGTAGCTAGTCCCAACAAAGTAGCTCGTTTTCTAGATTTGATTGTACTGATGAAATTATCTAACCCAGTCGCACTACCAACAACCTCAATTGATCCAAGTGCTTTTAAAGCAATAGCTGCATTAGCATAGCGACGTTTTCGATTACGTTCCACCATTTTCATCAACCACCACCGGAAACGCGGACTGATTTGAGGAACTAATTGCTGGAAATTAAAGCTATAGTTATCATCAATTAATTTGCCAATCTCAACAGAACGGGTATTAGTAAGTAAGCAAATTAGTGTTGCTCCTAAACTATATAAATCTGATGCCTCAGTCAGGGAATGACCAAACTGTTCCTCTGGTGGCATAAAACCTGGAGTTCCAGCTATAAAGCTGCTCAGAGCTACTTTCGCACCCTGTATTCTAGCCAATCCAAAATCAACCAGGTAAGCATTTAGTTCTTCATCAACTAAAATATTTTCTGGCTTAATATCCCGATGAATAATTGGAGAAACTTGCTTTTGCAGATAAACCAAAATTTCTAAGATTGACAGAGCAATTTGCTTAATTTCTTCAGGATGAAAGCTGCGTTTTAATCCCAAGGATGGGGCATTTTTATATTCCTGTACCAGATAAAAAGTCCCTGGTATTTCAAAGGAATCTATATAGCGAGGAATGCGGGGATGATTCAGGTGTTGCAAAATTTCAATTTCGCGCTGATATGCTTTCACACCTGATAAATCAGCACCTGCACGAGCAAAACAAAACTCTTTAATTACCACCTGCTGATTAGATTTTAAAACATTAGCTAGATAAGTAATCCGTCCCCCTTCTCGGTTGCGTCCTAGTTCGCTGATGACTTGATAGCCAAGTTCTGAAAAATCTGGATGGTGATTTAAAGGAATTACCCTTTTATCTCCATTACGCACATCAAGCTCCATTTTACACACCATACAAGTTTGATTCTGTCAAGGTGCAATTAAAAGATTAAAATCCACTCACCCAGATTGTTAGCCCCATTTTTACCCTGCTTGGGCTAAGACATATCAGCAGAAAGGTGAAATTACGATCGCCTTTGCGCTAGCCAATGGACAATCTGGGCATTGACAACCTCTGGAACCTCATCGTGAGGACAATGACCGGCATTGGGAATGGGAACAATTTTGATATCTTTGCCATTCTCCCGCGCCTTTTCGTAAATCTTGGCCCCGGTAATTGGTGTCCAGGGATCGTCAGCACCCCAAATTACTAATAGAGGACGTTCGACTTTGGGCAAAAGTTCCTCTGGACTGGGGCCAGGAGGGGCTGTGAGAATAGATGCAAAGACTTGTTGCGCTCCTGGGTCGCAAGAGGGAGTATAAAGTAAATCGACTAATTCATCGGTGACGGCTTCACGCTTTTTGTAAACTTGGTAGAGGGTGCGGCGAATTTGGGCTTTTTGACGGATGCGGTTATAGACAAAATTACCTGTAATTGGCGATCGCACAAACCGATTAAAAGCTGCCATCACCATCCGTAACGGCGGATTCAACTCGTGAGGACGATGACTCAACCCACCCGCAGAATTAATTAAAATACCACCAGCAGCAATTTCTGGATGTTCTACCAGTACAATCAAGCTCAAAAGTGCGCCGATGGAATTGCCAATAAATACAGCAGGTTCTTGGATGTGTGCTGTGCAAAAATCTTTCAATAGTTCCACCCAAACTTCCACACTGTAATCAATCGGCGCTTTATCGGAACCACCAAAACCCAAAAGGTCTATAGCAAATACCTGATAGCCAGCATCAGCTAAAACTGGGATATTTTTGCGCCAGTGTCCAATGGAAGCGCCGAAGCCGTGAACCAGTACCAGAGGTCGTCCTGTGCCCATGACAGTGTACTGAATTTTGTAGCCCTGCCAAGTCCAAATGAATTTTTCAAAGGCGTCTTGAGTTGGAAGCTGTTGTGTAGTTACAGTCATTAATAAGATTCATAAAGTGTTTCTTCAAATATAGTAATGTTCTCTGACCAAATAGTGCTGAGTAACGAGTGCTGTTAGCAGTAGCGAGGCGTTTAGCCCGTGCTGAGTAAAAAAGCAATAATCACATTCACAACTCCTGAATTGATAACTGTTAACTCATAACGTCATAACTCAGCACTCACTGCTGAAAGCTGTAACCCAGGTAATTCTCTCCTCACGTGGTAGTAACGATGAAGGTGGACGCACACGTGGCAAAAAGTAACACCAATTTTTTTAAGAGACGCGATTAATTGCGTCTCTAGCTTGCTCAACTGTAAAACTAATTTCCTGACCATAGGAAATTTCTAATGTATGACCATCTGGGTCTTGAATAAAAGCCCAGTAACCAACTGGATGGCCCCAGTCATTTGGCCCAGCCAGCAGTATTCCCTCGGTGCGTGCCTCATTGCACAGGCGAGTAACTTCCTCACGATTCTGATAAGCTACCCCAAGATGGGATTGTGGTAAAAGTGCGCCTTCTACTTTCGCTGCTTTAATTAAGACAATTACAAAAGGTCTAGTAAGGTCACTAATCCAAGCAACATCTGATTGAGTTGCTTGATCGATGCGATGATGCACAACTGTCATTTGGGCATACTTTGCATAAAATGAGATACTTGCATCAACATCACTAACTGCAAGTGCTATGTGAGTCAAACCAAGATCGGACATTAAAAGAACTCCCTGTGTAGACTTGACCGGACGAATGTAGGTATTGGACTAAGTGCTTACTAAGAAAGCTGACACGATTGATAATGAAGGTAGGCGTTATCTTCACAAAATTTATGTTTTTAACTTGGTTCGACAGCAACTCTTGGTTACTAGAAATTGGTGGAAAACGAATATTGATTGACCCTTGGCTGGTTGGTTCGTTAATTTTTAGCAATTTGGATTGGTTATTTAAAGGTTCGCGATCGCAAAATCGCCCAATCCCAGATAACATTGATCTGATTCTGCTGTCTCAAGGTTTAGAAGACCATACTCACCCACCAACGCTTCAGGTACTCGACCACAACATCAAGGTTGTAGCTTCTCCCAATGCAGCTAAGGTAGTACAGCAGTTAGGTTACACCCAAGTAACTACTCTCGCTCATGGTGAAAGTTTCACTTTAAATAATCAAATTGAAATCAAGGCTTTTCCAGGTTCTCCAATCGGCCCCACTCTAGTAGAAAATAGTTATCTCCTCAAAGAATTGGAGAGTGGTTTAACTGTATACTACGAGCCTCATGGGTATCATTCTCCTCAACTTCAGCAAGCTGCACCTATCGATGTAGTGATTACACCATTTATTGACATGAGCCTACCTTTGCTTGGGCCGATTATTAAAGGCAAAAATAGCGCTTTAGAAGTAGTAAAGTCATTACAACCTCAAGTAATATTACCGACGGCAGCCGGTGGTGATGTGTCCTTTGAAGGATTGCTGATGAAACTCATTCAGACTAAAGGAAGTGCTGAAGAATTTCGTTCGTTACTAGAGAAGAACAATATTTCAACGCGGGTACTTGAGCCAAAACCAGGCGATCGCTTTCAACTACCATTAGAAAAACGAGCATTTGCAATCTAAATCAGAATGTGAAAAGTTCGCTTCGCGTATCGACGCGCAGCAACTACTCTTGGGACTTCCAGAGAATAAATTACCCAATTTATTCAGATGATACTTTTCTTTTCCCCCTGCTCCCTGCTCCCTGCCCCCCTGCCTACACCTACGGTGTACACACACACAAGTCTTTAAGAATTACCCCATAAGCTTTTGATCCCCCCAACCCCCCGATAAATTGGGGGGCAAAGAACTCTCAAAGTTCCCCTTTTTAAGGGGGATTTAGGGGGATCTACGATAATTTTGGTTTTCTAGAAAGATGTGTGTACACCGTAGCCTGCCTACACAGGGATTGATTATTTTTTTAATTGGAAGTCCCCTTACAGAACGCCCCAGGCAATCCGTAGGGTAGGTGCAAAAATGCAAAAAACAATTCATCCTTCGATTCAGCAATGGTGATAATTGCTGTACTCCCCGACTCCCGCAATATCACTTAAGTAGGATATAAGATAAAAAAATCTAAAAATCAACCGAAAATACCCTGAGGGGGCATTGCATTTTAATAATGGGAAAAGGTCTAATCAAAAATTGATTCTTTAATTTAGAAGGCTTGAATCTAATGAAGACCCTCCTTGGATTGCTATTTGTACTAAGCTTCATAGTAGTAGCTTGCAGTCCCTCTCAGGATCAAACGGTGTCTTCTAATCCCCAAGTAACCAGTACTCCGGTTCAAGCAGGAGAGCAAAAGACACAAAATAAGCTTTTAGTTGTAACGACAGTTGCTCCTTTGACGAATATTGTGAGTAACATTGCAGGCGATCGCTTAGAAGTTAAGGGTATTATTCCAGAAGGAACCGACTCTCATACCTTTGAGCCTCGTCCCAGCGATGCCGATATCCTATCCAAAGCTAATTTGATCATTGCCAATGGGTTGCATTTAGAATCCCCAACAGAAAAACTAGCTAAAGCTTCAAAACCCAAAGAAACTAAAATCTTTGAACTAGGCAGTAACACTATTACTCAAGACCAATGGCTATTTGACTTCAGCTTTCCTAAAGAAAAGGGCGATCCCAATCCTCATCTGTGGGTAAACCCCAAGTATGCTGAAGCTTACGCCAAACTAGCTGCCCAACAGTTAACCACCTTAGATCCTGCTGGCAAAGACTACTACGCAACTAATCTCAAAAATTATTTACAACGTCTGGATGCTCTAGACAAAGCAACACGGGAAATCGTCGCCAGTATTCCCGCCAAAAACCGTAAACTTTTGACCTACCATGATTCTTGGGCGTATTGGGCTAGAGAGTATGGTTTTCAAGTAATTGGTGCGATTCAACCTTCAGATTTCAAGGAACCATCCGCTCAAGATATCACAAAGCTAATTGACCAAATTCGGAAAACAGGCGTTCCAGCCATTTTTGGTTCTGAAGTTTACCCTAGCAAGGTAGAAGAACAAATTGCCCGCGAAGCGAAAATCAAAACAGCTAACACTGCCGATGATGAGTTACCAGGAACAGGTTCAGCCAATGCAATTGAAAACACTAACCCTGAGCATACTTATATTGGCATGATGGCTAATAATATGCGGATTATCGCCTCTAATTTGGGAGGAAACCCTGATTTAGTGAAGAACTTGAAGACTGGAAATGTTGTTGGGCCAACAGCAACTAAGTAGGATCAACATCATAAATACAGCAGAATCAGGAATAAAACACGCTTCATATCTAGCACAAGAGACTTAGCACAGCATTTTATTAATTTGTAGCAAATTAAATTTGGCAATAGCCTGCAATGCCAATGCATCCCCTTGCAATGCCAATGCGTCCCCTTGTCATGCCAATACGTCCCCTTGTTATGCCAATACATCCCCTTGTTATGTCAATACGTCCCCTTGTTATGCCAATACATCCCCTTGTTATGTCAATACGTCCCCTTGTTATGCCAATACGTCCTCTTGTTATGCCAATACGTCCTCTTGTTATGCCAATACTTCCCTTGCATTAGAAACACTACGCTTCGCAATGTACTTAGTCTATGTACTCACCAACTGAAATCTGCTGTATATGCAACCAATACTTGAAGTTAGAAGTTTAACCTGTGGTTATCAAACCCAGCCAGTGTTTAGCAATGTTAATTTGACGCTTTACCCTGGTCAACTGACTGGCTTGGTAGGGCCTTCCGGCAGTGGTAAAAGCACTTTAATCAAAGCGATTTTAGGACTAGTTCAACCTTGGGCTGGAGAGATTTGGTTTCGAGGAAAGCGCTTAAAGCCAGGAGTAGCACCGTCTTTCGTGGGGTATGTACCGCAAGTGGAAACAGTGGATTGGACTTTTCCTGTTACGGCTCTGGAAGTGGTGATGATGGGGCGTTACCAAAAGCAGAAGATGTTACCTTGGTCTTCGCGGCGCGATCGCCAAGTTGCCAGGGAACTCTTAGAGCGCGTTGGGGTTGCACATGTTGCCCATCAACCCATTGGTAATCTATCTGGTGGGCAACAGCAAAGAGTTTTTATTGCCCGTGCTTTAGTAGGAGAACCAGAAATAGTCCTTTTAGATGAACCCACTAGCAGTTCAGACTTGCACGTTCAACACGAACTATTGCACCTATTGGCTGATTTGAATCAACAGGGCTTGACAATTATTCTCTCTACCCATGACCTCAATTCGGTGGCGACTCATTTACCTTGGGTAGTGTGTTTCAACCACGGTTTAATTTGTCAAGGTCAACCTGTTGATGTCTTCACTCCCGCAAATCTTGAGCAAACTTTTGGTGGCGAAATGGTAGTTTTCTATCAACAAGACCGAATTTTGATTGCTAGCGGTGGTACTTCTCTACGCCATCAAATGCAAGATAACTTGCCCCAAGTACTTCGTGCCTCTAACTCGTCGAAATCTGCTTAATCTAAATACTGTATATGGATTTTTTACTAGCACCCTTTCGCTACGAATTTTTTAGCCGTGCCATCTTAGTAGGCATGATGGCGGGGCTATTATGCGGCATTATGGGAGTTTATATTACAACTCGCAGAATGAGTTACATTGCCCACGGTTTATCTCATGCAATTTTGGGAGGAGCCGTGCTGAGTTATGTACTGGGCTTGAATTTCTACATTGGCTCTGGGATTTGGGGTTTTGCAGCTGCCTTGCTGATTCAATATTTGACCGGACGCAAAATTTATTCGGATGCAGCCATTGGGATTGTGACAACTGCTAGCTTTGCTTTAGGAGTAGCTGTAATTAGTAGCTATCGCAAGTTTAGCCAAAACTTTGAAGCCGCTTTGTTTGGGAATGTGTTGGGCGTTTCCCCTAATGATTTGTGGGTGGTGACGGGTGTAACGATTGTCTTACTTAGTCTGGTTTTCTTGTTTTATCGCCCGTTGCTATTTTGGTGTTTTGACCGGGAAGTTGCCCAGGTTCATGGCGTACCCGTTTTTGCAATGGATACTTTATTTGCTTTGATGTTGGCGACTTTACTAGTGGCGACGCTGAATGTCTTGGGCGTAACTCTAATTATTTCAGCAGTGGTGATTCCAGCATCAATTGCCCGATTAATGAGCGATCGCTTTGGTTATATGATGATTCTTTCTGGGATTTTAGGAGCTGCAATTTCGTTTGTCGGTATCTACCTTAGCTACTATCTCGATATTGCCTCTGGAGCTAGTGTAGTGCTACTGTCAACCGCTATATTTGCTTGTGTGTTGCTCACCAAGAACCTGCAAGGGCGATATAAACGCCGTCTCCCTCCCCTCCCTATAAAACATCTCCCTTAGTATGAGTTAGTCTAGATTTAATACCGAATTTTTATTTATATTATTTTGTACATAATACCTAATATGAAGTTGCAGGCGGAAATAACCCCACCCTAACCCTCCCCAACCCCCCAATAAATTGGGGGGCAAAAAGCTCTCAAGTCCCCCTTTTTAAGGGGGATTTAGGGGGATCTACGATGATTTTGGTTTTCTAGAAAGATGTGTGTACACCGTAGCCCAAGCGAGGAGGGAACCGGATTTTCCCCTCTTTTGCAAGCGGGGAGGGGATTAAGGGGTGGGGTAAAATTCTATGCAGCTTCACAAAGAATTGGTATAAACCTCTTTGAACAGCATTTTTGCCGTAATTATGGCTAAATTTTACCTTGTTGTCGGATTAGCTGCTTGAGATTTTCTTTCCTTATGGACTTGCCCATTATTTACCATGCAGATTATGTTGCTCCCCTACCTGAAGGACATCGTTTTCCGATGCCTAAATTCCGACAACTCTACGAATTGCTGTTAGCTGATGGTGTAGCAAATCAAGAACAATTTCACACCCCCGAACGTCCGCCACCAGAATTGATCGAGTTAGTCCACACGCCAAGCTACGTTCAAGCCTACTGTGAAGGAACCCTAGATGCCAAAGCACAGCGACGCATTGGTTTGCCTTGGAGTCCAGCATTAGCGAATCGTACCTGTGTAGCGGTAGGTGGTACGATACTGACTGCAAAACTGGCATTAAGTCAGGGTTTAGCTTGTAATACGGCTGGTGGAACTCATCATGCCTTTCCTAGTTATGGATCTGGTTTTTGTATTTTCAACGATTTAGCGATCGCCTGTCGCGTTTTACAAAAATTCGGATTCGTCCAAAAAATCCTCATTGTCGATTTAGATGTCCATCAAGGAGACGGCACAGCTTTTATCTTCCAAGACGACGACAGCGTTTTTACTTTCTCCATGCACTGCGAAGTCAATTTCCCCGGTACAAAACAAAACAGCGATTTGGATATTCCTTTGCCGGTGGGAATGGAAGATGACGCTTATTTACAAACCTTGGCGAATTATCTATCAGATTTATTGTCTAAAGTCAAGCCTGACTTAGTATTTTATGATGCAGGTGTTGATCCTCATATAGGCGATCGCTTGGGCAAATTAGCCTTAACTGATGCCGGCATTTTTCGTCGGGAAATGCAAGTTTTAACTACCTGTATGAGTAGCGGTTATCCCGTCGCTTGCGTTATTGGCGGGGGTTATGCTGATGATATGAAATCTTTAGTCTGGCGGCATTCTCTGTTGCATCGCGCCGCCAGTCAAGTTTACCATCAGTACAAACTATAGTCATTTAACAGGTAATAGAGTTTTTAAACGCAGAGGAACACAAAGGTAAACGCAAAGGTACGCAGAGTATTACCAAATTTAATTTGTAGCAAATGGGACTCAAATCAACTTTGCGCTCCTCTGCGCTTACCTTTGCGCCCCTTTGCGTTTAAATTTAAACCCTATTTTGAAGGCATTGGCAGTACTGGATGAACAACGGCAAACTCAGAGTCTACGAACTAGCAAAAGAATTAAATCTAGATAGCAAGAAATTATTATTAATTTGCGACAAGCTCAACATACTAGTCAAAGGTCATACCAGTACAATCTCAGAACCCGATGTAGAACGCATTCGTTTAGCGGTAAATAAACTAACAGCAAAATCCTCGAAAACTAAAACAAACTCTGAAGATTGGGGCTATATGTTTATAGCTTCAGCAATTGATAGCTTTATCCGCCATCTTGAAGGTGAGGCTGCTCTGAAATCATATCCCGATTTTAGAGAGCGGCGCGATCGCGCCAATGAGTTAATGTATGAATGTGTCGGTAAAAAGCCTTGTCTGTTTTATGTGCGTCGCAAAGGTGCGGGGAAAGAAGCAAGAGAGGAAGTTTGGGATTTGACAATAGCAACAGACTCCGATGATTTTCCATTACCCGCAAGACTTGAGAAGCTCAGAAAAACATTAGGATTTAGAGTAGCTGTACAAAAAGATGGACGCGACGGTATAAAAATACTGTCGGCTCAGTTGCTACAACCTTCACGCGGACACGCCGACAGCTACGCTATACCTTGTCGCTTGCGTCTCTTACCTAATCATCAGCATCACCTCGACATTCCGGCGGCGACATTGAAACGCATCGCCACCGCGCCAGTTTGTGGCGAAAATGTACCTACAGAAGATCAGCTGAAAGCTTGGAAAGCGTTTTTACAAATTGAGGAAAAAATCGCAAAAGCACGTCAGTTTTGCGTGCGTTACGTAAGTCATAACTATAACTTCAAAAGACGAATCAGTTTTGAAATAGATGTAGCTTCAGCCACCCTTGACGGCTTTTATCAAAATACCCTCGAAGTAGATAATTTTTGGGAACGAGCAAGACGCACAAAAAACGAAGATTTAAAGCTTTTTGAAACTGCTCCCGTCGGCAAAAATTGGATTAGCGGTCGTCAATTAGGCACTGTTGAAGAAGTTGACCCCAACCGTTGTATTATCAGCCTCAGACTAGAACGCGACTTAGCTGAATTCATGGCAACAGAGCGTTATAAGTTGCCAGATAAAGGATTTTTGTGTTTCGAGGCAGTTGGTGATATTCAACAGATTCAGCGCAAGAAAAAAGCCTTAGATGATTTGAATAATGGTTACACCCAAAATCCCTATTTGGGCAACTTTTTATTCGATGCTTCTCAGGCTAGACAAATCAAAACAACTGTTGAACTACAACCACAAGATTTATTATTATCTTCTGCTAATCCTGGTCAGAAAGCAGCAGTAGAAAAGGTACTTGCCGCTAAGGATCTTGTTCTTATCCAAGGGCCGCCTGGTACTGGTAAAACTACCGTAATTGCGGAAATTTGCTATCAAATCGCCCTTCGCGGTGGACGCACTTTAATTGCATCTCAAGCCAATTTAGCAGTAGACAATGCCCTGAGTCGATTAGTTCATAACCCAGTGATTCGGGCTGTACGAAAAGGGAAAGCCGAAAAAGTTGGGGAGGAAGGACAGCCATTTTTAGAAGACCAAGTGATTGGTAGATGGCTAGAAAATACAGCTAATGACTGCGAAAATAATCTGAATCAACGGGTTGAAAATATCCAAGTTTTCAGTCAATTACTGGCATCATCACAAAGATTTACAACCTACCTCCAAGCAGAAGAAGAATTTGATCAGCAACAAAATAAATTCCATAAAAATAAGATAAAATTAGAGGTAAACTTTACAAATCAGGAAAAATATTACAATGAAACCAGAGAAAAAAAGAATGAGATTGAATCACTAATTGCCAGACTGGAGAACATACTAAATACTGCACCAAATATAAATTGGGAAGCTCCAGAAGTTACAGATTTTTTACCGCTTCTCAAACCCTACACAGAAGGTAACAGCTTCGTAGAAGAATTTTTAACAAATGTTCGTCAAAGCATAAAATATACTGATGAACTTGGCTTTGTGCGTCCGGCGCTTGGTGCTTTTGGTTTAGCGGCTTGGTTGCGTGAGATAACAACAGAAATTTCTCAATTTAAAACTGCTTTAACTTCTGCTCAAAATGCAAGTAAAGCTATATCAGAAGTTGCGATTTCAGTGCAGGTTGTCAAACAAAATTTTGCGTTATTAAATCAGCTACAGCCAGATTATCAGCAATATCTTACCAAGGTACAAAACCTACAGCAAACAATCCAGATATGGGAAAACCGTAAACGCGAAATAGATTATATTATCTCAGCAGTTAAGGAATGGAAATCTACAGCACCTTCTCATCTCTATCAAACTTTGAAAGATTGTCAGCAATCAGGTTTGCCATTAACAGAAAATTTAGTAGATTTGCCGCTAGGTTTGTTGATGTTTGCTAATACCTTAAAATTACCAATAGTACCAAAAACTTTTAAAATTAACCTACCAGAATGGGAAGTATTAGCAAAGGCGATCGCTTATGAAATAGACGGAGGTTTTACTGACAGACGGGGTAAACAGCATAATTTTAGCTATTTTTTACAAGAAAATTTTAGTCAGACTCCAATGGTGTTATCAAAGAGCGATCGCACCCAATGGCAAGAAACACATCAACAGTTTAACAATTATCAACTACTCAACCCTAAACAGCGAAAATTACTGGTTGAAAATACCCAGGTTTTTTTAATTAGAATGCAACGGACTTATGGTACATCATGGGAATGGAATAATATCGACTCTACTCTTACCCGCATTACCCAAGAATTGCTAGAAACAATCCTTGCAAATGCGCGCCAATGCGTTTTAAAAGTCAAAACAGAAACCGAACAACAGCTTCAGCATTTGCAACGACTATTAAATGAACTTCAGAAAAATGAAGTTAGCCAGCAGCAAATATCCATTACTCAAGCTGAGGTAGAAAAAGCACAACAAGATGCGAATTTCCAACTTGGACAAGTCATTAATATTTTGCAAGAACTTAATCAACAAAATCTACTTCCTCAATTACGTATTCTAGTTGAAAAATATCTGACAACACAATCAAATATTTGGGAGCAACCTCAAGAATTTTCAACTCAAGTAGATTATTGGCAAAATTCCATTAGTCAGCTTGAAACCTTAATTTCATCATTAGAACCTTTTGCGGTGCTAGAGATAATTAAAAATTCTCTACATGAGCATTTATCAAAACTACAAGAAGAAACTGAAAATTCTTTACAACAACTTAGAAAATTACAAATTAGCCTACGCGAAATAGAACAGAAATTACAACCACAGCCAACAGAAAATTTAATAGAACAACGAAGCTGGTGGTTGATGGAATGGCAAAGTATACCCGATCAATTCAAACCAGAAAATTCTCAAGGCGACTTGTTCAATTTAGAGTTTTTACGCAATATCAATATTCAATTTGAAATTTGGCAACAACAACTCCAAAAAGACAAAATTTATCTTAATAAGTATCAAGATTTTGTACAAGATTGGATTGTAAAATTAAGACAGCCAACTGAAGGCGATGGCGACGATTTAAGACGGATATATTTAGATAATGCCAACGTCGTTGGTATTACCTGTGTTCAGGCTGCAAATAGAGGTTTTTCGGAAGAATTTAAATCTTTTGATGTCGTCATCATTGATGAAGTTAGTAAATGTACTCCACCAGAGTTACTAATCCCAGCTTTGAAAGGCAAAAAGCTAGTCATGGTAGGCGATCATCGCCAATTACCACCCATGCTTGATACTAGCACTTTAGAAGAAGTTGCTCAAACAATTGGCAATACACGAGACGAACTACAATTTTTAGAAGAATCACTATTTAAAAGTCAGTTTGAATCTGCGGATGAAAGCATCAAACAAATGCTAACTACACAGTATCGAATGCACCCATTTATTATGGGAGCAATCAATCAGTTCTATGACGGAAAACTAGAATCTGGTATTTTTGAACCAGATACAAAACGCGCACATCATCTAGCAGACGAAATCATTCAAGAATCTCAGCATCTTATCTGGGTAAAAACGCCTATTGAGAATCAATTTTTAGAGCAAAGAAATGGAACTTCTTACTTTAATACTCAAGAAATTGATGCGATTGAACGCTTGTGTCAGCAGTTTGAGAGTACTTGGGCTTCTAGAGTTGCTAATGGTGAACCCAAAAAAGAAATTGCCGTAATTACATTTTATGGCGCTCAATTAAGAAAAATTGATGAACGTCTGCAATCTGAACTTTTTCCTTCGTTAGAAATTCGTACTGGTACAGTAGATAGATTTCAAGGGATGGAAAGACCTGTTGTGATTGTGAGTATGGTTCGCAATAATAGTAAAGGAGATGTCGGATTTGCTAAGAAACCAGAACGGGTAAATGTTGCATTTTCTCGCGCTCAAGAACTACTAATAATTGTGGGTTGCCATAATTTATTTACCCATCAATCAGGTAAAGTCGGAAGCATGTATTCTGAAGTATCAAATATTGTAAATACTTATGGAGGTTTTGTTGATGTTTCTCGCCTCCTCTCCTAAACCTATTGATGACAATCTCAAGAATTTTGTCAAATATTTTCTTTTTTAGGAGTAATAAAAGAGCGCTAGACATGATGTGGCGAGTGTCTTGGAGCTATGGCATGAGTTTTGCACTCTTAGAGTTATAGTTAGCGATTAAATTGAATTAAAGCAGATGAATAACTCTAAAGTTCGTATTCCGAAAGAAATTGCTCCCGATGTTTTTGCCTTGGCGGCTCAGTTGTATGCCCAAGAAAATCAGGATTATTCTTTAGAAGAAATTATGCAAGCTGGGGCAGAAGTCCAAATTCCTCCAGAGGTGATTCAACAAGCTATACAGCAGATTCAAGCAAAGCAAATCCGAGATCGCGATCGCCAACGCAAATTAAAGTTAATTTTAACCAGTAGCGGCATTGGAGCCGCGATCGCACTTTTCGGTTTTTGGACGTACAATACTGTTGCTAGTAATGCTACACCAAGCGGGCGATCGCTAGAAGCTAATCTCCCAAGTGCCAATTTAGCCAATACTAATCCTCTAAATATTCCCCCAGCACCCCCACCAGGATTACCCCCCGCAGCCGGAACCACTTTCACCGGAGAGGTAAAACAGTATCTTCTCAACCCTGAAGGTAAGGTGGATGGGCTATTACTCAATAACGGTCTACAGGTGAAATTTCCTCCCCAGATGGCGGACAGTTTAGTGGGGATGATTACCCCAAACACGAAAGTGAGCATTTTTGGTGATCCTGGCTTTTCTACTCGCTTCGGACAAGAAGTGAGAGCCAAAAGAATCACCAATTCTCAAACTGGACAGACTTTAGTCGAACAACCTCCCACACTCGTACCCCAACCCCCCACCTTGAGTAACTACAGTACCTTATCTGTGGAGGGAACTGCTCAGAATTGGTTGGTGGGACATCGAGGAGAAATTAACGGAGTCATTATCTCTAATGGCACAATTGTCAAATTCCCCCCCCATGTAGGCGAACAGCTATCCAGTATGGCGAACATAGGAAACACAATTCAAGCCAAAGGATTCGGCACTCGCAATCGTTACGGACAAATTTTAGAAGCTACAGCGTTGTCAGTTAATGGGCAATCTGTATCTTTGCAACCAAAAGCCATCACTAACCCGTAATACCATTGACGAAAATCTTTGCAACAGATTAATCTGCTGTCGGGGCCTCTAGCTTGATAGTAAAAAATGAGGGTATTGCTAACTTGTCAAGTTGCCAATACCCTCACATAGATAAACTAAGTTTTTGCAGTAGCCTATAAGTCTAAGTTACTGCCTGAGCAACTACTGCCGAAAGTGACTCATTTGCTGCTTGCTTCAACAATTCGGCTTTATCGGTCTGTTCCCAAGGCAAGTCTAAATCAGCCCGCCCAAAATGACCGTAAGCCGCGACGTCCTGATAAAAACGTCCGCCTCGTTCACTTGGTAAGTTGCGTAAGTTGAAGGTATGGATAATCCCTGCTGGGCGGAGTTCAAAGTGCTTGTTGATTAATTCCAGTAAGGTTTCTTCATCCACTTTGCCAGTGCCAAAGGTATCCACTAGGATACTGGTTGGTCGTGCTACGCCAATAGCATAAGATAGCTGGATTTCCACTTTTTCTGCCAAACCGGCGGCGACAATATTTTTCGCCACGTAGCGAGCTGCATAAGCAGCAGAACGGTCTACCTTCGTGGGGTCTTTACCAGAAAAAGCGCCGCCACCATGTCGTGAATAACCACCGTAGGTGTCAACAATTATTTTTCGTCCTGTCAGACCAGAGTCTCCTTGAGGGCCACCAACGACAAATTTGCCAGTGGGGTTGACTAAAAAGCGTGTTTCCTCATTAGGCTTAACGTCAATGTCGCCAAAAACAGGTTCAACCACTGCTGACCAGAGGTCTTGTTTAATTTTAGCTTGTACCGCCGCCTCATCCGTAATTTCCCCAATGCTGGCTGTATGCTGGGTGGAAATCAAGATAGTGTCAATACCCACTGGTCGTCCATCTTCATAGACTACAGTTACTTGGGTTTTGCC
The DNA here is from genome assembly GCF_034531035.1 of Nostoc sp. DedQUE02. Taxonomy (NCBI): domain Bacteria; kingdom Bacillati; phylum Cyanobacteriota; class Cyanophyceae; order Nostocales; family Nostocaceae; genus Nostoc; species Nostoc sp. DedQUE02. The sequence continues at coordinate 115,162 of NZ_JAVRBY020000004.1, read as the reverse complement.
GTCAGGACGCAGGTATGACAATTCACCTGTTTTGCGGACTGCTGCCAATCGGCGAGCAATGCGGTGGGCGAGACTGATGGGTAAGGGCATCAGTTCTGGTGTTTCGTTGCTGGCAAAACCAAACATTATACCTTGATCGCCCGCGCCAATTTTGTCGAATTGTTCATCACTATCTTGTTCGCGGGTTTCTTGGGCGGTGTTAACGCCTTGGGCGATATCGGGTGATTGTTCGTCTAAAGCTAGCAGAACACTGGTGCTGTTAGCAGAAAAGCCATTATCGGCATTGGTATAGCCAATTTCGGCAATTTTTTTGCGGGCGAGATTGACGAAATTCACATTGGCTTTGGTGGTTATTTCTCCAGTGATTAGCACCAAACCAGTATTGACTACTACTTCAGCAGCAACGCGGCTGCTGGGGTCTTGTGTCAGTAGGGCATCCAGAATGGTATCAGAAATCTGATCGCAGATTTTATCTGGATGACCTTCGGTAACTGACTCGGAGGTAAATAAATATCGACGAGACAAAGGAAATTCCTCCTGACTTGAGTTTTTTTGCTGATCTAAATGTGAGTATTTAGTTCAACTACCAAATTTAACGTGAATTCGATGAAACTCTCTCTGACTTGAACTAAAGTTCAAGTCAGTCCCTCTCGCCAATTAGAGAAGGACGGTTTCGCGTAGTAAAACTTCTTAGAGGTCTTTTGATTTACCTCGTTAGACGAACACCACATAAGCCATCGAACTTACGTTAATTTATGAAATCATAACAATATTTATACTTCAGTAGTTAGTATCTTCTTGATATTGATAAAAACCAATCACTATAAGGTAAGTATATGTAAATAAGATAAATCTCTAGTAATAATTTTCTGGCTAAAATGTATTTAATAACACAAAAAAAGGGGACACCCGGAAGCGTCCCCACAAACTTTGACACAAACACTGCTGCTTTAAACTTGAATCGCTAACTTTGCTTCTGTAGCTGTTAAGCGCTCATAAGCAGCACGCATTTTCAAACCTGTAAGCACTTGGAAGAAACCAGTACCATTATTGGAACCTGGATACTCGCGGTGCTGGAGTAACAAGTGAGTCAATTCACCCTGATATTTGGTGGATGTATTGCTGAGATGGGTTTCGATGTAAATTACTTCTTCCAAGTTATCAAATTGACCGTCTACCTCTAGTACTGAGACATAGCGACCGTAGTAAACATCTGAACCGTAGTACAGTTGCATACCAGGGTAAGAACAGGTCAGCTTGCGTCCACAGGGAGTCCAATTAATTGTTGACCCTTCATCAAATAGGTAGGTTGGGTCGAAGCCTTCCTTACCTTCGCGCTGGAGCATACGTACTCTTAAGACTCTGCGCTCGGTGTCGTTTTTGATCAAGTTTGTGGGCAATACCTGGAGAACCACATCGGCAAACTCTCTTTGTGGTTCGATAAACTTTTCAAAGTCAGGTTTGCGGGAATTGATTTGCGCTAAGACATCTTCGTAGCGATGACCGCGTTCAGCCATATCTCGCTGGATTTTCCAGGCAATTTTGACCTCATCGCTAATATCAAAATAAACACTAAAGTCAATTAGCGATCGCACCCGCTCATCATATAAAGGATGCAGCCCTTCCACGACTATAATATGATTCGGCTCTATCCGCTCTGGCGGATCAATCAAGCCAGTTTCGTGGTTGTAAATCGGCTTATCAATGGCTTGACCACTTTTGAGCGCTTTAATTTGCTCATACATCAGGTCAAAATTGTTTGCTCTGGGGTCTAGTGCCGTTATCCCCGTTTCTTTGCGCTGTTTGCGATCCAGCGAGTGATAGTCATCCAAGCAGATGACTGTCATTAATTCTTCACCAAACAAATCTATCAAACGACGCAAAAACGTAGATTTCCCGCACCCAGAGTCTCCGGCTACTCCAATCAGTACCACGCGTTCCGGCTTACTTGTCATAAATCTCCTCTAAAATACTAAAGTTGTGTCAATAATTTTTCACACAGCAGATTCTGAAGCCAGGAGTTTACCCCTTTGGTTTATCCTGCGTTCTTGCTACCTAGCACATCTATAAGACACCAAGCGAGTAGACAACAAAGTAATTAAGTTGCTACTCGTCGGACTAGCCTGAATGTTGGTGCCGGTAAGTATTTAATCCTAGTGGTATATTTGATTTTAACAGAAGGAGGTATCCCATACAAGATTGCTCTCAAGAAGAATTAACGTGGTTGATCAATCATTTTTTTGTTGATTTAGTTGTTAATTTAAAAATGGGGATCAGCACCGTCCATCAGCGTTGTACCTTTATCAGTCTGCTAGTTGTGGCTCTATATAATCAAGACTATAAGGTATAATTTATTATCGCCGCGAATTTTCTAATGTTCTTAAATTGTAATTCCTGCTCGACAATACTTAATGTATTCAAAGTAAAAATCTATCCAACGAATGAGGAAACAACTTGCATAACTCAAATTATTGGCTGTGAATTTATGGATATGCTCATATAGAAGCGTTGACGTTATGGCAAAGTACTGATATAGGTTGACAGATTTTTCACATCAAGTAAAACTAATTACAGTTGCTTGAATTACAATTCTCTATCTGAATTATGTTTGTAGCTGGAGTTGTCCTAGTCATGTAATTATCCATAGATAGGTGATGAAAATAGCTAACAACATTCCAGGAGACTAGTAGATTTGGAGAAGTAAAACCAATCGAAACAAAACCTTCCTATCCTTGGCATTCTCCGATTTAAACCCCTGGAGTAAGCAAGTAGAAGGGTAGCTTTTGGAGGTAAACTGAGCGGTAGCTTCCACCAATCAAAGCAGCCCTCCGAGAATATCTGCTATTGTGAGTTGCTCATTCGGTACTAAGGTAAAAAGCTATCTCCCTAATGGGGGTGGTAGTAAACTAAAAAAAAATTAAATTGACTCATTATTAACATTCTCCACAAGACTTATCCTTTACCTTAGAAGATGAACAGGTGTGTTTTTTGCTATGCCTGCATGTCTTTGGTGAGTGTACTTAGCAAGGCATTAATTTAATGATGCCGTTTTTCCTTCAGGGCTAGTTTTGTGAAACGAAAATCCGGTAAACTAAAGCTGGCAAGGTAGGGGAATAGTTTTTTTTTTGAAAAACGGTTAAGTAAATTATCGGAGTGGTAGAACGAATGTACAATCAAGGTGCTGTTGAGGGTGCTGCCAACACAGAATTAGGTAGCCGCATCTTCCTTTATGAAGTGGTGGGTTTGCGTCAGAGCGAAGAAACTGATCAAACGAACTACCCAATTCGGAAAAGTGGCAGTGTGTTCATCAGAGTGCCTTACAACCGCATGAATCAAGAAATGCGACGTATCACTCGTCTAGGCGGCACAATTGTTAGCATCCAACCTGTAACTGCTCTAGAGCCAGTTAATGGTAAAGCCTCATTTGGGAATGCTACAAGCGTTGTCAGCGAGTTAGCGACATCTGGGGAAACTGCTGACAGTGAAGGGAATGGTAAAGCCACACCTGTGAATGCTCATAGTGCTGAAGAACAGAACAAGGACAAGAAAGGCAAAACCATGACTCAAGCGAAAGCCAAAAAAGACCACGGTGACGTACCTGTTAACACTTACCGTCCCAATGCTCCGTTTATTGGCAAGGTAATATCTAATGAACCACTAGTCAAAGAAGGCGGTATTGGTATTGTTCAACACCTGAAATTTGACCTATCTGGTAGTGATTTGAAGTATATAGAAGGTCAAAGTATTGGGATTATTCCACCAGGATTAGACAAGAACGGCAAGCCAGAAAAACTCAGACTATATTCCATCGCCTCAACTCGTCATGGCGATGATGTAGATGATAAGACAGTATCACTGTGCGTCCGCCAGTTGGAGTACAAGCACCCAGAGACTAGCGAAACAGTCTACGGTGTTTGTTCTACACACCTGTGTTTTCTTAAGCCAGGGGAAGAAGTGAAAATTACAGGGCCAGTGGGTAAGGAAATGTTGTTACCCGATGATCCCGAAGCTAATGTGATTATGTTGGCAACCGGAACAGGTATTGCGCCGATGCGGGCTTATCTGTGGCGTCAGTTTAAAGATGCAGAAAGAGCAGCTAACCCAGAATACCAATTTAAAGGATTCTCTTGGTTAATATTTGGGGTTCCCACAACTCCAAACCTCCTATATAAGGAAGAACTGGAAGAAATTCAACAAAAATATCCTGAGAACTTCCGCCTTACTGCTGCCATCAGCCGGGAACAGAAAAATCCCCAAGGCGGTAGAATGTATATCCAAGACCGCGTAGCGGAACATGCAGATGAATTGTGGCAATTGATTAAAAATGAAAAAACTCACACCTACATCTGCGGTTTGCGCGGTATGGAAGAAGGTATTGATGCAGCCTTAACTGCTGCTGCTGCTAAGGAAGGCGTAACCTGGAGTGCTTACCAGAAGGATCTCAAGAAAGCTCATCGCTGGCACGTAGAAACATACTAAATAGTCATTGGTCATTAGTCATTTGTACTGAGCGACTTGTACTGAGCGTAGTCGAAGTATTAGTTTTAGGCGAAAGACGAAGGACAAATGACAAAGGAAGCAGGATAATCAGTAGGTAGGGCAAACGCTCTACCTACAATTGTTATTGGTGAAATTGGGTGCAAAATGGGTGTGAAACTAGGAATACTGGGATTAGGCACCGTGGGAACGGGAACAGTGCAGTTGTTGCAAGATAGCGCTGGGCGTCACCCATTGTTGCAAGAGATAGAAATTTATCGGGTGGGAGTACGATCGCTAGATAAACCCCGTGCAGTAGAATTGTCTACGGAAGTTGTAACTACAGATTTAGAATCAATTGTCAACGATCCGGCGGTAGATATAGTTGTCGAGGTGATGGGTGGGTTGGAGCCGGCGCGATCGCTAATCCTGAAAGCTTTGAGTAATGGTAAGCATGTAGTCACCGCCAATAAAGCAGCGATCGCTCGCTTTGGGGCGGAAATTTTCACAACTGCTAATAAAGCTGGCGTATACGTCATGCTAGAAGCCGCCGTGGGTGGTGGTATTCCCGTGATTCAACCCTTGAAGCAGTCTTTAAGTGTTAACCGGATTCACACTGTAACCGGCATCGTGAACGGTACAACTAACTACATCCTGACACGGATGCAAACAGAAGGCAGCAACTTTAATGATGTCTTAGCTGATGCCCAGCGATTGGGTTATGCTGAGGCTGACCCCACAGCCGATGTCGATGGCTTAGACGCAGCCGATAAAATTGCCATCCTCGCATCATTAGGCTTTGGTGGACGCATCAACCTCCAAGATGTTTATACAGAGGGGATTCGGCAAGTGAGCAAAACAGATATTGCCTACGCCGAAAAATTGGGATTTGTGATTAAATTGTTAGCGATCGCTAAACGTGATACTCCCTCATCTCCCCTTTCCCTTAGAGTTCATCCCACCTTAGTGCCTCAAGACCACCCTCTGGCTAGCATCAACGGCGTTTATAATGCCATTCTTGTGGAAGGAGAACCAATCGGGCAGGTGATGTTTTTTGGCCCCGGTGCTGGTGCGGGTGCAACTGCTAGTGCTGTCACATCAGATATTTTGAATTTAGTTGCCGTCCTCAAAACCAATACAGCAGTTGCCAATCCATTATTAGCTTGTGGGCATCAGGAATATTGCCAAATTGCGCCGATGGCAGAATTGATAACTCGGTTTTACGCGCGTTTCCTCACCAATGACCAACCGGGAGTTATCGGGAAATTGGGTACTTGCTTTGGAAACTATGGCGTTAGCTTAGAGTCAATTGTTCAAACAGGCTTTCAAGGGGAACTAGCAGAGATTGTGGTTGTTACCCATGATGTGAGGGAAGGTAATTTTCGGCAAGCTTTGGCAGAAATTCGGGATTTGTCAGCGATTGAAAGCATTCCTAGTTTACTGCGTGTGCTTTGAGATGAGTCGGCGTAGCCAGCACTTCTCTACGAGACGCTCCGCGAACGGCTGCGCTCAGTGACCACCGTAGGCATCGCCGAAGTAACAAATGCGATCGCCAAATCAACAAATGCGAACACCGAAGTAACAAATGATATAGCAGGAGGCAGAAGGCAGTCTTGCTGGAGGCAGGAGGTAAAAGTATTACTATTCCTAGCCTTGAGGTTTTCAAAATGTCCTAACCTATGTGGCTACGGCCCCTCTTCTGTCACTCTCCGGGAGGGCGATCGCTAGAAGCCTGATGAGGCAATTAATACAAGCTATACTATTATAAAAAAATGGGTCTTGTATTTGTTGTTAGAAAATAATCGCGCAATCGCTTGCTATACAAAAGCTCTAGAATCCAGAAATGGCAAATGTTTTCGGAGAGTGACAGAAGAGGGATATAGGACTCATATTTGATTTCTGAAAAAACTCAGTACAACTAAGAAGCCTTTTTTCCTATTGCCTATTGCCTATTGCCTATTTTGTTAGCGGATAGCTAAGGTTTAGCCCATTCTGACTTCTGAATTCTTCTTCAAAGCTTCATACCCTTCACTGACATTCGCGACTGAGTACCAAGCGTCCATCAGCAAGTCGATAAAGCCCTTGAGGTTCAACTATTGCATCACCTTTTTTCCAAGTACGCGAGGTTGGTTCAATATTACGCACTTCACCAGTTGAATATACAGAAATTAATCCATCCCCTGGACTATTGCGTAAACCACCAGAACCAGTAATGAAGAATGTACCCCCTTGCTTGGAACTGCGCGAAACACAACTATTGGCGATGAGTGCATTAGTGTCGATAACATTTGGAAATGCTCCAGTAAAGCTATTTTGAATAGAAGTGGTATCAGGTGCGTTAATATTTGTTGTACCTGAAACGCCTAATTGAGAACTTGCAGTAATATCACTTTTTTCAGTTGGTTCTGGACGCGACTCGATACCGAAGATTCCTTGGGAGTTTATTTGAACTTTTCCACCGGAACCAGTGTATGCATTAGCGCTGATGTCGCTATTTTCTTCGGGGATCGCGACGATAAACTTAGAATTGATATTGATGTTACCGCCATTTCCACCAGCTTGGCTTCTACCTGCGGTGGTTGAAATTAAACCGCGATCGCGCAAAAATAATAAATCAGCGATATCGAGGTTGATGTCACCACCATTACCTGCATTTGTCAAAGAAGCGATCGCACTGCCTTTTCCCAGAATTTCCAGAAAATTAGCCTTAATTCTAATATTTCCAGCGTCACCCGTACCGAGGCTGCCGGAGAGAATTTCAGCATCATCACGCACAATCAGGCGATTGCTAGTAATATCTATATCGCCACCTTTACCATTAGCCCCTTCGTCAACTGATGATAGTAAGCCAGTTGCAGAACCAGTCAGGATAATGTTATTAGCTTTTACCGTTAAATTCCCCGCGTTTCCATTTCCTTGAGTTCCCGATGATATTTGGGATTCTTCTTGTATATTTAATAGTTGAGTTTTGATGCTGATATTGCCTGCGTTACCCTTCGCTTCACTGTCAACCTGAGTTCTAACGCTGCTACTTCCACGTAAATCAATTTGACTGGCATTAATCCCAATATTTCCCGCATTCCCTTGACCAAATGTAGAGGCAGAAATTCCTCCGTTATTGCTGAGGTTTAAGCGTCCTGTTGTAACATAAATGCTGCCACCAGAACCCATACCTCCAGTTTGCAATTCTGCAAATAAACCTGATCCTGCAAATGAGCCATCTAGTAGTTCTCCACCAACCCCGGTAATATCAATAGAATCTGCGGCATGAACCACCAAATTACCCCCCTGTCCCTTACCCCCTGTTAACACTGAGGTTGATATATTTCCACCATTACTCAACCGCAACCGTTCCGTGTCAATAGTTATCGTGCCACCCCGCACATCTGCATTACTTCTCAACACATCCGAGGATAAGTTACTTCTATAAAAAGTCCCCCCGAACCGAGACAGAATTTCTTGTGTTAGAGGATCGGACAAAATTTCTTCTGCACCAGCTTGATCTAGTCTAGCCAAAAACTGTTCTTTAGGTACCAAAACAAACCCATCGAATTCTACATCTTTGGCGCGGATGGTAATATTCCCAGCATTACCACTGCTTTGAGTGGATGTGGTGTCTATATGTCCTCCTTGACTGACAGTGACTCGCGGTGTTTCAATCGTTACATTACCTCCATTTCCTGAGCCAGAAAATGTACTGCTTGATACATAGCTAGAGAAACCGCTAATCTCTACGTATTCACTAGCTTTAATAAAAATGTTAGCTGCATTTGCACTGCTAAAAGTATCTGTACTCACATAACCCCCATCTTTGAGATTGAGTCGCTGGGTTTCAATAGTAATATCCCCTGCTGTTGCTTGAGTTTTACTTCCGCGTGGTGTAACAATAGCTGTAGATATCTGGCTTTGAGTTACCTCAACCGCATTCCGAGCCTGAATGGAAATAGAACCGACATTTCCACCACCAGATGTAAGTGCTGTCACTCCCCCTGTTGGGAAATTATTTTGGACTCGGAAAGTACCCGTTTCAATCCGCAGATTACCTGTTGAACCTGAACCAAAGCTTCCGAGTCCTAAAGAAGCTTGGTTAGTGATATTGACAGCATCTGTAGCTCGCACTGTCAAGTTTCCTGCATTACCTGCACCTCCAGATACAACAGAGGTAAAGCCACCATTGATGTTAACCGACTCAGTAGCATTTAAAGTCAGGTTCCCTCCATTGCCTTTACCACGAGTAGATGTAGAGATAATACCGCTATTCTGTCCATCTCCATCTCCGGTAATTGTGATTTTCCCGGCATTGATATTAACATCACCACCCGCACCTGTAGCAGAAGCGCTACTAGCAGATAAAATCTGACTACTGTTAGCGACAGTTACTGCATCGCTGGCTTGAATTTGAATATCACCACCCTTGGCTGCACCAGAAGTACCGCTTTGAATTCCAGAGTTGTTATCCAAACTAAGTTGATTTGCATTAATACCAATTGAGCCACCATTGCTACCGAAAAGAATGCCACCGTTTAGCCCAATTTTTCCGCCAAATAGTTCAATTGCACTATTGCCACTTGCAACGATGAAGCTACCATTCGTTAAATTGATGGGTGCGCGTCCGACATTTTCTGCGAAGTTAAAACCCAACGAGGAGTTATTAACATTCAGCCCAACAGTTGTATCTCTATCGACTGCGCCCAATTTCAGTTGTCCATTTTGAGTAAACAAAAAACTACCATCTAAGGCAATTTCACCGCCGATAAGTGCTAAAGTGCTACCAGAGCCAACATTCAAACCACTAATAATATTTCCCCGTAAATCTCGAATCAATGCTTGGCTAGTAATACTTCCGGGTTGCGAACCAAACTGCAAGCCAATTGGTACATTGATAGCCAATAACGGCGGTGCTTGGGGATTTGTAGCGCTAAACTCTACCCCATTGGGAAAGACTAAACTATTTGCTGTTGTTCCCAAAAAAGAACCTTGTATATCTAAACTGGCATTTTTACCAAACACAATGCCATTGGGATTTAGCAAAAACAAATTTGCATCACCTAATACTCCCAATCTCCCAAAAATATTTGATGAGTTACCACCAGTAACGCGAGAAAAGATATTTGTTATTCCCTGTGGATTGGCAAAATAAACGCCTCGACCAACGCCGACATTAAAATCTTGAAAGCTGTGAAATAGGTTCGTGCCACGAGCCGCACCGCCATCGATAATGTCATTTTTTTGATTAAAAGGAATGACTTGCGATCGCTCTTTTCCCAGGCTGTTATCGGGAGTTAACTGAGCAAAAGTAGGATGAATAGAAACTGCAATTACTCCCACGCATCCCAGCCATCCTGTGACAGCAAACCGCAAAATTTTCACCATAAACTCTGCACCTATGTTTGGTAATAATTGCCTATCTTGTGCTGGATGGATTTTAAAGGCCATTTTCGATATCAGTTAATAAAACTTTGACAATTGTCTCTCTTTCAGGTAACGTTAGCTGACACAACACTCGTGCCGATTTTAGAAAGCCTTTAAGCTTCTTATTAAGAGTTTTCTTTTAATGACATTCTCGACTGAGTATTAAACTTCCATCAGCAAGTTGATAAAGCCCTTGAGGTTCAACTATTGCATCGCCTTTTTTCCAAGTACGTGATATTGGTTCAACATTACGCACTTCACCAGTCGAATAATTTGAAATTAATCCATCCCCTGGACTATTACGTAAACCACCAGAACCAGTGATGAAAAATGTACTCTTTTGTTTGGAACTGCGAACAATGCAACTGTTAGCAATCAGTGCATTAGTATCGATGACATTTGGGGATAATCCGCTAAAGCTGTTTTGAATGGAACTGGTATCCGGTGCGTTAATATTTGTTATACCTGAAACACCTAATTCGGAACTTGCAGTAATATCGCTTTTTTCGGTTGGTTTTGGACGTGACTCGATACCGAAGATACCTTGCGAGTTGATTTGGACTCTTCCACCGGAACCAGTGTATGCATTAGCCTTAATGTCGCTGTTTTCTTTAGGGATGGCGACGATGAATTTAGAATTGATATTGATGTTACCGCCATCGCCACCAGCTTGGTTTATCCCTGCGGTAGTTGAAATGAAAGCGCCATCACGTAACAGTAATAAATTAGCGATATTGAGGTTTATGTCACCACCATTACCTGCGTTCGTTGAAGAAGCGATCGCACTGAGTTTACCAATAATTTTCAGAACATTAGCATTAATTTTAATATTTCCAGCGTCACCCGTACCGAGGCTGCCGGAGATAATTTGGGCATTATCACTTATATCAAGTTTATTAGTAGTAATATCTATATCACCACCTTTACCGTTAGCCCGTTCGTAAACTGATGATGTTATACCAGTTAATAACTCGCTATCTAAACCGCCTAAATCAATTTGCTCGGCATTAATCGTAATATTTCCGGCATTGCCTTGATTAAGCGTGGAAGCAGAAATTTGTCCGCCATTGCTGAGGTTTAAGCGTCCTGTTGTCACATCAATGTTGCCCGCAGAACCAATTCCTCCCGTTTGTAAATCGGCAAATAAACCTGATGAACCATTTGGTCGTTCTAGTCCAACCCCAGTAATATCAATAGAATTATTGGCATGAACCACCAAATTACCTCCTTGCCCCCGTCCCCCTAAAACTGAGGTTGATATGTTTCCCCCATTACTCAACCGTAAATTTTCTGTGTCAATCGTTATCGTGCCACCTTTAACATCTGCATTACTTCCAAACACTTGCGAAGATAAGTCACTGATATCAGGAAGACCCTGGAATCGAGACATACCGCCGTCCACTTCTACATTTTTGGCACGGATAATAATATTCCCGGCATTACCACTGCTTTGAGTGGATGAGGTGTCTATATGTCCTCCTTCAGTTAGAGAGAGTTGAGGCGTTTTTATAATTACATTGCCACCATTTCCTGAGCCAAGAAAAGTGTCACTTGATATATAGCTTCCTTGAGTTAGGGAAAGTCGAGGTGTTTCAATTGTTATATTGCCACCATTCCCTGAACCGTAAGTGTTACTTGATATATCACTACCGCTAATATCTATTTGTTCACTAGCTTTAATAGAAATGTTAGCTGCATTTGCATTACTCAAGGTAGTCGTACTAATATCACTCCTATCTTTGAGATTGAGTCGCTGGGTTTCAATGGTGATATCCCCGACTTTTGCTGGAGTTGTACCTCCAACTGGTAGAAAAACACCTGTAGATATATTACCTTGAGTCACCTCAACCGCATTCTGAGCATGAATAAAAATAGAACCGACATTTCCACTACCAGATGCAAGTACTCCCATTACACTTGTTGGAAAATTATTTTGAACTCGCAAAGTGCCTGTTTCAATCCGCAGATTTCCTGTTGAACCGGAACTCGAACTAGAGAGTAGTAAATCACCTTGGTTAGTAATATTTAGAGCATCTTTAGCTCGCACAATTAAGTTTCCCGCATTGCCTACACCACTAGTACCAATCAGAGCAAGGCCACCATTGAAGTTAACAGATTCCGTAGCATTAAAAGTAAGATTTCCTCCATTACCTTTACCACCGCTAAGTGTAGAGATATAACTGCTGTTTTCTGGTGTTCCATCTCCGGTAATTGTGATTTTCCCAGCATTGATAGTAAGATCACCACCCGCACCGATATCATTGCTGCTAGAAAAAATCCGACTGCCGTTAGCGAGAGTTACTGCATCGCTGGCTTGAATTTGAATATCACCACCCTTAGCTGCACCAGTAGTAGCGCTCAAAATTCTAGCACTGTTGTCTAAATTCAATTGAGTCGCATCAACAACAATTGAGCCGCCATTGAAACTAAATAGATACGAAAGAGTTCCGTTTAAGGCGATTTTTCCGCCAAATAACTCAATTGCACTATTTTCACCTGTAGCGATAATTCTTCCATTTGTTAAGTTGATGGGTGCGCGTCCGACATTTTCTGGTAAATTAAAACCCAATGAGGAGCCATCAACATTCAACCCAACGGTTGTATCTCCACTGACTGCTGCCAATTTTATTTGTCCATTTTGAGTAAACAAATAACTACCATCTAAGGCAATTTCACCGCCCAGAAGTGCTAGGGTGCTACCAGAGCCAACATACAAGGCATTAACTGCTTTGTTAGTAATATTTCCGGGTTGCGAACCAGACTGTAAACCAATTGGGACATTGATAGTCAGCAACGGCGGTGCTTGGGGATTTGTGGCGCTAAATTCTACTGCATTAGGAAACACTAAACTATTTGCTGTTGTCCCCAAAAAAGAACCTTGCAAATCCAAACTGGCATTTTTACCAAATACAATGCCATTGGGATTTAGCAAAAACAAATTTGCATTACCTAATACCCCCAAGTTTCCAAAGATATTCGATGAGTTTCCACCAGTAACGCGAGAAAAGATATTTGTTATTCCTTGCGGATTGGCGAAATAAACACCTCGGCCATCACCGACGTTAAAATTTTGAAAACTGTGAAATAGATTAGTACCACGAGTCGCACCGCCCTCTATCCGGTCATTGTTTGGATTAAAAGGAATGACTTGCGATCGCTCTTTTCCCAGGCTATTATCGGGAGTTAACTGAGCAAAAGTAGGATGAATAGAAACTGCAACTGCTCCCACGCACCCCAGCCATCCTGTGACAGCAAACCACCAAATTTTCATCATTATTCTGCATACTATTTCTATAGCGGTTCTTAGTTGTCTAATACAGACCTAAACCCCAGCCCCAACGCTACAAGGGTTGGGGAGGGGAGTAAGATTCAAAGCCTCTCTCCTTTTAGGAGAGAGGTTTGGAGAAAGATCAAAATGTATTGCAGCCAAATGAAAACTACTATATTCTTTCGTTAGCAATTTTCTGGAGGTATTCGATTCGTTGCTGAATATTTTTTTTATCTACGTTGTTACCCGTGAGTATTTCAGACTGTGCAAGTTCTTTAACCAAAGTTGCTCCAGTTTGCCCCAGTTTACCATTACTGCTTCCTTCCAATGCCTTTTCTAATGCTTCATACCACAGTTCATTTTCAGCATAATAATTTACGCTTTCTGGAATGCTAGTAAATTTGTTCTTAGCAAGTGATTGAGAATTTGTGACGGTAAATTCTGCGCGTCTAATAATCGTGTCGTTTTCACAGTCAATTGCAATTTGCCATAAATATGTTTTACCCACTGTGAGTTCGGGGTAATCTAGGGGAAGTTTTAACTTGTTAATCCCGACTATTGTAGGTATTTCTTTAACTTGCCCAATTTGTTTAACGGTGTTGGCTGAATCAAATTCAAACAATCGGAATCGCGCATTTTGGGAACTTGACATATACCAAGCTAACATTGGACGTGTGGAAGCAGTTTTACCGACAAATGTCTGAGGTGCAAGCTGCGTCAGTGGTATCCCGTTAGTTGCACATCCACGTGAACCACCCGCACGAGAATTTCCGCTAGCTGGTTTGCGATCGCGTGGTTTAAACTGAGCAAATGCAGGGATTGCGGTCATCAGGAAAACTCCTCCCACAACCAAGCTTGTAAGTCTGCGCTGATTTCGCCAAAATGCAAAATTTTGATGATTCATGATAAATGCGATGGTAAATGCTGTTGATTGTATGGTTCTCTAAAACTTTTGCAGAAGAATTTAGAATCAATTAGTAGAAGATCATTGATTGATAATTCATCATTCTTTCATAGGTGTCCAACTCAGTTCGCACATCGTCCCGCGAGGAGAAAGCGACTCGCGGCGAAACTCTCCTCCTAATTGTTTAGCAAGCGTTTTAAAATATTTTGTGCCTTTATTTTCTATCTTTGATTTAATCCCCGAACCGTTATCTTTCACCGATAACTTGTATTTATTTGCACTATAAATGCCTGATGCTTGAACGCGCTTGACGGCTTGGGCATGTTTACCGACATTACATAGAGCTTCTTCTAAAAATAGACATATCCCCCGTTTATGTTCTATATTTAAATATTTATCATCAATCGGCTCAAAATTGCGGATTTTTACTTTTAATGTTTTAAAATTTTCAAAATCTTTACGCTCTAAGGTGCTTGAATAAACTTCATATAATAAATCGTGAAGTGGTCGGTTCAATTCGAGTATTAATCCGCTACCTAAACGTAAACTCTCTTCTTTTGTTAAGGCTTCGAGTTTGAGAAACTCGCCAATTTCCCGAATTTCTCGATCAAGCTTTTCAAATTGCCCAATTAGTTGTTCGTAGGGAATATCTTTAGCACGCAGATGCTTTAATCCATAAGCAAGAGTTTGTAAAGGGCCATTATGAATTACGGTAAAAGTGTGTTGAATCGTGTTTTGACGTTCGTTAATTTGCGATCGCAAGAATTTATCATGCTGGTAAAATGCAAAAGCACTCAAACCAACTCCATTCACAGCCAATATCAGCAAACTAGGTGCTAGAGGAATCCATATACCCCATAGCCACAGCATCAGATAGCCACAGCTAAATAGACAAAATCCCGCTACACCAACACTAAGTAGATTTCTCCAAACAGATTGGGTCAGCCGTCCGATCACAATCGGCAGAAAACCCCAAATAAAGATCCATGTGTATTCTTCTATATCTCCCCAACTGTGCAACATTGGGCGATTATCAATTACACTACTAAGGATTTGACTGATTGCATGAGCGTGATAGTCAATGCCATAAATTTGGCCGTTTAATTTTAAGTTTGGTAAAGCAGATGTATAAAAAATATCGCCAGCGCTCATGTTGCGGTTGCCAACTAACACAATGCGATCGCGCAATAATTTGGCATTAACTTGACTATTGAAAATATCGCGCAGCGACACAACATGAAAAGGCTGATAATTATTGCGGAAGTTCATCAAAATTGACAATCCCCCATCATCAACACGAACATATCCGCCAAAATTAGTTGTGATTCGGGGTAATTCAAGGTTACGGAATCTGATTGTATTTGGGTCATTTTTCCCCGTTTCTAACTCAAATCCTTTTGCTTTTAAGTATTTATTTACTAAATGCAAGGCTAGAGAATATTTATCTTCTTGATTATTTTTTGGGTTTGTTGTAAATAACAAATAGCGTCGATTTTTACTATCCTGATCATTAAATAAATCGATAAATCCAACTCGTTCCGGTGGTAAAGTCTGGGGTAGAGAAGTTTCTCCAGGTGGTAATATTTTTTGAATGCCGATAATATTAGTATTTTTCTGTAATACCTGGGCGAGTTGTTCACCACCAGGTTCAACAGGAACATTTTTGAAGATATCCAGCCCAATAGCTAGCGGTTTATAAGTTTCCAGCTTGGTAATTAACTCTGCAATCTTTTGATCTGGAACGGGATATTGCTTAACCCATTCAATATCCGTTTCATCGATACCCACAATCACTACACGTTCATCAGGCTTTTCTAACGGACGCAGACGTAACATAGTATCTAGAAGCATCCATTCCCCAAATTGCATTCCTCCAGCTATACGTATCAATATCACCACAAGCAGTACCATTATCCCAGGAGGTGCAGCCTGTGACCACAACCCAATTTCTTTGCGAATGTGATTCCAGATTCTCCTTTTCATGTAGCTTTCGGATTAATTTTCCCAGTATTAATCAATTAAACCTTCTTCACGGGAGCGAATTTCGGTTTGGATGCGAATATTTTTACCAGTTTGCTTGCAGTCTTCAGGATATACTCCTAACACATCCTGAATCTTCGTCCAGTAAGTACGTACTGCTCTTTCAGATTTATACATTCGATCGGCGATCGCTTTATCTGTCAAACTCTCTTCAAAAGCCAAGTGCAACACTTCCAACCATTCCGGTTTGAGTTCGATCCCTGTTTTGATGTCTTTGGTGTGAGTTGCACCGTGAAGGGCCAAATTAACCCGCATTAGCATTTGATCTTCGGGTAATCCTTTGTCTGCGATCGCAAATCCACCTTGATGATTATCAATCTCGTGTTTAATCCGAATTAACGCTTTCACATAACTAGTTTGCACCATGAAATTCTGATGAGGATATTTTTGGAGCAAAATTTGCAACAGCTTAATTCCGGTATCAATTTCTGCTGTCTCTCCTTGCTGATCGGGAATTGATAAATCCATCATAATCAGGTCAAACTGATAAAGTTTCAGTTGAGCAAGTGTCTCTTTTCCCGTCTGAGCCTTAATAATAGCAGCTTCGGGATACTCTCGACTTAATACATCAAGAGTACCAGTCAAAATTAATTGATGGTCATCGACAACAAGAATACCCAGTTTTTTTTCCACTGGTAAATGCCCATAAACTTGATGTTCTTTCAAACTTATCTGTACCATATTGTTACCTATATTCATCCAAATTGAAAGTTTTTTTAAGCTTGACTAAAAATCCCTTCCTTTGTGATATTTACCTTGAGAGTCATATTTTGCACCTTTTAGCCTTAACTTCAATCATTGAAGTCTGCCCTTATTTTAATTGGAGATAAATTTTCAAGCTATGCAGAAAAGTGCAAATTTAAATATGTGATCCCATTTTGGATTGGCAATCGTCTTGATGCCTCTGGCTTAGTGTGAATTCATCTGATGTCCGCATAATTAGTTATGATTCCCACAGTCATTAGACCTCTTGGTAAAAGGGGAAGGTGGGGTCCCAATACTTTTCGGGTTTTGGGGGAAAGGGGAAAGGGGAAAGGGAAAGGTTTTAATTCACCTTTCCCCCTTACCCTTTAACCTTTTCCCAGACCAAAAGAGAGATTGTTAGGCTTATCCGAACCGCATTACATCGACCTGTAAAAATTAACCGTAAGCGAAACCCAACAAAGCAATTTTTCACACAGCCAAGCATATTGATTTATGTAGACGCAAAGCTGCTTTTTGCAGGGTATTGCCTCTATCGTAAAATCATTCTTTTCGGCTATTGTTTGCGTAAGTCCGATTCAAAATGAACGAGGTTTCGCTTAAGGCTTAATCTCTTGACTGAGAATTTTAATTTGAGTACCAGGATAGTAAAATTGGAGAATTTTTGGACTTGACCAACCTAGTTTCGCTAAATTTTGAGCGCCAGTTTGACTTAAGCCGACTCCATGTCCTAATCCACCACCAATAAAAGCGTATCCCCAGAGTTCGGTTTTTCCTTTATTCAGGGGTTCTAGGTAAAAAAGCGTACTTGTGGGAGCTGCAAAGGCACTGCGAACTTCGTCTTTGTGGAGAATAAAGGTGCTGTGATCGGTTTTAACCGCGAGTTCAAGGATACGTCCACTCTGGCTTCGCTTGACTACTGCCATAGCTTGAATTGTCTTAAATTTGGCATGGGGACTATTTTTCACGCGCAAAAATTTCTGCAAGTCCTTGATAATATCCTTTAAAGGAGTTTCCTTGTGCCAACGAAACAGATCCCACTTGCTTTCATTAAATCCTTGTTGCGTATTAATAAATTTTTGGAAGTTTTTTTCATCTGCTAAACTCTGTTTAGATAAGTCCCAAAAATTAGTTGCAGCATCCAGTACAGGGCGCAGATAAGGACGATCGTCGCCATTCCAGACATCGCTAAATGAGGCGGTGACACCACCTGTGGTGGAAGAATACAAGGCATCTACTAGTTCATTTTTATAAGTTAGGACTTTACCTCTAGTTGAGGCGATCGCTTGGTCTGTTTTGGCAGCTGCTCCCTTTAGCCCATAATAAACTTGGCAGTGAGTATCAGCACATAGCTGATAATTATCTGCGGCAAACCTACGTAAATTTCTCAAAGCATAAGTCCGGGCGAGAATTGCTTGGGCTTCTAGCGCCGCTTTTGGTGCATCTGTGCCGATTTCGTAAGGCACAACTCCACGCAAATAAGTTTCTAAGGGTACTTGATTAACTAGAGTGTATGTGCCATAGGCATTTGGCTGCAAATTCAACCGACCGGCATAAAGACGAGCAAATTCTTGTTTTTCGCTTTTATTCACCCGAATCAAGTTTTTATCAGTGCTAATTTCCAACTGATTCGGGCTATAGCGATTACCATCCACCACCCAACTCACTCGCGGCACTTGTTTCAAAATTTTAGTATCAATATATACTTTATCTTTGGTAGAAGCTTGGATGTTCTGCAATAACAAGCGTCGCAATAAAGGAGTGCTGTAAACATCTCGTTTTGCCCACACCTGCCAGCGTTCTGGCTGGGCGACTTCCACTTCCATTCCCTGAGAACGCCATTTTTTAGCACTGTCTTCCGCAGTTTCAAAAGTGCGGTATGTGCCCAAAACTACCACTTCTTCGACTGCTGACTGGGGTAAAGCTTGCATGACTGTTTCTAGCTTTACAGGATTTTTAGTAAACAGGATTTGCTGCTTGTTGCCTGCTTGAAATTTTAGCTTTAAGCGATCGCCTTTGATGGGTTCTAGTTGCAGTTTGGCTGTAGGTTGATCGCCAAATCGCTGCACAATCCCAATTTTCAGTTCTATATCCTGAATGTTGCTCTCAGGCCCTGATGCAGCAGTCAGTCCCAATAGACAAAATGTTGTCACCACAGTGTGGGAAATACGCCAAAACGAAAATTTCATGGCTACCTGATAGCGAACCGATAGCGAACCGATAGCGAAGTGTCTCGTAGAGAGCATCTTCTGCCCCTTAGTGCGTCGTTGGAGCTGATTTTCCAATTGCTTTGTAGCGCGGTTTTTTTGTCGCATGAATGCTCCAATGATACCATTACCAGTTTTGCTCCAAATACTAGTTGCAAAACGAAGTCATTATGACTATGATTTAGTTAGAGACATAAAACAGAACTAGTTGGAAAAACTCTTTATGGTTAGAGTCCAAGAAATTCCATTAAATCAGATAAAACGGCCATTGCCCCGTACAAACGATCCAAATAAAGTGCAAGCTTTAATGGAATCGATTGCGGAGATTGGGCAGCAAGAACCGATTGATGTCCTAGAAGTAGATGGACAATATTATGGCTTTTCTGGTTGCCATCGGTATGAAGCTTGCCAGCGTTTAGGCAAAGAAACCGTTTTAGCCAGAGTTCGTAAAGCACCCCGTAGCGTTTTAAAGATGCACTTGGCATAGAGAATGGGAATGGGGGGATGAGGGAGCAGGGGAGCAGGGGAAAAGGTTAAAGGTTAAAGGGAAAAGGAATAAATTTAATCTTTCCCCTTTTCCCCTTACCCTTTCCCCTTACCCCATGCCCCATGTCCCATGTCCCATGCCTAATTCCCAATCCCCAATTACATATAACCTAATTAGGAGAAAATTATGTCATCGAAAGTAACAGTCAAAAATGTAAATATCGGCATTGACGAGGCCAGTAGGGCTAAAATTGCCGAGGGTTTATCTCGCCTGTTGGCTGACACTTATACACTTTATCTGAAAACTCATAACTTCCATTGGAATGTAACAGGGCCAATGTTCCAAACATTGCATTTGATGTTTGAGACCCAGTATACAGAATTAGCCTTAGCAGTTGATTTAATTGCAGAGAGAATTAGAGCGCTTGGCTATCCCGCACCAGGAACTTACAGCGAATACGCCAAACTAAGTTCGATTCCAGAAACTCCCGGAGTTCCTAAGGCTGGAGAAATGATCGGCTTACTTGTGGAAGGACAAGAAGCTGTAGTCAGAACTGCACGGTCTATTTTTCCCGTGCTAGAGGAAGTTAACGACGAACCTACCGCCGATTTATTGACTCAGCGAATGCAAGTACATGAAAAGACAGCTTGGATGTTGAGAAGTTTACTGGAAGAATAGGAATAGGAACGGGGACTAGGGGCTGGGGGTTAGGAACTGGAGATTGGGGACTAGGAACTAAAAACTTAATTTTCTTGCCAATACCCAATAACCAGTCCCCAATACCCAGCCCCCAATACCCAGTAACCAATGCCTAATATTAATTTCACTCAAAAGTTGCAAAATTTAATGCAGCAGGTAGGTATTGCTAGTTTTAAAGCCCTGAGTCGCGCTGCTGGTGTTTCAGAGCGTCAAATTTTGCGCTTACGCCAGGGAAAGCTAGAGCAGATGCGGGTAGATGTGCTGCTCAAGCTGTCGCCAGTGCTACAGATGCCATTGAATGAATTAATCGCAAATTTTTCAACTGTAGAGTTGTTACAAGATAAAACAGCTCCTACTCAGCAATTGTTACAAGAAATTACAGATTTGAGAAGAGAGTACGATCGCTCGCAGCTTCAATTAGAGCAACAACGAGAAATATTACTGCAAGAACTCCAGCAGTCGAGCTTGCAACTGCTGGAGTCTTTATTATTGCAATGGCCAACAGCAGCACAGAAAGCGCAGGAGAATCCCCAGCTAGCAGCAGTCAAAATAGTACCGTTGGTGCAGAAACCCCTGGAAAAGCTTTTGCAGGCGTGGGGAGTGGAAGCGATCGCACCCGTGGGAGCAGAATTACCTTATGATCCCCAACTGCACCAATTGATGGAGGGAACTGCACAACCTGGAGAAACAGTCAAAGTACGCTACATTGGCTACCTTCAAGGTGAGAAGCTGCTTTACAGAGCCAAAGTCAGTCCTGTTCGAGAAAATTAGGAGAGAGGCGATTAATCGCGTCTGTATAGGAGTTAGAGATTAATAACTCTTTACTTTTTGTGTTGTCTGTTGAGAAATGACAGATATTGGGAATACTTAAAGATAGCTGGGGCGATGCCTCAGAGAACTTCTGTTTAGACAGTTAGTGTAGATTCGAGCTTGCTTAACGCTGTTGAAACCGAAATTTTTGGCTTTAGAGCGGTACTTCAGAGGTAAGTTATTTCAATAATGTAAGTAATTGGACATAAATAAAATTAGATCCTGGTTACTATCATAAATACTCAGTAGTCAATAAATGATTATATTTTCTAATGATTTTAATGGAAAACCCCGATAGTTGAGTATTTTTGCTTCTAGGTTGAATTGGGTGCTAGAACTGGGAGAATTTGGTGGGTGATGCAAATCTGCCACTAAATCAGAAAATAATTTATACCACATCCTAAGTACCCAGACAGAGGAACGCCTCTGCTAGACTCAGTTTCAGAGTGCTGGCTGCGACCTATTGAATTTTGAATTATTTCATGAAGGCGATCGTTATGAAATTTAGTGGAGAATCTTGATTTTGTAAAAATATTTGGTAAATAATCTGAAAAGCAGTAACTTCAGTTTGTAGAACAGTATATACCTACATCAATGAGATGAAAGTAAGTCGGCGTTAAAAACTAACATATATGACGAAACATCAAATCAGCAAACAGCTTATCAATTGGTTATGTCAATCTTTTTACCAAAGGAAATATACATAACTTTTATCGTGCCCACTTAGTTATCTGTGTTGTTTAGAATTAGTCTGTTTCTAGTAGGAAAACTATAGTTAATTAAGTCCGTGATTTTTTTGTAATGAAAAAAATAAATAAAAAAATTTATAACTAATCTTTATATATCCTGATTAATTAGGATATAATTTTAGCTTTTGTTTTACAAGCATTTTTAAATGTTCTATAATAGCGAAATCCAAGCGTTATTTACACAAATCAGAGTTATATAATTATGAGAGAAGAAGTAAAAGTTATTAAGCTTAGTGGTAATTTAAACGCCACAACTTCACAAGACTTTCGCCAAAATATCACTGATATTTTAGAAATTGGTGCGAAAATTGTGTTAGTTGATTTTAAAGATGTAACGTTTATGGATAGTTCCGGTTTGGGAGCTTTAGTATTAGCTTTCAAAACTCTACGTGCAGCAGATACTAAGCTTGTTCTCTGTTCAATTAATGAGCAAGTCAGGATATTATTTGAACTGACTAATATGGATAAAGTATTTGAAATATTTCCTAGTCAAGATGCATTTAATCAGATTTTAGTTTCTCAGACGTAATTAATCAAACTTCATTTGCAAAATAGATAAATCATCATCAAAAGCATCTTTGGAGTTTAGAGCAATTAAATAACTCAGTACGCGTTCGAGTTGGCTATCAACAGGATCTTGTAAGCTAACCAGTAGCTGAATAAAAGCATCCAAACTCCAAAGTGTCCCATCTGATTTAGTGATTTCATAAGCGCCGTCACTAAAAATGTAAAGGGTACTGAATTTTTCAATATTGCAAAACCCATCAACATATTTTGCCTCTGGAAACATACCAACTGGCATACCGGCGGTTTTCAATAGTTGAACTTCAGACTTTCTTGGAGATGTGCCGGTTACTAAAACTGCTGGTGGATGACCTGCACTAGCATAAATTAACTGGCGGTTGATGCGGTTGTAAACTCCGTACCAAATCGTAAAGTATTTATCATTTTGATAATTCATCTGGAAGGTATCATTTAAAGCCTTCAAGACATCACTAGGTTGATAGTAATTCAGACCTTTGAGCGCACGGGAACGCAGCAGATTCAGCACTGAAACAGAGGGAAGAGTGGCTTTGAGTCCATGTCCGGCAGTATCGAGTAAGTAAATTGCCAGAGAGTCATCATCGAGCCAATAGTAATCGAAACAGTCACCGCCGAGTTGTCGCGAAGGAATGAATCGGAAATTTATATTAAAGGGTTCGGTCATAGAAAGAGGCAGGAGCGATCGCACATATTCTGCTGCTTCTGACATTTCTGATTCTAAAAGCAACTTTTGAGCCTGCAAATCTCTACTCAACTGATGCAGGCGTAATCCTGCTCTTACCCGTGCTTGTAATTCATTATGCTCAATAGGTTTAGAGATAAAATCATCAGCACCAGCATCTAGACCTTTGACGCAATCAGCAACGGAATCTAAGGATGTTAATAAAATAAAGAATGTGGTAAAAAATTTGGGGTCTGTCTTAATACGGTGGCAAACTTCTAATCCAGTTAACCCTGGCATGATCCAATCACAAATAATTAGTGCTGGACGATAAACTAGTGCCTTTTCTATTCCTTCCTCGCCACTACTAGCAGTAACTACCTCATAACCCTGTTTTTGCAACATCCTTTTCAGGAGTATTTTTATTGAATGGTCATCATCAATTATTAGTATTTGAAACATAGAAATTTGTAGGAAATACTCATTAATAATTTGTTAGTCAATATAGAAAATAAAAATACGATAGAGTACTCATTTTTGATTTCTGAAAAAATTCAGTACACCTTAAAGAGGCTTCTTGACTATTGCCTCTTACCTCCTACAGAAATAAGTATGGCTACGCTCCCGTGAGGGATACATAAATCAAATCGGATTGCTATATGGGGCAATTAGTTAGTAGTATTGCTGGATAATACTACTAACTAGTTTTTTTATTTTTACTTTGAATTTATGGCTCTTTAACAGTCATAAAATATTATGGTGCTGCCAGAGGATTTAACCACAAGAGGATGTTGCTTTTTAGCTGGTTCAAGTCGCGGTATGCTTCTTGTTTGAACCATTGCCCTAAAGCGTCAAACGGGGTGAAAGATGTTCCTGTTTGCCATTTAATATCTTGACCTAAAGGTGTTGTATGAGTTCCTGGTAAAGTTTGTGCTGTCACCATCTCATTAAAACGTTCTTGTAAGATTTTGGTTAAAGCTGCCGATTGATCAATGGTGTCATTACTAAATTTTATTAATAAATTGCGCCGGATATTATAACTTTCTTGGACAAGCTTGTTAGTTTCCAACGGTGAGGGAGTAAACTCGATAGCAAAAGTAGAATTGAACTGTTCTACTAGAGGGATAGCTTCTTTAGCGGCGTAGTTGTTGAAGGATATTAAAATATTACCTGCGCGTTCTACTTTAAAAAGGCTACCAATCAGCAAATGAAGTTTACAGCCCATACTGTGTCCAATGCCGTAGATGGGTAAGTAAAGCTTGCGTAATGCCCCAGAATCATGTAAGCGTTCGAGTGTGCGGTCAAAGTTTAACAGCACGGATTTGGCGATCGCAGTATGATCTAATGTATTGACGAAAGGCGTAGCAATTACAACATAACCTTTACTTGCCAGCTGTTCCAGTAACCAGCGATAAGTAATGTGCGGTGCAGTGGCGACAAATGCACCTCCTAAAAAATGAACAATACCTATGGGATTTCGGGGAATAATTACCCAGTTCCCTCTAATTTCTTTCCAGTCCATACAGATAAGCGATCGCTTTACGAATATTCTTTATGTTAGACCGGGGATTGCAACCGTGGGAAGGATTATGAAAAAAGCCATTGATAATCTCTGGTGAGTAGATTGGAAACCAATCCACCCAGCAGTGTCTATGGATTTATCGGAAGTAGCTGCACTTTTTGAATCTCCATTACAAAACTTAATTACGTTAGCGAAGCCGCCTATTCCTCCAAAGAAACAAGCGACGCATAGCGTTTTGTAGAGAGTGTCATTACGAATTACGAATTATTTTAACGCTGAGTCTGTAATCTTTTCATTTCGTGTTGCACATCTAATGCAATTTGTAATGCTTCATTAAGTAATCTTCCATGCTCAGTAGCCTGTTCAGTTACTTGCATCGCTGTTAAAGTTGCTAAATTGTTGACGAATAGTTCTGTATTACTGAGGATAAAGCTCTTATTCTCCCTCAAAATCCTTTCTGTCTTCAAAGCGCGAACTAAATCAGCTTTGGTGAGTTTAAGCGCTTCGATAACACCATCTCTTTCCTTGATTACCACTTCTGGATTACCAGCTTCTTCAATTTGGTCATTGATATCTATTACTCTAATAACAGTATTATATCTATTAACCTCATTTAACAGGATATGTAGAGATTTTGTCATATTATTTTTGACAATTTTACTTCTACTTTTCCAGATTAAATATAAGATAGTTTGTGTAAGACCGCCAACCCAAAGACCTAAAATAATTAATAATATTACGGATGGGATTGTTATCCAGTCCACAAAAATCTTAATAATTATATCAAATAAAATATAGACAAAAACAAATGTAGAAAATCCTAGAAAGACTACAGTTGCGCCTTCAGAGCTTTTAAGTTTTTGTATATATAGTTTTGTGAATGTCTTCAGAGTATTTGTAATGATTAAAAGTTCCTCATTGACAGGTAAATTAGTCAGTTTTTGTAGATCATCCTGACTAATTTCCAAGCCCTGTAAATCATCCCGCACAGCTTTTCAACCCTTGCCAGAATAGTTATTTCATCTAATATAGCAATCAAATTTCTAGAATGCTGGCATTTTGTCTAAACTTTTCCAGGCAGTTAATAGTTCTAGGCAATGTCAAAAAATTTTGTACAATATGATACTATTTGACCAAGGCAACTATTTATACTATAGCAATCCTAAATTATGCGTGCAGAAACAAGATCCCCGACTTCTTAAAGAAGTCCGGGTGCAAGTTGCAATTCTGACAAATCAAATAGTATTACTATGTAGAAAAATAAATTAATCTGTAAATATAATCAAAATCCAACAGGTTACAATACTGCTCGGTTAAGGATTTTTAACTCGGAGTTGGGTTTGGGGAAAAGGTTAAAGGGTAAAGGTTAAAGGTTTTTTCTTTCCCCTTTTTCCCTTAACCGACAAGTATTGCAACAGGTTATTGTTCTGGCAAACAGTCATTTGTAACTACAAGAAAGAATAATGGAAAAGTCCGCAAAAACGGACTTTATTTGTTTATTTATAAATAATTGTGTCTCACTGATTACATTAACTTTGCTTGAGAGAAGATTGTTTCTCTTTTGAAACGCCACGCTGAGAGTTTAAAAATGGGGGGATGGGACAGTCTAGCGTCATGGCGATCGCTCTGAGTAAATCTGCTTCGGAAGGAGTAACTTTATTATCTAATAGTACCGTGTGGGCACAAGCATCAACAATAGCTTGTTTGAGTTTGGGAGTGGCAAGGCGCAGACGCTCAATACTTTTTTTCAGTTCAGTGAAATTACAGCTTAATGGTTTTTCTGGTTTTTCTTGCTCTCCAGCTTTGGGAAGTCGAAAAACTCCAGAACGAAAAGCATAGGCAATGTCTTCAGTAGACGCATCGGGTTGGGAGTGTCCGACGCGGGCAATTACGGACAGTACTAATAGACTATCGGGCCAAATCTCTTCGATGGAGGTGAATTCTACCGTTGTAGTAGATGCGGGATTTATACTAGCTTGGAGACGATGCCATAGTATTAACTGCAACACAAAATGCCACAGTGATAAGCTTCCGGTGGCTACAGCTAAACCGTGGACGCATTTGCACAGTCTTTGGCATTCTTTGGCAGAATTTTGGCGTAATACGGGTACTACTAAATCCACTAGTGGCAAGCGAATTCTGGAGTCTAACTGGCTAATTTCGCTACTCAATTCCAAGGTTTTCTCTACCAAATCAGCAGGCTGCACCTCGCGTAACCAAACAATTTGACGTTCTTGAATTTGGAGATTTTCTGTATCTAACGCTAGCGCCAAAGCGATCGCCATTGCACTTTGCTGTTCTCGCGCACCCGAACGCAGGGATTCTGGTAACTGCGATAACAACGCTTGAGCATGAGCAAAATGCTCTGGTGTAACGCTGCCAACTTGGTTGATAACCTGTTCTGGCATAGCACTAGAACCGCCAGCAAAGCCCATTGTTAGAGATTCCTGGGAGGGGGAACGCACTTGATTGCGAGACGGCATTGCTGCTAAATTGCTGACGTTCAAACCCCCAACGCGGCGGATACGTTCTGCTAGAGGTGGGTGGGTAGAAAAAATATCTTCCCAGAAAGAGGGGTTGAGGGCATTGCCAAAAAACATGTGGCTAGCGGCTTCTGCACCCGGTGATATCAAGCGTGAATCCATCTGTTGGAGTTTTTGGAAGACTCCGGTAAGTCCATTGGGGTTGCGAGTGAACTGTACGGCTGAAGCATCGGCGAGAAATTCGCGTTGGCGAGAGACGGCGGCTTTAATCAAGCGTCCACAGAATAATCCGATGCCGCCAATTGCCATCAGTGCCAAGCCAAACGCCCACAGAGGCAAACCCTTGTCTTCGCGGGAAGTACTACGAAGGCGCAACAGCAATTCCCCGGTTATGTAAATGAACAAAATCCCGTGGAGTAGTCCCACTAGACGCAAATTTAGCCGCATATCTCCATTGAGAATATGACTAAATTCGTGGCCGATGACTCCTTGTAGTTCATCGCGGTTCAGGTGTTGCAAAGTGCCACGGGTAACTCCAATTACAGCATCATTGGGCGTAAATCCGGCTGCAAAGGCATTAATGCTGGTTTCTCTTTCAAGGAGATAAACTTGTGGGATGGAAATACCAGAAGCGATCGCCATTTCCTCGACAACATTTAATAGTTGTCGCCCTTGTTCATCGGCCATTTCTGGTAGCAGGAGTCTTCCTCCTAACTCTTGGGCAATTACGCTTCCACCCTGCCGGAGACAGGCAATTTTATATAAGCTTCCGACTGCGATCGCAACTATTGTAATCCCAGCTACGTAGAGAAATAACCCTGGATGCCACCAAACACGAGGAGCCATGCGAAACAGAAATAAAGTGGCAATATAAATCGCCATAATCATGACTGCGATCGACAAGGAAAATAACCCAATTAATTGTTGCGTATTTTGGCGTGCCCGATCCTGATGTTCAAAGAAATTCATAGATTTCTAAAAAGACACGCGTGGAGCATTTCTTATTTCTGGAGTAGCTTCGGCAAGCAATTCTGCAACAGTAAAGTTAAAAGTATTTGCCACAAGATTGCTGGGGAAAGATTCGCTCTTAGTGTTATAAAGTGTCACTGCGTCATTAAAAGCCTGACGTGCAAAAGCAATCCGGTTTTCAGTGGAAGATAATTCTTCCATTACCTGAGTCATGGCGCGATCGGCTTTCAATTCTGGATAAGATTCTGAAAGTACCATCAACCGACTTAACGCCCCCGTCAGTGCCCCTTCAGCATTACCCAACTGTTGCATTGTTTGGGGATCGCCGGGATTTTGTGCGGCACGGCTGCTAGCATTAATTGCAGAATTCCGAGCGGCAATAACTGCTTCTAAGGTTTCTCGTTCATGTTTCATATACCCTTTGGCAGTTTCCACTAAATTGGGAATTAAATCATAGCGGCGCTGTAATTGCACATCGATTTGAGAGTAAGCATTTTTGTAACGGTTGCGATACTTGACTAAATCGTTGTAACTATTAATGATAATTACTGCAACAATGGCGACTAAAGCAACAGAAAATATTAAAAGCCCCATATTTTTAGATTATTTCCATCAGATACTTACTTTTTTGCAGATTTACCAATCACGGTAATCTTTATATCCAGCAAAATTTGTGTGGATATAAAGATGAGTCTACTTGTAGCAAGTTGCCTTCGTCTTCTGTAAAATTAGTTACGCAAGTTTACTTAGCTAGAGAGGTTGTAAGAATTTTTAAATAACCACAGAGGCGCAGAGAACGCAGAGGGAAATAATTAATTTAATGTGAGTTTGAAAAACCTCTCTCTGCCTTGAACTTAGTTCAAGTTTATTTCTCTCCGAGTCGGAGAGGGATAGGTGTTGGGTAGTAAAATCAGGGAGAGGTCTGTTATTTGACTAACTGTGATAAGGGACTTGCGTGAAAATAAAGTACCAATAAACCGAGTTTCGACTGCGCTCAACTCTCGATAATTGAGGGTTGAGACACTATTAACCCGCAGTTCCCTAAGTTACTTATGAATCTGAGTAAATAAGGAATAACCACTAACAGCAAAAATAAAAAGAATGGCGGCAGGAAAAATTACTACATCCCTGACAATAAATAAAATCCAATCTTTTCTTAGTTCTTGTTTAAACTTGAGTTCATCCAGTTTTCGCTTAAGTTCTACATCTTCTTGTAACTGTAAGTTTACAGTTGGCAGACTTAGTGGATTGTCGCCTTTGCTGGCAGTTATTTTTGATAAATCTGTTATATCTATCATGCTATCAAGATTTTGGTGATCGTCTGCAATCCAGATATGCTTACCTTTTTGCTTGGCTTCTACAGCTACTTCCATAAGTGCGATTGCCTTTAACAGCACCTCAGAATTATCTCCATTCATTTGTTGCGCCAGATTATTTAGTGTCTCATAAAGTTCTGGCGATAAATCTAAATTTATTTGAATTCGTTGGCTTTTTTCTTGTGCAGTCATTTAATGTTTATGATTGGGCGCTGGCTACGAGCTGATTCCAGGCTTTGATTGCTGTCTGTAAATTCTTGGGCAGATTATTTTGAGAAATATCGTTGTACCGAACCGTACCCTCTTGGCTGGTCAGAGTATAGGTGATATAATCGGCAGCACCACTGGGGGCTGGATAACTCAGATTTTGGAATTTACTAAATTTGGAACGTTCTAGCGATCGCACAAATTGTTGCACCTGTTGCACAGAAACACGGCGAACACTACGCTCAGAATCATTAGCATCACCAATCCGCACGCGAATCAATCGCCCATCCTTGAGTAAAACAGTCTCGTAGGTTCTGCCAGCAAAACCACCACTGGATATTTGCCGAAATACTATATCTCTATCTAACGGTGGTGGTAACTCGCTAACTGGAATTTGCACAGGAGACAATGTACTGTTGTTAGCTTTTTCATTCAGCCTGATTGCTGAACCTGTCTGATTGGTGTGATATACCAAGTTTTGTTCAACCGCACCGACAACCACCCGCCAGCCTGATATTATAGCTTGGCTACAGAATTCATCAGCATTAGCTAATTCCAAACAGCTATTATTCCAAGTTTGCTGTTGAGCCTGAATGATAGTTAGCCGAGAAATTGGCTGTTGCAAACGTCTGGATGCAGCTTGCAAAACAGCATTTTTTACAGATGCAGGTAATTTACCTGGGAGGTTTTCTGAAGGAGTATTTGCCGAAGCTAAACGTAGCGATCGCCCATTGTTATTGGTATGATAAATCCAGTTTTGTTTGCCATTAGATACTACAATTCGCCAACCCCGAATTAACGCTTCGGTGCAGAGTTCATCAGATTGAGGCAGTTCTAAGCAACCATTGCGCCAAGTCTGTTGATTATAGTCAATAATTTGCAGTTCTCTGGTTGAAATTCCCTGTCTGCGGGCTAAATCTTGCAGTACCGCGTTAGCTACTGGACGTGGCAAGCGATTTGATTTAATATTGTCTTTAATAACTTCATTGCTTGTTTCTAGAGAGAAGTTAGCAGAAGCACCCATAGCACCTTTGATAGGTGTCAAACCGCTAGCAACAGATAAAATTCCAGTCAGAATCAAAGCAGTGAAAATTCGTCCTTGATTGGTGTTAAAGTAGTT
Source organism: Nostoc sp. DedQUE02 (assembly GCF_034531035.1). Classification (NCBI taxonomy): domain Bacteria; kingdom Bacillati; phylum Cyanobacteriota; class Cyanophyceae; order Nostocales; family Nostocaceae; genus Nostoc; species Nostoc sp. DedQUE02. Next base: position 84,587 of record NZ_JAVRBY020000004.1, on the reverse strand, counting down.
TTTCAACATGAATTTCATATTAATATAGAACGAAGAAAAAGTATCCAATTACTGATGAGCAATAAAGTATATAATCCCAGAACTTCAGTAGTTGGAATTAATTTAGTATTTGTCTTCTGAAACAGATATAAAGACAGACGCTAATGTACTGATTGTTTGTTCCTTATACAAATTCTGGATGAAAATGCACTCAATCAAAACGTTCTATAATCCTACAGCAATCAAGTCAGAACTCAGAAGCTCAGGCTTCATTAGATAAGAAGTGTGTTGAAGAAGAGAATTCACACCCCTGTCTGAGAAAATAGCTTGCAAGCTTTGCCAACAAAGCTTCTTACCCACCTTAGTAAGGAAGGGTTGAATAAAAGTAATCTTATAAAAGAATGCCACAGAACTGTAATCTAGGTTTTCCTCGGCTCAACCTAGCGTATACAATATTTTAAAACTATGCGATCGCCTAAAAAAACTCCGTACAACTTGAAAAACCTGATTCCCTAGTTCCTACCTATGCATTAGGCGCTGATGGCTTGTTCAGATTCAACTAACTGATTATTAGGTACATCAAATCTAATAGTACTAGCCGCCCAGTCTTTGAAATCGGGTGCTAGCCAGACTAGCTTGCGGAGAATTTCATCATTTACCCATAACACCAAGGGGAACCGAAACTGTTTCCGAAACTCATCACGCATGATATTGGTACTGATGATTAGTTGGTTAATTGCCCCTACAGACTCTAAACCCCTTACCATCAAAGCTTCAGGTTGAGTAGCACCAATTTCATTTGTAATCGCTGTATACAGTTTGTCAGCCGCAGGTGAGAGCAAAACTTCATGGATATGGGCTGATGAAAATTCGGTTAGCAAATTCAGCACTTGCTGCTGCCTTTGAACACAGTTACAACAGGCTAATAACAATGAAAACTCTCCACCAGAAACCATCATCGCCCTTGCCAGCCTTTTAGTGGCTGCTATGCTGCTAACTGTGCTGTTTTCCGAATTACTTAAGCTAATCATTACAAAATCCTTCTTTTGATTTAAAAAAATAGTTGAGCGATATTCAGTAATTCTACCCTATTAGTTTTTATTTAAAAGTGTTAATTGGGTGAAATCGGATGGTGTTTTCTCTGTAATACTAAGCATTATATAATGACCAAACGTCTGCTGTATTATCTCATATTCACAATTAAGCCATAATGTAAAGGTAGTATCAACAGAATATCAGTCTAAGGACTCAGGCGAAAAATTAACAATTGAATTAATACTGTATTTTCATAGATTTTCGCATCTGCTAGTAATTAAGTAATTATTTCTTAACATAAGGTCAAAAAAATACTAAGTACAAGTTTAACAGTAAAGATTGGGAAGTGGGAGAAAACTTATAGCTGTTGCCAATTAAGGAACTTCCAAAAAATAAATTATCCCAAATTATTTGTAAATTTTTAGGGACGCACAGATGTACGTCCCTACTCATCCGTTTGATAGAACTGTAAATCGAAGATGTCGTTCCATTAGCCAGAGGACATGGAATATTTATCTTTCTATGATCAGTTCAGAGCATCTGACCATAACAACAAGTTGGGAATTTGATTTATTGTTTGAGATAGATAGCCAAAAAGAAATTCGTGTAAATTTTTAATTTATTTGATTAATTCTTTTGGAAACCAATCAGGAATGTCACACCATGCTATTCAAAGATCGGAGGTTTGCAGGTCAAGTTTTGGCTAGGGAGTTAGCAGCTTATGCTAACCGCCCAGATGTTCTGGTATTGGGGCTACCAAGGGGTGGTGTACCCGTTGCCTTTGAAATAGCCAAAGCGTTGAATGCTCCCTTAGATATTTTGGTAGTACGTAAATTGGGTGTGCCAGATCAAGAAGAACTAGCTATGGGAGCGATCGCTTCTGGTGGTGTGCGGATCATCAATGAATATATTATCAGCTTGGTGAAGGTATCCGACGAAGTAATTGCCAGAGTAGCGGCGCAAGAAGAACGGGAGTTAGAACGGCGAGAACGGCTTTATCGCGGAAATCACCCCTTAAGAGATTTACAAGGACGTACCGTCATCTTGGTAGATGATGGTTTAGCCACAGGTGCAACTATGTGGGCTGCTGTTGTAGCTGTGCGAAAACAACAACCGTCTCAGATTGCGATCGCAGTGCCTGTAGCCGCACCCGAAACTTGCCAAGAGTTAGAAACTCAGGTAGACAAAATTGTTTGCGTCTCAACACCCAGCCCTTTCCACAGCGTTGGTCTTTGGTACGAAAGCTTTCCCCAAACTACGGATGAAGAAGTCTGCGACTTACTAGCAAAAGCGACAAAGAACGGTGAACCAATATCTCTCGGCATGTAGATAAGTTTTGGTGTTTGAAAATGCCAATATTAAGTTTTTGAGATGGGCTTTTTGGATTTTGAACAAAAATTAAAGTCGCATTGCAAGGGATAAAAGCATAGTGGGGAGTAGGCAGTGGTGTATATTAAAATTCCCTACTCCCTATTCCCCTAGTGAGTATTCGGAATCAACCGTCCACAGGGATAAGTCGCTGTTTGCTGTGAAGCACTTTCAGCAACTGCTGCTGGAATCTGATCCGATGGTTTTGTTTTGGCTGCTAGATAGTCTTTTTTCAGTTTATCCAAAATGGCTTCTCGCCTGTCATAAATACGCTTCAAAGGACGAGACTGGCATTTGTTCAACACATACGCACTCACCAGTGGTAGAGCGATCGTGCTATCGGTATAACAAACGATTGTGTTAGGTAACTCATCCGGGTCAATTTTACCCCAACTAACCGCTTCCGATGGGGTTGCTCCAGATAAACCGCCTGTATCTGGACGTGCATCGGTAAATTGCACAAAGTAATCGTGTCCTCGTTCTTCTAATCCTAAAACTTCGTGAAGTTGCGGTTGAGTTTGTAGCAAAAAGTTTTTGGGACTACCGCCACCAAGAATTACAGCCGCACTTTTACCTCCTGATTCACGGGCATTATAGGCGATCGCTGCTGTCTCATTCACGTCAATTGATGGATCTATCACCAATTGCGAACCTTCCAATGCTAAAGCCGCCACGTTCATCCCAATTGAGCTATCTCCTGGAGAAGACGTATAAATTGGTACACCATATTCATAAGCTGTAGCTAGCAAGCAGGAATTCTGCACACCCAATTGCTTTTCTACTTCTCGGACATATTTACCTAGTAAATGGTGAAACTCAGCCGTTCCCATCCGCTTTTGAAACGCTTCTCCTTGCAAAATTTTGCGGATGAACGCATCAGTTTCTAGCAGCACATCGTAACCAAAGATAATGTCATAAATGCGGATTGTGCCTTCTTGACGCAGTTTTACATCATCCAAAAACGGATTACCAGCAAAGAGTTCAAAACCCAATCCATAGTGCATATCGTGGTAAAGATTTGCACCAGTGCTAATCATCCAGTCAATAAAGCCGTTGCGAATTAAGGGTGCAAGCGCTGAAACCCCAAATCCTGCTGGTGTCATCGCACCGGAAAGGCTAACTCCTACTGTGACACCTTCCGTTAGCACATCGCGACTCAGTAGCTGGCAGATTTCCCGCAACCGCGCTGAGTTATAAGCGGTGAAGTATTGATCGATCAAATCCACCACACTGATATCATTTGATATAGGTGTAGGGGCAATTTTTTGACCCAGCTGTTTAGACATTTTGGCACTCCCGAACAGTAAACACGCCGAATCTAATGTTATCTAGCTTTCAGCCAAAGTGACAGCAATACTTTTTTATCACTAACTTGAAAAAGGAAGTGGGAGTAGGAGAATTTGAATTTTCCCATGATTTCTCTTGAAACCTTATAAGCATTTGACAGGCACATTAGTCACATTGCTGCGAAATTGAACCATAGCTTCACTAGCACCGAAATGTCCTGCAATTTGAGGTAACAGCATCTTTCGTTGTGTTGCCCACAGTAGACCACGTTTGGGAATTTGAAGGCATCCCCCCAAATAAGTTGCTTCATCTTCGTTGTTTTGTTTACGTTTTGGTAGTCCAGTTACCGAATCAAAGCCAACAGCCTTATGATTGAACAACACATGAGCTATTTCATGCATCAGATTTGATTCATACCGTGCAGGTGCATGACGCGGGTTGTATACAATCCATAGTGGGTTATAGCGTATAATCCCTGCTGACCACCCATCGCTAGCAAGTAATACTGCTACTTGCTCTGGCTCTAAATTTGGAACCCGATCGGGTGTAAAAAGTTTTGCTCCTAACTTGGTTGCTAGAATGTCTGCGGGTAACGGTTCAAACGATCGCACTCGAAGTAAGCTTCGTTGTTCAGTTGCGATCGCCTCACAGCGTTGTCTAAATTCCGGCGATAGACTTTGAATTAATGACATATATTTAGGGATCTTTCTTCAATTCGCCATCATTTTGAGAGAGATCGCGATACGCTGCTTTAACTAAAGATGCTAAAGCATTAGCGATCGCTGGATCAAGATTTTTGTCAGCGCGTAGTTGAATAGCGATCGCTTCAGGTGTATCCAGTTGATCTTCTTCTGCGGTTCTAAACAACTCCGCAGGCCGCACTTCTAGCCAGTAGATATAACGCACTAGTATCTAGCTAAACTTTCAAAATCATTATAATCATTAGACTTACGTGCTGGCTTAAGATACATTGCACATTCTCTGACAACATCATCTAAATTAGCATTATTGTGTTGACACCACTCTTTTATACAGGCATAGCTAAGTTCTTCAATTTCATCAGCATTGACGAGTGCAAGTTCAGTATTTTCCTCACATTGAAGTAAATCAAGTAATTGATTACGCGATTTCTTCTGCAAGCTTTTTGACTTAGGATCGTAAAGAGTCCATTTGTATTCATCCTTGTATTTAAATAAAACGTAAATCAAAATTGTTCGACCTGAATAAATTTTTGCACTAATAATATCGTCATGAATATTACGAGCGTAGTCGCGGTTATTATATAGCTTAGATGCATGGTGATAAAATGGTGATACATTGTCATCAACTAAAGCCTCTAGATCAAGCACACCCGATTGAATTGTGACTTTGGATGTATTATTGAAAAAATTAACTTCTTCTTTCTCATTTATAGATAGAACAGGAAGCTCCATAATTTCTTGAGATTGACTGTGGCGATTTGTCAGGTTACTGTAACGTTTTGCAATACCTAAATCTCGTAAAGCCTCACCTTCTAGCGGTGGAACAAAAGTGTAAAGCTCCACAGTACGTGGTTCAATCCAGGGTCTTAGAACACGCCCTGCTCTTTGTGTAGGCTCAATTGCTGTCCAAGCTAGATCGTAATTTATAACTACAGGTGCATCTTGTAGGTTAATACCAACACCATGAGCATCAGTTGAAATAAAAACTTCGTAAGTCTCTTCGTACTTTCCTTCGGCTCGGTTTGCGACTGGGGCAAACTTTTTAATTGCTTGCAAAATATCTCGTTCACTTTTAGGTACGTATTGACTTTTTCCTTGCTTACTTGTGCGCTTCATTGTGCCAAATACTCTCAGATAGGGAAGTAAAGCATTAACGGCTCTAACCAAATAGACCACTGTTGCACGACGCTCACAAAAAATGATAACTTTTTTATTATTAGACTGAACTTCTTGTAGAAAGCTACATAGAGATGCAAGCTTCTGATCATCAGTAAACTGCATTTGGTTTAATCGACTTAGGAGCGGCTCTAATATTTCACGGCGCTGAGATTGAGACATTTCAAACTCAAAATCATATGACAAGTTTCGTTTACCTGGGGTGTTTATAACTTTTTTGATAATTTCACGAAGTGCCCACGGTGAACTGGCCCAGGCAACTTCTGCTTGCGTTTCTATAAACTTGCGTGACTCTGGAGGATCTGTAACGGTAAAGCAACCATCCCTAACAACTTGAGAGATTTCGCTTTCCATGAATAGATGGAAATTAACTCGATATAACTTGACAAGCGGAATGTATCGCTTTTGCTGTCCAAACTCAATTAATACGCCATTCTCTAGCTTCTGTCCATACTGTTGTGCAACATAAGGTGTAGTTAATTGAGACACAACAGGCAAGTTGATAAATCCTTTTATGCTATCTGTATGCCAATTGAAATTTTTCTTGTTTTGTTTATCCGACAAAGTTTCAATTTCCGCAGTGTGAGGTAAAAGCAAAAGTTGGTGATTGAGATTACTAATATCTTTAGAGTAAGGTGAACCAGTGAGAAGTAAGACTTTACAGCCGCTTTTTTTAATTCGGGAAATCAATCTTTGAAATGAGCGCCTTCTAGGGCCTTCTGCACTATCATGGCAATTTCTAAATAGATGGCATTCATCAATAATAATGAGCCATTGCTTATTTATTTTTTCTTCTATTTCGATAAAGTGTTCAAGATTACGATCATCGTTTGGATCTTCTTTATCTAAAGCTTGATAGCCGATGTAGGTCTGAGGGATACCCGCATCCATAAATTCATACTCCCATTGCCTTTTTACTAATTTGGGGCCAATAATCAATACATGTATAATTTTATCTGCTCTAAAAAGTTGCAAGGAGAGGTGAGTAGCAACAACAGTCTTTCCAAGACCTGTTGAGGCAACTAACATAACTCCGCTGTGATCGCTTATTTTCTGTAAAGCTTCAGCAATCATTGCTCTTTGATAATTTGTTGGCGGAGTATACTTATTATCAATTTCTACATCCTCAAAAGCAAGTAAGGTTTTGAGGTAAATATCCCACGGAGAAGCAAGTTTCAACCAATCTTCGAGAGCTTTAAGTAGCCTCTGAGTTAAATCTACTGCTTCAGCAAAATATTCATCAAATTCCTTGACAAATTTTATAACTTCATCATTCTGAGCCAGTATATTACCAGCTTCAACCTGTTCTATTAACCCATGTTTAGTTAAATTTGCTGAAGTTACGATGGCAACCTTACAGTCAACCAAGTAAAGTTTTCCATGATGCTTCATAGCACGTGCATCCACGAGCCGAAATTGACCTCTCCGGATTTTCTCAACCAAATCTGCTACAGCTTGACGGCGATTACCTGCTGATGATCCTGTTGCTAAATCTTTCGTGATTTCTTGGATCAGAAGACGCTGTGCGTTTCCTTCATCTTGTCTTTTAGTTCGTTCGTTAATTCCAACCAACAGATCAACATACTTTCCTTTTACAACATTTCGAATCTGATCCCAACCATTTACAGTAAAATAGCCAGTTGCAATACGAATTTTTGATTGGCATTTTGGGAAGTAGTATTGGATTTGTTCATAGATTATCTTGGGAGCAAACCAGGATATTGGCAGAGAATCAGTCATAACTCGGTGCTTATATAAAGATGACTTAGATTGAAGATAGATTAAACAATAGTACATTTAAACTATAAAAAATAATACATTTGAACTAAATTTGGTTAATTATGTTACTTTTTGCCAGTTATGAATGAATTTAAGTGGTTCTAATTTGCAGACTATTTCTGGAAAGTTCTACTTTTGAGATTCGCCTGTTTCCACGTTGGTAATCCCCAAGGGGTTTTAATGCCAGAACAGAGGGCGAGAGATGCGATCGCTCAAAGTAATTTCAAATTTCTTCCCCAATTCAACCAAAAGAACAAACCCCTCCGCATTTCTGGTAGCCCTGAACAACAGAAAATGGGCTTGTTTCAAGAAATAGCGCGATCGCTCGTTGGTACTAACGGTACAGGTCATTTGGGGCAAGAACTCAGGGAATTAGAACGTCTTGGCGAAAATGATTTGAATGATCACTGGAAGGATCGCGATCGCCTTCTTTTATTAGTCAACTCCTACGATCAAGCTCGTTGGGCAGCAAACGAAATTCGCAATTGCTGGTCAAGTAAGCAGGACGTTGTTTATCACCTAGTTCCTGACAATATAGAGACATACACGGAAGATAACTTTGATGAGCTAGCGAAATTTGTCAAACCACCTGATAAGGGTGCGCTCAATCGTGCAGATATTGAAACTTTTGGGCAAACTAAGGGAGAGATTCTTGTTGCTCCTATGAATGCGATCGGGCGTGGTTTCAATATTTTGAATGCCAACGGTAAAGCCGCATTTGGTGCTATTTACTTTCTGACTCGTCCATATCCACACCCACATGATACACAGGCGATCGCTCAAGAAATGAACCGTCGTGCTTTAGACTGGGCGGATAAAGCAGACTTTCTAGCATGGCAACAAGGAGACGGAATTGTACAACGTGCTGAAAAGGTGCGTCAACTAGCGGCGCGTTACTGGCGAGCAGTTGAGCAACGTTCTTACTACAAAACCCTACGTGATAATCAAGAATTACTTGCTTTTCCTCGATTTGACCTTGCTGCAAGCACTGCTGGGTTGATTATTCAAGCCGTTGGTCGTCTTTTGCGTGGAGGTGTCCCATTTCGTGGTTATTTTGTCGATGCAGCTTGGGCACCCAAGAGTGCTGCAAGGAAAGCTGATCCAGAATTATCTGAACTAGATACAGAAGAGACAAGTCTTCTGGTTGCGATGCTTCTACGAATCTGCGACTACGCCAGCGAGGAAAACACAGTAGGAAATGCGCTTTACAAGCCTCTAGCCGATGCACTGGAAAGAATCGAAGACCTGTATTGGTAAATTTTTTGTATAAAGGAATTCATAATGCCTAAAAAAGACGTGCAATCTCGTATTCTCTTACCTGCCAGAATGAATCTTGCAGAAGATGCTCTTACAGATTTGGAAATTGCGGTACTTGAGTTTCCATTTTTAGAAATTGTTAGTGACTTTTGTAACAGCATAGAACAAGTTATGTTGCCTCAGCGTAAATCAAAGGTTCGTTGGCCGTACCGACAGTTAAACAATGGATTACTTGCCTGTGCATCAACATTGACACATGGTTTTGAATACTTTGCTCCAGGCGATTATCGAGCATTAGCTGTGGGAACAGTTGAAAATCCGTTGCGAGTTCCAACTCCTGAGCAAATACATGAGTTAGTGATTATTTGGGCGCAAGAGTGGGCAAAGAAATTTGATGGTAAAGGTAAAGCAGATCAGGTGAATAGTGTTTGCGATCGCTTTCTTGAAAACATGGTCATAATTCCTACTAATTGGAATTGGCAACCTATTACTCCAAAAACGCTCGTTCAAAACATCAATTCCGAAAAAGGACTGGGATACCAAGCTATTCCTAGTTTCTTGGCAACATTGCTGCATGAAAAAAAATGTGTTATTCGCTCCGGGCAAAGAGAGCAAGAAATTCAGTGGCGCAAGGTACAAGGCGATGACTCAGGTCGTACTGGACTATTCCTAGTCAGTCAAGCATTTCCGGCACTGTACACAGATGATTATGGTAAAGAAAGGGAAGGTTATTTTGTCTATCGCCTGGATTTTCGCGTTCAGACTCAAGCAGGGCGATTCAACCAAAATGGCAAGCTTCAACCGTGGATTTTTTTGCATTTAAGTTGCCAACGATATGCTCATGAGCGATTAATCGAAACTAATTATGGTCGTGACATCTCTGTACTGATGGGAATGAATGAGGAACGTTTATCTGGTTACGAAGTAGATTCAACTTTGATACGTCTTACCATTGAGAACAATGGAAGAGAAGATAGTAATCTGTGGAAATTTCAATTACCAAATCTGTTAGCTGCATTCAAAGCGCGTACCCTTGAAACAACCGATAACATTCTTTGCAACCCTGCTAGATACGGCAATTTAGATAATCATCCTAACTTTAATAGAGATGAATATTATTTAGTTCATGCTGAAGGATACAAGTATGAACATGAAAACCATAAAAGAGGACATAGCATTAAACCAGGATTTAGTTTACAGGAACGCGGTGATATCGTTGCTCAAGTATTAGAACTTTTAAACGGTGTTTTGATACCAGATAATCCAATGCAGTGTGATATTCCTGTTCCATCTGGACAAAAGACACCCTTGGCGATGCGTGATTACGAATATATTTCTCAACCTCCAAGTTTTACAAAACAACAAAAAGAAAAGCTGACTGAAAAAGAAATTAAGCAACGTGTAAATAACCGTCGTCAAGAAAGACAAACGATCGTTGCTGATGCTATTGAGCGGGCATTGCAAGAAAAACCCATACATATTTTTCTTCTGTGGCGCGAACGAGATACCTGTGATGTAACTTACCAGACATTGTGTGATGCTTTCCTGCTCAATGAAGGAGAAGATTTTCCAGAACATATCAAAGTATCATCTGTATGGATTAACGATCCAAATCTTTTGAAACCCCTCGACACAGCCGGACTTACACCTAAAGATGGTCAAGAGTTTGATAAACAAATACGCAAGCAGCATCAAATGAAACTCGATGCATGGCGCGACTTTCTAAAACATAAGATTATTGCTTCAATTGACTCTACTACTAAGCCTTACTGTTTTGCGATCGTTGAGATTGGACAAACAAAAAAGAAGGGAGTTCATCCTAAACAAAGCATTTATAGAGTTGTTCGTGAAGCTTGTGTGTTAGAAAAAATTAGTTCTCAAATGGTGCAAACGGTTAAACCAAAACCAGCTGACAAAGAAGATGAAAGCACAGATATACCGCTATCTTACAGCAAGAAGACAGAAGGACGTATTTTGAATGCTGTACTGGATCTAACGCTACGCCAAGTTGGGGCACTCTATGGACTGCCCTCAGAAGTCTATGAACGGGCAGGAATACCCAAAGAAATTGCCCAAAACCTAGATGTAATTGCCCTTTGCCGCCGAAAAGCTACTCAAGGTCAAGAGAATATTCACTATGCCTTAGCTGTTCGTCTGCGGGCAAATGGTGCAGTTGATGTGTTATTCCCCGATCGCAACAATTGGATTCCTTATGCACAGGCGGGGATTGAACTGGGACAGCTTTTCTCACGGGTACGGTGCGATCGCAATTACAAAACAGTTCAATTACAGGGAATAGAATTAGCAAAATTTGCGGCGGATGTAATAACACAAGTGGGCGATTGTCCTACCCTTGTCTTAATCGAAGCAGATGTATGGCGTAATGAGCGTGGTGAAGAAAACGGAGGTCAAGCTTGGTTTCAACTAAAAAATGAATATTTCCTTGCAAAACGGAATATCTTAGACTTCCAACACGTTCCAGGTCATGCTTGTGTATATCCTCGTGACCATAACCAGCTTAGGAACCTACTAGGAATAATTCGCTTTCGCACTGGCGACGAAACAACTCAATACATCACCAATCGAAAAACTTGGAATGAAAATTCTCCAGCACGAGATTTAATTCACTTAAGTGGTTTTTACGATACCTCTGTACCTGAGTTGCTCCATTACTTCTCTATTGGAAAATTACCGAAAACACAAAAAGCTCAAGATACCTCAACAGCACGCGAACTCTATATGCTTGATTCTCAAGATGACGAATACGGTGTAAATATTGCATTCAAGCACCAGCAGATGCTAGAAATGCTTCCCTTTTTCATTCATTCTGATTTTCACAAAACAGAAGAAAGCCTAAAATCACTTTGCCGAGTGCCACACTATTTACGAATCTCACCAGCATGGTCTATGGGTAATATTCATTCACCATATCCAATGCATTTAGGTAAACAACTAATAAAGGATCACTTATGCATTCTTGGTGTAGAAGTTTGATTCAATATTTCTCATCTATGAACAAATTCTATAGCTTTGAGTTTTTAAAGTGTATGAGCTTTTAATCTGTTACCAGAGATGGAATAGTTAATGAATATAAAGCAGCAAGTGCAACTTACACGTGATAATGAACAACATTCTTAACCTAACCGTCTCTCCAGTTGCGATCGCGATTATTGGTGGTGGCTTTAGCGGTTCTCTACGGCGCGAGGACTGCTCCATCTGGTACGTCAAAAACTGCACAAGGCTCTGACTCAAGAATACGCCAGTTCCTACAACTGGGGGAACCCCGGCAACGGACTGGCTCAAGATTGGCGGCCGGTAATCGATGCCATCCGGCCAATTATTCCCCAACTTTGGCAAGCAATGCCATTACCAGAACAGAAGCGATGTCTCTGTCAGAACTTCAACTTACCCCAACCGAAAAAGATGGTGGAAGCAGTGCCTGCAAATCAGCATTGTGGCAAAGTTCTAGTTGCATAGGACTATCAAATTTGAACTTTGTTGAGCAATGGAAAGGGTCAGAGGGAAAGGTTCAGGCGATGCTTACAACTGAACTACACCTTGACACCTTTTCCATTAAAATTGTATGGCGATGTCTAACAACAAGTCGGTGCGCGTCTACGCTCTGTTGTTTGCCAAGTGTGACAAAAAAGGGCTATTCTTTCTAGCTAATTGCCTTCTTTTTCTTCAACCATCCTCCTAGCAACCCAGCAGTTAATACTATTCCTCCAATAGTTGATGGTTCAGGTACAGTAACAGTCACAGGTTTTACACTCACATTATCCAAGTATAAAAAACCATAACTAGCTTTACCACCCAACTTTAACTCTGTAGATGATTGTGTCGCCACAAAATTTAAGTCATATTGTGTGAAAGGACTTCCAGCAACATTTATAGTATTGATTTTGTCAAAAACTTGATTTCCATCGATAAATGCCTGAAATATGTTATCAACTTGACTGTTATCTTCATCTGTTCCTAAAAAGAAACTGAGATTATAATTACTCCCGATAGTTGTAGCCAAATTCTGAGAGATATAAGCAGGATTTACAAATGAACCAATTGATAAACCTTGATTACCACTCTCATACTGAGGAAAATTGTTAATTCTAATCCCTGATGTATCTATCGGATTGCCAGATTTAATCCAGTCTGTAATATTAGGATTTGTAACGTTTGGATTGTTAGTATCTACGAGGGGATCGAGTTCAAAGCTTCCGTTTTTAACAAGTTCTGCCGCTTGTGCTGCTGTATTATAACTATTGTTAATCACAGCAGTGCTAATTAAGGTAGTGGTAACACTAAAAACAATAATTGAGAGTTTTTTAGTTAACTTCATGAAAATTGACTCCAAATAATTTCAAATTTTGACAATTCCAGCAAGTTGATAGTTACATTTATTACTTTGTTAAGCTAGTTTGAGGGTTTGTAGTAAGCACTTTAGGGCTTATAAAATAAAGAACTAAAGTTCTTACTACGAATTAAGCTTGACAGACTTCTACATAAAGTTTAGTCATCCCTATCATCTATCACTTCATCTCCATAGTTTTCTCCCTGATGTTCAGGTGTAGCTTTGACACTTACATCATCCAAATATAAAAACCCATACTTGGCTTTAGAAGCAAACTTGATCTCTGTGGATGTTGCTTTAGCTTTAAAATCTAAGGTGTATTGCGTGTAGGGTTGGTAAGGAGTATCATTTTGCACAGAAACTTTCTTTCCACCTATAAAAACCTTAAATTTATTCTTAAGGTTAGGTGCTTCCTCTATGGATGCAAAATAGTAAGTAAGTTGGTAATGTTGACCAGGAATTGTAGGGATCGTCTGTGATATGTAGCTAATACCTGAAAATGAACCAAGCGATAAACCTTGGTTGCCAGTATGAGGAAAGTTGCTAATTGTAATACCTGATATATCTATCAGCTCACCAGATTTAACCCATGCTGTAACATTTGAATTTACAATGTTAGGATCATTAGGATCTACAAGAGGATCGATTTCAAATCCCCCGTTGATAATTAGCTCTTGTCCTTCCGCTTGTGCTGCCGATTTATAAGTATTGGTAATTACAGCAGTATAAAGGAAAGCAGTGGTCAAACTGCAAACAATAATTGAGAGTTTTTTAGTGAACTTCATGAGGCATTACTCCAAATAGTTCAAAATTCATGACAACAACTACTTAATTGATTTACTTTGTGGTGATTAAGGTGCAAGAAACCCATAATTATTTCTGAAGATATTCTGGGCAGTAGTACCAGTTAAGTAGTTAGAAAAACTCTGTGCTGTTGTTAAAACTGTAGTTCTGGTGAGTATACCCAGTGGATAGACAATCGGATCGCTCTCTGTTGTTAGGGCAGTTTCTACGACTCTTACCTTGTTAGAAATGGCAGCATCAGTTTTGTAAACGGCACCTGCATCGATAGTTTTATTTACACCTCCAATAGTGACAGAAGCTTTATTTTCGACAGCAGTTAAAACGTTACGCACATTGCTGGCAAGGTATAATTTAGGGGTAAGAGTAGTGAAAATACCTCGGCTAGTGAGAACTTGTTTGGCATAATTTCCTGCTGGCACAAGTGGAGGATTACCTGTGTAGTCACCTATCGCAACACCACTAATATTGGCATTGGTCAAACCATTGAAGCTAGTAAGAGCAGCACTACCAGCACTAACAGGAGGTGTCGTAGGAGCAATCAAAACTAGACGGTTTCTGACAATGTTCTTACGGCTACCTGCAACCAATTTACTAGGGCTTGAATTCTGCAAAACATCTATTTGATCGGTAGCAGCAGAAATGAAAATATCTGCTGGTGCTCCTGCTTGTATTTGGCTCAGTAAGGTACCAGAAGCACCAAACGTGTAAACAACGTTGACGCTTGGGTTAGCAGTTTGGTACTGAGTCTTAATGGCGTTCAGGGCGTTTGTTAAGCTGACAGCCGCATACACATTAAGTGTGGTTGTGGAGTTTGCTGGCGATAAATTGACAAACTGGAAGCCTATTACCAGCATCATGCTGGTAACTGCCGTAGCAATCCAAGCGATAAGTCTTCTTCTGTTCATGAAAGTTATAGTTTGGGGAAAATATTACCTAAAAGTCTCATTGTTGACATACCTGACTTACGCACAGGCAGCGAAAAAACCAACTACCGAGAAGGCAGAGGATATGGATAAATGGGAGCTATAGAAGATTTTGGCGTAAATCCTACGCATCATAAATTCTGGAAATAAATAGCCAATCACAATTGCTAAAAGCATTAGTGTGATGAGCCGTTTATTATTTCCAAGTGGAATTACACAAACAGCAAGTGAAATATATTTGGTGATGAAATAATATCAGTTAAATAGACTTATTACCAACATTTTTGGTCAAAAATTCATGACAAAAAGCTAGAACAAACATCCTATAAAGATAAAAAAGCCTTACTGGCAAAGGTTTTGCTATAAAATATCAGATAATTCCTAAAAATATACAATCCTGGATATACCAACAAAATACTTAAATTTATCTTTTTTAACTAACTTTTTTGGTAAAACTAGTGCTGCATTGATTAGACTTCTTGGCATTTGTCGGGAAAAGGGGCGGGAGGAAAGGGAAAGGTTCTGTATTTTGCCTTTCCCCCGGTTGGTGAGCTTGCCGAACCATAACCTTTACCCTTTTTCCACAAGAGTGCAAAAAGCACTTTTGCAAGAGGTCTATTTTAATGAACAGCGATCGCCCCCACCGTTGTATAAAAAAAGAGTGATACTTGCGGCGGTAAACTATGCATTTAAAAATGCTTGTAAAGTATCCGCCCACATAACATATAATTCTTTTTTTGTATAAAAATATATATAAACTTTTATGATATCAATAAAAAATTTGATTTTACATACGCCTAACGATAGATAGATTTTATTAAATAAATAGTTTAGATTTGTAACAAGTTACACAGAACTAGGTAAAACACATGGCCAACATAGTTGATACCGCCGCTAACAATGGTTCTTTCAACACACTAGTTGCAGCAATTCAAGCAGCTGGTCTGGTAGATACACTTAAAGGCCCTGGGCCATTCACCGTCTTTGCACCCACCGATGAAGCGTTTAATAAGCTTCCAGCAGGTACAGTAGACGCATTACTGCAAGATATTCCCAAGCTCAAGCAAATCTTGACCTATCATGTTGTTTCAGGCAAAGTACTGGCTGCTGATGTAGTTAAACTGAAGACAGCTACAACAGTTGAAGGTTCAGATGTAAAAATTGACGCATCTAACGGCGTTAAGATCAATGATGCAACAGTTGCAGCCGCAGATGTTGCTGCTGATAACGGTGTTATCCACGTCATTGACACAGTTTTGATTCCTGCGTAAGCAAGCTTCAGAATAGCGAACGCTATTTCTGGGGTGGCGACTACTTTATAGTCGTTTCTTCATTACAGTCTGGTTGAATGTTTTTTAGTAAACATCAACTGTCAATAAATCCATTTAGACACGATCTAGATGGATTTATTGTTTTATGTATGTAGAGACGTTGCAATTGCTAGTCTGTTTTAATTAGATGTAATCAAATTTTTAGTTTTGCCAAACCCAAATAACGGATACCTTCGGGGGAAATGTCAAAACGGCAAGGTAAGACTTCTAAACCGAGAGCGATCGCATCCCGTAACAATTTACCATATACGGGATCTGTGCGATCGCCAGGAGAGAACTCGATACAATCACCGCGATTGATAAAGTAAAGCATTACCGCACGAGTTAAAGGTAACAGCGCCATCAATTCTCGCAAGTGCTTTTGCCCTCTTGTAGTCTCCGTATCAGGAAATAGCGCTAATCTCCCTTCAGACAAAGTTGTATTTTTCACTTCTAAATAAATCGGGCGTTCCTCATCATTCCCCGTCAAGAAAAAATCCACTCGACTTTTTTTATCTAGCCCATAAACTACCTCGCCCTTGATTTGGCTATAGTTGCCCAATTCCGGGAAAAGGTATTTCGCCAAAGCTAGCTTTACCACCCGATTCGGCAAAAAAGTATTTATGCCTACCCAAGTTGGCTCATTATCATGTACCTGAATTAGTTCTAAAGTGTAAGCCAATTTCCGGTTAAGATTATCGCTTTTGGAAAGCTGTACCGCACTTTGGGGAGTCGATACTCCAGTCATTGGCCCTGTATTGGGACAGTGTGCTGTGACTATTTCGCCAGAAGTAAGTTGAACGTCAGCAAAAAACCGCTTGTAACGCTTGAGTAAAATACCGGGATACAAAGGTGGGTACTTGTAAAGCCAATCTATCATTATGGAACCTTGTTGCTGTTTGTAAATATACGTTGATTCTTTGCCCACCGAACCTATATCTGCAAATCTTTTCAGCAGCGACTCCGCCCTGTGACAGAATTTGAGTAACTTCATATATCATTAATTGTCAATTTTTGTAGTCAAATTGACAACATAGTAATAAAAAGTAGCATATACTAAGTGTTATAAGCCTCCCATAAAAATCTGGGAGAATTTCAATGTGCAAGGAGGTAAATCCTATGCAAAAAGTGTGGACAGCAACGGAACTAGAATATGCTTTTCTATTTACTCTCAGAAAGGTAAATTCGATCAGTCTAGAAGGTTTCAAGCCATTTTTTAGTAGTATGCCTCTTGACCCTTATATCAAAGGCAATTATCGTTCCAGAAGATTATCTCGGTTCACAGTCTCTGGAAATCAGTTAATCAAATTACCTCACGGGGTCTTCTTTCAAAGTAAAGAGTATAATCGATTAGCAGGTGACATCAAAAGAGAGTTTGCAGAATTAGATGATGCACTCATAGAACTTGATATTTTCAAAAATCTTGTTTTGGCATTTAGTGATTCTTGTAAACTTCATCCTGAAGCTGAAATCGGAGTTCATCAAATTAGAATTAGTTGTTCTCCAGAGAATTTTGGTAATCCAGCGCCTGAAGGTATCCATCAAGATGGAACTGATTTTATTGGTATATTCTCAGTAAATAGAGAGAATATTCAAGGTGGAGAAACACATCTTTATACTGCTAAAAAAGAAAAGCCTGTGTTTAGCAAAGTTCTAAATCCGGGGGAACTATTATTGGTTAACGATCATGAATTTTTCCACTTCGCCAATCCCATAAAACCACAAACTGACGCTCAAGGAAATTGGGATGTTTTTGTCCTGACTTCTCCTAGCTTGCTTTCAGAATAATTTTAGTGTAATAATTCAGCACGCAGGAATCAAAAATTAGAATAAATCCAGTCTGATTAGTATATTGATTCCACAAATTTTGTGCCGATATTAAACTATTCTGAATCTTAGTTAACTGTAAATTTTTTACCATCTCTGAAGTATGGAGAATTGAATACATTCAATTCTCCAGATTTTTTTATTTTTAATTGGAAATCATCTGGTTGAGGTGATTTATCTAATTTAATAGGTAAAGTTGCCAGATAATTAAGAAAGCTATAACTCTTTCTATATCTGTTGTAATAGTCCTAATTTTCATAGATGAAAATTATTATTGATATTTGAACTAAATCTAAGTCTAAAATATGGAAGTGTACAATATTATATTGGGTAAATTCCATTCATTATAACTTAGGGTGGTGTATTTGTTTTATTTCATCGAAAATCCGAAATGAAGCAAAGCCAGACTGGATACTTAAAATATTAAAGGTAAGTGCATAAATTAAACTACAAAACAAGCCTGCTGGAATTCACCTAACTGAATCAACCAAAGAACTGCCATGAATGACGAATTCTACAATAGAGGATTGGAAAAGGCTAGGCGAAAAGACTACGCTGGAGCAATTGAGGAATTTAACCATGCTTTACAACTGACACCTTACTTTACCGAAGCTTACTTGCAACGGGGTTTGGCACATTATGACTCAGGAGCAATTCTTAAGGCTGTTTCAGATTATACCGAAGCCCTGAAGCTGAATCCTGAGAGTGTAGAGGCATATTATTGTCGTGCATTAGCTAGGGTGGCGCTGAAAAATTTACCAGGGGCGCTAGAGGATGTGGAACGTGCGATTCGTCTCAATCTCAATTATGCTGCTGCTTATAATCTGCGGGGGATGGTGCGGCGCAAACAGGGTTATATTCAAGATGCGATCGCTAACTTTAAAAAAGCTGCTGGGTTATATCTAGAACAACAGGACAAAGAGAATTGTCGTCTGTGTCTAGAACGAATTAAACAGTTACAACCTCAAGATGTACCTGCTATTAAGCAATCACATTCTACCAATGCACCAATTTTATCCACCAATGATTATTTCACACAATTATTAGAAAAGGCTGAAAAGGGAGATACCCAAGAGGCACTCGCCGATTTAAACTGGGTATTAAAAGCCGATCCGCAAGATGCCCAAGCTTACTGCTGTCGTGGGGTTGTGCGTTGTAAAATGGGAGATTATCGAGAAGCGATCGCAGATTTTAATCAAGCATTGCAACTAAATTTTCAAGATGCCATTGTCTATCGCAACCGAGGCAAAGCACGTTCTGTATTGGGAGATCATCAAGGAGCGATCGCGGATCTTAACCAAGCACTCCAGATACAACCGGAAGATGCCTTAGTTTATATTGCCAGAGGTAATGTCTATCGAGCAACAGGTAATTATCTCGATGCAATTAAAGATTACACCCAAGCGCTGCAAATCAATCCCAATGATGCTCAAGCTTACTACAATCGCGGCATTGCCTATACTTGCATAGAAGAAATGCAAAACGCCGTAGAGAATTATCAACGGGCGGCGAGTGTTTTTTGTGAACAAGAAGACTGGGGAAATTATCAACAAGTCTTAAGTAGTCTAGAAAAAATCCAGAAATTTAGTCCAGAGTCAAAAAAGCAAAAATATCACCTGCTACGTCAGCGACTTTTGCGAATGGTTGGGGGATATTGGGAAATTGCCGAAAGATTGATTCAGCAGAAACAAGATTATCATCCTGGGATGTCAGACGAGTGGTATTTGCAAAAAGTCATTGATGATTTAGAACGCGATCGCGGTAGATAAAATATAAATGCCACTACACACGTAAATTCACCCGTACACTTATACGGGTGAAAATGCGATTAATTACTTGGTTACAAAGCTTGAAAGTTTAGTTAACATTGCGAGTTTGACGGCGACGGCGCAATCCAAACATACTAACTGCTCCCACTGCAAACATTGACAGAGTAACAGACGGTTCAGGAACAGTAGCACCAATTAATTCTCTAACATTTGCCTCGCCGATATCAAGAACAACCACAACATCATTAAAGTCACGATCAGAACCTTCGTTTTGCTTACCAGTTATAGGATCTACCCCTGAAGCGTGTAAATCGCCGTATAAATCCTCAAATGCCATGAGGATGTAGTTGTTGTAAGCGTAAGCAACTGCGTGCTGTAGTCCATCAGCATTAGAGCCAGTTTCAGTACCAAAGATATTGGCAGAGTTACCACGATTTAAACCATCAGCTCTCAACCAAAAGTCGAGTTGAGTACCTGCGGTAATATTACCAAGTTTGACCCCATCGCCCAGTTGTAATGCATTGCCGCCCCAGTTGCCAACACATCCGGCTCCTTCACAAGAAATATCATTAAAAAGCAGCCCAGATTTGTTAGTAGTTCCTGTGGCATTGAAGGCTAATTGGTTTCTATAACCTGCACCCTCATTAATAAAGTAAACAGAAACATCGTGGTCGTATTTTAAGTTTAATTTACTGGGGTCTAATTTAAATTGCCCACTATTTGGTAAAACAACACTTTCTGCTTGGACAAATTGTTGAAAAGGAGTGTCATTAAAACCAGTTTGAGACTTGTTATATACCGTTGGTTGAGTCCAGGAATTATCCCAAGTAAAATCAGCAGCAGATGCAGTTTCTACTTGGGAAACTAATCCGGTGAAGGTGGCTGCAACAGCAATCAGGGCAGTGAGTAAACTAGGTTTCATATCAGATTTCATTAAGTAGGGAAAAAATTTAAGATAATGCTGCTTTGAACAGTTATCCGTCTTAGTTTGTTTCTTACTTCTAACAGCTATACTTCTGTAAAGTCAATCTGTAATTCAACTTTTATTACTATATTTAAATAGCTGTTTATTTAAAGTGCATATACGTAAAAAAAGACTATTTTTCATTGGCAAATACTGTTGTTAGCCCTTAGTAATTAAACTTAGATATAATAAAGATTTGATGAAATATTTATAATTTTTATGAATATAAAATCTGCAATTTATATATTTAAAGACTAAAAGCTTAATCTGTAGGGATTTTCATTTGAATGAGGTAAATAAGTAAGGCTGCATTGTTATGCGTGTCCACCTAGCGCTAGTGAAGGTGATTTGCGGCTATAGAAACAGAGCTGAACTCCGTACTTACGTTAATAAACGTAGTAGTCTATCAAGTCAACGAAACTTGGGTAAATAAGTTTGTAGTCAGTATTTTAGTTTTTGTCTTAAACACTAAAGTGATTACTACATGGACACTCATCCACTACGGTATCGTCAGAATCTGGAAGTTATGCCGAGGATGGGAGACAATTTAAGGGATTGTACTTGAGGATAACAATCCCTGCTTAGACTTGATGAATATCTTTTAAGGTTAAAATAATCAAGCTTTTCCAGAGCTACATTCCCCTTCTCACAGATAAAATTTATATATGAACGCTACACAAGAAAAACTAAAAGATCAGGTTGAGCAGGCTTTAGTCGCCGCTTTTGGCGCTGACTTCGCTGGAGTAGATCCAATTTTGGTTCCTGCTAGCAATCCTAAATTTGGCGATTATCAGGCGAATGTGGCTTTATCCCTGAGTAAAAAGTTAGGATTGCAACCAAGAGCGATCGCAGATGCGATCGCCCTGAAACTAGATGTATCCGAAATCTGCGAACCGCCGGAAATCGCTGGCCCAGGATTTATCAATCTCAAACTGAAAACAGCATACTTAGAAGCACAACTAAACGCGATTCAAGCCGATCCCAGACTGGGAGTTCCAGCTGCGAAAACGCCTAAACGGGAAATTGTGGATTTTTCCAGTCCTAATATTGCCAAAGAAATGCACGTCGGACACTTGCGTTCGACGATTATTGGTGATTCCATCGCCCGAATTTTAGAATTTCAAGGACATGATGTACTGCGGTTAAATCATGTCGGTGATTGGGGTACGCAGTTTGGAATGTTAATTGCCTATCTGCGCGAAGTTTACCCAGACGCTCTTACCACTGCGAATGCTTTAGATATTGGTGATTTAGTCTCTTTTTATCGCAAAGCCAAACTGCGGTTTGATGCCGATGAAGCTTTTCAAGAAACAGCACGCCAAGAAGTTGTCAGATTACAAGCAGGTGCAGAAGATACAATTCATGCTTGGAAACTTTTGTGCGAACAGTCACGGCGGGAGTTTCAAGTAATTTATGAGTTATTGGATATCAAGTTAACTGAACGAGGCGAATCTTTCTACAATCCCTTACTACCAGGAGTTGTGGAAGATTTAGAAAAATCTGGGTTACTGGTAGAAAACCAAGGGGCAAAATGTGTTTTCTTGGAAGGGTTTACAAATAGAGAAGGTGAACCTTTGCCCTTAATTGTGCAGAAATCAGATGGCGGCTATAACTATGCCACAACAGATTTAGCATCTCTCCGTTACCGGATTCAGCAGGATCGAGCAAAGCGGATAATTTATGTAACAGACGCTGGACAAGGAAACCACTTTACTCAGGTTTTCCAGGTTGCACGCAAAGCCGGATGGATTCCTGATGATGTGGAATTAGTGCATGTGCCTTTTGGGTTGGTGTTAGGAGAAGATGGCAAGAAAATCAAAACTCGTTTTGGGGATACTGTGCGGTTGCGGGATTTATTAGATGAAGCTGTTTCTCGTGCCCATGCTGACCTAAAAACTAGATTACAAAAAGAAGAACGCCAAGAAAGTGAAGAATTCATTAATGAAGTTGCTAGAGTAGTTGGAATCAGCGCAGTTAAGTATGCAGACTTAAGCCAAAATCGCACCAGTAACTACATCTTCAGCTACGACAAAATGCTGGATCTTAAAGGTAATACTGCGCCCTATATGCTATATGTTTATGCACGGATTTATGGGATTAGCCGCAAGGGTGATATTAACTTTAAAGAGTTGGGAAATAATGCCGTTTTGTTGCAGCATGAAACAGAATTAGTGCTGGCAAAATATTTACTTCAACTGGATGAAGTTATTAGTAATGTAGAGCAAGATTTGTTGCCCAATCGTTTATGTGAGTATTTGTTTGAACTGAGTCAAAAGTTTAACCAATTCTATGATCGCTGTCCCATATTACAAGCTGAGGAACCGCAGCGCACATCCCGTTTAGTTTTATGTGATTTGACTGCTAGAACTCTGAAGCTGGGATTATCTTTGTTGGGAATTCAGGTATTGGAGAGGATGTAATATTTTTTTTAACGCAAAGGTACGCTGAGGTAGCGCAAAGGTACGCAGAGTAAGAGTTAAGTTGATTTTTTCTTTGTGTACTTTGCGCTTTTTTTATTAGAATTGCTGGACTGGAGGCGATAGCTTATGGTACGGACACCATCTAAAAATATAACTTTGGCAGAGTTTCTAATGTTACCAGAAACAAAGCCCGCTAATGAATACATCGATGGTGAAATTATTCAAAAACCTATGCCACAAGGAAAGCACAGTACAATTCGAGGTGAAATGATTAGCACCATCAGCTCAATAGTGAAGCCCAAGCGAATTGCTCGTGCTTTTCCAGAACTGCGGTGTACTTTTGGTGGAAGATCAATAGTGCCAGATGTTTCTGTGTTCACTTGGCAAAGAATTCCCTGTGATGAAAATGGTGAAGTCGCCAATGTATTCCAAGCAGCTCCCGATTGGACTATCGAGATTCTATCACCTGACCAAAGACAAACGAAAGTCACAAAAAATATCCTGCATTGCCTGAATTATGAAACACAAATGGGTTGGCTGATTGATCCAGAAGAACAAACGGTGTTTGTCTACATCCGCAATCAACAGCCAGTCATGTTGGATGAACTAGAAGCTTTACTCCCTTTGCCAGATTTTGCAAGTGAGTTGAGGCTGACTGTAGGAGATTTATTTGGTTGGCTGTTGCAGTAAACCAAATCTTGACGAATTGAATAAGGAAATATACCAAGTGCAACAGGTTTTATGGGTAGGAATCGGTTGTAAACGAGGAACATCATGGCAGTTGATTGATGGGGCGATTGAGCAAGTATTTCGAGAAAATCAACTTTTTCCAAGTGCGATCGCAGGGATTGCTACCATTGACACTAAAGCCTCGGAAGTTGGCTTAGTAGAACTTTGCCACCTCCGTAATTTGCCTTTAAAAACCTTTTCTGCCGAAATTCTTCGCTGTGTGTGTGTCCCCAACCCGACCACAATTACCGACTACAAAGTAGGTACACCCAGCGTAGCAGAGGCCGCTGCTATTCTTGCAGCGACTCAACTCACACCATTGGCTGTTTTCCCTTTTACAAACATAGAGGAATTGCAGGTAAAGTTCTTAGTTCCTAAACGAATTTTCCAGGTACAAGGGCAAACAGGAGCGGTAACACTAGCTGTTGCCCAAGCCTCAAATATTAGTATTACAATTTACTAATTTTTCTAGTCAACAACTCTCAAAAAATAGTTAATTACGCTAGAAACAATTGCTAGCACAATTGAACCTAACAAAGCAGGTAAAAAGCCCTGAATTTCAAAACCATAACCAGGAGTTAGGGCACTGGCCAACCAAAGGGTTAAGGCATTAATCACCAATGTAAATAAACCAAAGGTGAGTAAGGTAATCGGAAAGGTCAAAATCTGCAAAATTGGTCTAATAAATGCATTAACCAGACCAATAACAAAGGCAGCAACTAAGGCAGTCAGAAAATTCTTGATAAAGAATCCCGGAACGATATTAGCAGTAATGAATAACGCCACCGCACTACCGAGCCAAGTTAATAAAAAGTGTTGCATAAGTTTTTTTAGAGGATTTAGCAGTCAGTTTAATTAATTTCAGTATTGTCATCTGTGATCTGTAACACGATCAGGTGTCCTTGTGCTTGACTCCTAAAGTTGTCATCATCTTTTGTCAGGCTAAAAGCAATGTAATTTTTCAGTGCTGGCAAGAGAGATACTTCTAATCCAATACGCTTGGGTTAAGCAAATTTATCTGTTAAGGCAGGCTGTTCTTGAGCAGGGGAGGCTTCGGGAGCAGGGGGAGAGAAAAAAGCTTAACTGAACTGTATTGACTTCTAATCGGTATATCTTTATCGTATTGCAGGATGTACCGCATTAAATTCATAAAAAATGGTGTGAAGCGCAAAACCCGTACAAAGGTTTCTCTGAGTTGAGAAACCTCGGTAATTAGGGATTTTCAAACAATAAATAAATTATCCAGTTTTGTATGGTAGACAGCGTTCGACTGAGCGCTCATGCCGAAGTCTTGCCCGCACCTTTGGTCAAGGGCGGGTGGACGCTATATGTATTAAGCTTGAAGAGTGGGGATACGCTTAACGACGGTTAACGCCGCAAAAGAACCTCCCAAGTAGAGCCACCAACTACACCGTCAGCTTCTAAACCATAGCGCTTTTGTGCTGCTTTCACAGCTTCTTCGGTTGTCTCGCCAAAGTCTCCATCAGCATTGCCTTTTAAGAAACCAAGCTTTTTCAGTTGTTGTTGCAATTTAACAACTTCAGAACCACGTAATCCTATACGCAAAATTGGCATTCCTTCTGAGGTGTATTGAATGCCAGGGGTTCGCTGAGTACTTGTTTTTGGCTGAGTTCGAGTATTTTGCCCAGTCCGTGTAGTTGCTTGAGTTCGAGTAGTTGATGTAGTCCGATTTGGTGTTTTTTGTCTGCTTGAAGTTGTAGTTTTTCTTGGGGTAGCAGGTCTTGGCTCAGGGCTGGTTGCGACTTGGGTTACAGCTTTTTTTGGGGTAGTAGGTTTTGGTTGAGAGCTAGTCGCAACTTGTGTTACAGCTTGCCTTGGGGGATTGGGGTTAGAATTTACAACATTGGTGACGTTGTTAGACTGGGTTGGAACAGGAAAATTTGTAGCTGAGTTAAATCTTGGCTGGGATGAAGGGACGGTTGATGCTGCTACTGGTTGATTAGGAAAAAGTCGTTGCCAAGTGCTGGCATCAACAATACCATCTGGATTCAAGCCCGCCGCTTGTTTAAACCGGGAAACAGCACTAGCTGTATTCTCACTATAAATACCATCTACTGCACCAGAATAAAAACCTAAAAGTTTCAGAGCTGCCTGAAGTTCTGATACGCGTTCGCCTTGACTACCAACTTTGAGGCTTGGACGGTTAATACTATCTTGAGGATTTCCTTGGGCAATTTTTTGTGGAGCTGCTATTGATACTACAGCCGTTGAGGTAATAAGCAGAGGCGTAGCAGAAAACAAGAGTATTTTAATGGCTGATAAAGATTTAGACCTCTTTGGCCACCAATCTTTTTGCCGTTTTTCCATTCTACAGCGATTTACAGTTGGGTCTAGTAATTTTAAGTAACTCAAAATACTTGCTGTCAGGCTGCTTTGCATGGAATTCACTCCCAGAATATTCTCATGCTAATGGTACAGCCGCTTGGTCTAAAAAACAGCTGCTGCATTTTACAATATCTCCGACGGGCGTCGTTGCGGCAGATTTTCAGTTCGCGATCGCTCGATTAATTGCTTCTTCTTGACCAACTAAAGACAAGTAAGGCTCTTTTAAATACTTACAAGCTGAAGCGATCGCATCCTTGGCACTCACCGCCGCAACCAATTCTTGGAACTTGGTGTCAAAATCAATTCCTAAGCCCAAAATTTCATACCAGCCGTATATCTGAGCAATTTGCCCGTTGGTTTGTTTACCCAAGGCGTATTGCCCCAGAATCTTGTTTTTAGCAGCTTGGAGTGCGCTTTCGGATACTTCAGTGGTACACAACAAATCTACTTCTGTACGCAATCCTTCTAGGGCAATGCTGGTATTTTCTGGTGCTGTACCCATGTAAACTACAAAGGAGGCTGGAAATAGCCTTGTGGAGTAAAAGGCGGATACTTCGTAAGCTAAACCTCGTTTTTCCCGCAATTCGACAAACAAGCGGCTAGAAAGCCCATTTCCCAAGTAGGTACACAGCAATTTCAAGGCGGCGTAGTCAACAGAACTCACCGATGTTCCCAAATACCCAAGCATCACGATTGATTGTTGTGTCTGTAGTGGCTTTAACCTTACCTGCGGTTCCACTTTAATCTCAGGTAAATTCAGTATTGGTACTGCCTGGGCTGGCGCTTGCCAATCAGCAAAAACTTCTTCCACTAATGCTACTGCATCTGTGGGTGTGACTCTACCAGCAATACTAATTACTACATTATCTGGACGAAAATAAGTCTGGTGATACTCCACTAAATCTGCACGAGTTAAGCGGTTCATGGTGGTTTCATCCCCCAGTACTGACATAGAGTAGGGATGATTTTGGTACATTACCTGCCGCATTTGTTCAAAGGCGACATTGAACGGTTGCTCTTTTTGAGAACGAATATCCTGGAGTGCTAAACGCCGTTCTAGTTCTACTTGAGTTTCAGGAAAAGTAGGCGATCGCAAAATCTGCCCTGCCAATGTTAGAATTTCCCCAAAATCGGATGTTACCGTTTTGAAAGATAGCAAAAAATAATCAGTGCCAGCATCCGCACTCAAACTCGCCCCTACAGACTCGACTTTTTCTGCAATTTCCAAGCTAGAAAGTCCATCACATCCCTTTGTCATCACTGCTGATAACAAATGTGCTAACCCTGCTTTTTCCCGATTTTCGTTACAACTACCGGCACGCACAAAGATTCGTGCTGCAATAATGTCCGCAGCCGGATTTTCTGCCACCAGCACGACAATCCCATTGTTCAATACAGTGCGATGGATGGGCGATTTTTGCAGCAAGGTTGTCATTTGTCTTTTGTCATTTGTCATTTGTCATTTGTCCTTTGTCCTTTGTCCTTTGTCAAAAATTAATGTCCTATGCCCAATGCCCAATGCCCAATACTTCGACTACGCTCAGTACAAGTGCCCAATGCCCAATAACTAACACGGTTTAAGTACAGTAACCGCGTAATTTTCTAGTGAGAGATACTGTTTAGCTAATTTTTGCAATTCTTTGGCATCAAAAGACTGAATCTGCTGGGGATATGTCACAGCTAATTCAGCTTGGGCGATGGTATTGTAGTATCCATAAAGCCCTGTCAGTTGATTTGGCGTTTCGGTAGAAAACGCATACTCGTTACATAGCAACCTGCGTGTCCTAGCAAGTTCTTGTTCGCTAATTCCTTTAGTCTGCAAATCATCCAAATGAGCGCAAATTAAAGACTCAACTTTTTCTAGATTTTCTGGTTCTAACCAAGCAGTAATTGTAAATAAACTTGATTCTCGTTGTAGAGAAAAACTACTGCAAATTCCCTGTACCAATTGCAAATCTTCTCGCAAATCACGCACTAAACGCGAAGTCCGCCCTTCTGCCAATAACACTGACAAGAAATCTAAACCATAGCCAGTACGGATATCTTCTACTCCGGGTACCAGCCACGCCATCAACAATCGCGCTTGTTCTATGCGTGGTAAACACAATTCTTGACGATGAATTCCGGCGATTGCTGGCTTTGTCACTTTCTCCAACTGCGGACAATTTGAGGGTTCGGCAAAATCAGCAAAGGAATGATTTACCATTTCCCAAGCTGGTTGCTGGGCTATACCCCCGGCAATTACCACCGTCATGTTTTCCGGCTGATAGTGAGTGCGGTGAAAACAGCGCATTGCTTCTGGCGATTGCTGCATCAGTTCTTGCTCTGTACCCAACACCGAACGTCCGTAAGGGTGATGCGGATAGATGCTTTGAATCAGCGCTTGAAATCCTATCCAGTCGGAATCGTCTTGACAAGAGCGAATTTCTTCTAGCACTACATCCCGTTCGCGGCTAAATTCATCTTCTGGAATTGCCGCATTGAGTAGTAGTTCTCCCAAGTAGGGCAGAGTATCTTTTAAATAAGGAGCAGCTGTAGTGAGTGAATAATGAGCATAATCATAGCTTGTCGCTGCATTACTCACGCCACCCCGATTTTCAACTTTGGAATCGAACATTCCAGGGGGTAGCGTCGCCGTACCTTTAAAAATCATGTGTTCTAAAAAGTGCGCCATACCAAACCACGGTTTTGGCTCTAAGCTGGCTCCAGCACGCACCCAAACATCCGCCACAACTACAGGAGTAGTGAGAATTTCTTGATGAATAAAAGTTAAACCACTCTCTAGTCGGAAGACCGAGGCTGGAAATACGGTATTAGTTAGTTGTTTTAACAATTTTTTGTAGTTTTAACCACAATTTAACGCAATTGTGTCATTTTAACTCTGAACGCTACCTCATTTAGAATCAAGGTATACAGATTTAGTAGAATTATGCTATTGCTGTTCTCCACATTACCGAAAAATTAAAAGCGTTATGCATTGCGAGGAAAATCGCAAATTCCTTAAAATACTGGAATCTCAATGACAAATTCTGTTCCTTCGCCAAGCACAGAATTGCAACTCAACCGCCCATCATGGGTTTCCTCGACAATTTGACGAGCGATCGCGAGTCCTAATCCTGTTCCTTTCCCAACCTCTTTGGTTGTAAATAGGCGATCGAAGATCCTTGCTCTAATCTCCTCTGGCATCCCCTGACCGTTATCTTTGATGCGAATTGCCACCATGTTTTGCTCATTGGATACTTCGGTTTTAATCAGTATTTGGTGATGATTCGCTTGGGCTTGAGCAAAAGAAAGCTCCTCGCAGGAAGTATCTAAGGCATCAATGGCGTTAGCAAGGATGTTCATAAATACTTGATTTAACTGTCCTAAAAAGCACTTAACTGGTGGTATTTTTCCGTATTCAGTAATGACTTCAATTGCTGGACGTTTTTCGTTAGCTTTGAGGCGATACTTCAAAATCAACAGGGTACTCTCAATCCCTTCATGGAGGTTACAAGCAACTTTTTCGGTTGTATCGGCTCTGGAAAAGGTGCGGAGACTGATGCTAATATCTTTGATCCTTTCTGAAGCCACCTTCATCGAGTCTACTAACTTTGGTAAGTCTTCAGTCAAGAATTCTAGGTCAATTTCTTCGCCATGCTCAATGACTGCGATCGCCGGATTGGGATGATGTTGTTGGTAGCATTGGATATGGGCGAGTAAGTCTTGAATATAGTCTTCGGCATTGTTAAGGCTGCCTTTCAAAAATCCAATGGGATTATTAATTTCATGTGCCACCCCAGCAACCAAATTACCCAAGATTGCCATTTTTTCATTTTGCACCATTTGTAGTTGCGTATGCTCAAGTTCTTGTAGCGATCGCTCTAACTCTTGGGCATAATTTTGAGATTCTTGATAAAGACGGGCATTTTCTAGAGAGATGGCAGCTTGAGTGCATAACAGTTGGATAACTTCGGTGCGATCGCTCGTAAATGCACCAATTGTCAACCTATTTTCCAGATATAGTAACCCGATTAATTGACCATGACGCAAAATCGGCGTACACAACACACTTTTGGGTTGTTGCTGCATCAAATATTGGTCAGTAATAAAATCGTTTTTTACTGTTGCATCATCCAGCACCACAGTTTTTAAGCTGTGTTTGACATAGTTTATCAGTGTAATCGGAATGCCTTCGCTGGTTGACAATGGTGTAGATACCAGAGTTACTCCTTCATTGATAGTGGCTACAGCTTCAACCATCAAGTTGTCCTGTTGAAGTACAAGTAATGCAGCTTTTTGTGCCCCGGCATTTTCCATCACTACTTGCAAAAGAGTAGTGAGCAACTGCTCTAATTGAATTTCACTGGAGAGAACTTGTGCGGCTTTAAAGATGGTGGCAAAATCGAGTGCTTCCGAAATACTGCTGCTAGAAAGATTTGTGTGGATGGTTTGATGAAGAAATGATGATGCATCGACGGTTGAACTCTGTTGAAAGCGATGATACTGCCCTTGTAAGATGGGAGCCAGAAGTCGAGGATAGCGTTTTTCTAAATCCTCAGTTTTGGCTTTAGCGCCCCAACGAGCATAGCAGTAATAAGCTTCTTGCATATAAACTTGGGCGATTTTTTCTTTGCCCCAGTCGAGGTAGAACTTGGCAGCTAGTTCATTGCTCAAGGCTTCTTCTTGGATATATTGGTTTTCTTTCGCTAGAGTTATGGCGCGATCGTACAATTCTATTGCTGCTATTTTTTCGCCTAAAACCCGATGGCGTTCTGCTTCTACCAAATCAAATTTGTGCTGGAAATTCATCGGTGCAAAGTTGGCTCGAAACTGCAATTTTTCCTGGTTTTCGCCAACCTTTAAGAGTAATTGTTCTTGTTGAGATGGTTCAGCCGTTGGATAGACAGCCAGACGAGACAGAGAATCGTAGTAGTAGAAAACAGGCACAGATAGCATTCCTGCGCCACCGTTGAGGTATTGCTCTCCCTGATTTCCATTTTCAACTGCCGCCGGAAAATTCTCAAACAAATAACTGAGTGTTAACTTACTTAAGAAAAATACATGGAGTGTTAATTCGTCATTTTCTTTAATGAGCGCAGATAATAGTTGTTCATCTCGATCATCTTCACCAATGAAGCGCTCTGTGCGATCGCTAGATTCGATTAAATTATTAATGCTTTGAAAAATTATATTCGACCAATTTAATAAACGCTGATTTTGGGCAAAATTAGACTCATAGGCTTTGATATCTGCTAAGAGAATTTCCAAAACTTCTGTGCCACTTAAATAGACATAGAATAACTTGAAAATCATCGATGCCAGTACATGAAAAAAATCGCCTGTTTCTAATCCAAGACTATGGGATTCCTGTAATAAACTAATTGAGGTGCGAACATGTTGTTTATTACATTGATTCAATGCACCCACCTTAAATAGAGTCATGCTTTGAACAGATTTTGCTTGAAATCTATCCACAAGTATTAAAGCTAGCTGACCAAATTCGTAGCCTGACTCGAGTTGGTGACAAATATTAAGTACAATTCCAAAATCTGCATATCCTGGTGCAGAAAGTGGTGCATTGCCGTATTTAAGAAATAAATTCACCTCTTCGCAGGCAATAATTGGGAACAGATAAGGGGCAGTTTGGTGGATGGCGGGAGCAATACTAGCCATAATCCGCAAAGCAACCAAAGCTTTGGGATCGTTCATCAATGGCAAATCAACCAAGCCCTCAATACTTCTGGCTGCCAAGATGGAGAGCGTGTTAACTACATATTGCTGAATGTCTGGAGGTGTTACTGATTCAGGTAATGTTACCCCAAGTTGAGCCAGAAGTTCGCGTCCAGTTGCGATCGCTTTGAATGATTGATTCCGTACCTGATAAGCTTGGAGTTGAACTTCATAAACTTTCACTCTATCTAGTAAGGTGGTTGTTTGTTCGATGACAACCTGGATAAGAGATTCCATCTGCTCAAATTCATTGTTGAGAAAGGCAGCTTCGGCAGCTTCCTCGTATAAACTTCGAGTCAATTCGTAGGCGATTTCCCAACTATTAATCGGTAGCAGCTGCATTCCAGAATAGAAGTAATGAATTGCTGCACCATAAGCGGTAGATTCTTTCGCTTTTCGACCAGCATTCAGATTTAATTGAGCTAATTGTTGACGTTCAGCCGGTTGGGTAATTAACAATATTCCTCGATTCAACTGACTGACAATCTCAAAAATCCGCTCCTCTTGCTGTGATTCAGAGGTATTTTGCAAGAGTAATTGACCAATTTTAAGATGGGTAAATTGTTTCTCTTCATCTGGAATTAGAGAGTAAGCCGCTTGCTGCACGCGATCGTGTAAAAATTTATAGGTGGGAATTTGGAAATTTGAATTTAAGGGACTTGAGTCAGAATTATGTTCATTATCTTGAAAAAATTTATAAACTTCACTAGTAGGTAAAACTAACCCTTCTTGCAAAGCTTTCCATAAAGATGCTGCCGTTTCGGTTTCCGATTGTTCCGAAACAAGTGCTAAAGTTAACAAATCAAAAGAGTTGCCAATACACGCGGCTAATTTCAACACATTTTGCGTTACATCTGGTAACTTTTGCAAATGTAGCGCTACGAATTCTACAACATCATCGGTAAGAGCAAGTGCTTTCACAGCAGCAATATCACATTGCCAGTAACCTTGAACAAAATTAAAAGTAATCAGTCCATCTTCATATAATACTTTGAGAAAGTGCGTTGCAAAAAATGGATTTCCTTGAGTTTTTTGATAGACGAGTTGCGTTAGTGGTTGGGCAGTTTTACTCGAACAACTCAAGGTATCAACCACCAATTTATTTAAACTAGCTTTACTTAACGGAGCTAAAGTAATGCTGTGGATTGTCGCATTGACTTTACGAATCTCCGCTAAAGTCAACATCAACTGATGTGCGGTAGATACTTCATTGTCTCGATAAGCGCCAATTAAAAGTAAAGCTCCACTTCCTAACTCGCTCATCAACAACTGCATCAATTTGAGCGATGCAGAATCAGCCCACTGCAAATCATCGAGGAAAATTACTAATGGATGTTCTTTTGTAGTGAATACCTGAATGAATTTTTGAAAGAGTAAATTGAAGCGATTCTGGGCTGCACTCTGTGAAAGTTCCGTTGCAGGTGGTTGTTGACCAATAATTTGTTCTAGTTCGGGAATTACCTCAAGAATGACTTGCCCTTCATGCCCCAGCACTTGTAAAATTTTATTTTTCCATGTTGACAAATGGACATCACTTTCACTCAGTAATTGTCCCATTAAGTCTCGAAATGCCTGCACAAAAGCGGAGAAAGGAATATTCCGATTAAATTGGTCAAATTTGCCTTTGATGAAGTAGCCCCGTTGCCGGACAATAGGTTTGTGAACCTCGTTAACTAAAGCAGTTTTACCAATACCAGAAAAACCAGCCACCAGCATTAGTTCTGTTTGGTTGTTGCTAACGCGTTCAAAGGCTTTGAGCAGAGTTTCAACTTCATGCTCGCGCCCATAGAGTTTTTCTGGGATAATAAAGCGATCGCACACATCCCGTTGGGCAATTGGGAAACTTACAATCTTACCCGTTTCCTTGAGTTGAGCTAAACAATTTTCTAAATCATATTTCAGCCCAAATGCGCTCTGATAACGTCCTTCGGCATTTTTCGCCATCAGTTTACTAACAATCGATGAGAGTACAGGCGCAATTTGCGAATTAATTTCATGTACTAAAGGCGGAAGTTTGGCAATATGACAATGTACCAATTCCATTGGTTCGTGCGATTGAAATGGTAATTGCCCTGTTAGTAATTCGTAAAAAGTTACACCCAAAGAATAAAAATCAGTACGGTAATCAATCCCCCGATTCATCCTTCCAGTTTGCTCTGGAGACAAATAGCCAAGTGTCCCTTCTAAGACATTAGGACTTATGAGGCTTTGAGTTTCTCGTGGTAATAAAGATGCAATACTAAAGTCAATTAACTTAACTTCTCTGGTTTCTGGATTAATTAAAATATTGGCGGGTTTAATATCTTTGTGAATGACCCGATGACGAATTAGAATATCTAATGTATTGCACAGTGCGATCGCTACTTGTAAAAACTCAATCAGAGCTTGTGGTGTTTCCCCTATTCTCCTATTCTCTACTCTGTCTTGCCACTGCTTTAAAGAAATTCCCCCAAAGTCTTCCATCACTAACACATAGCCATTCTGATAGGGTTCCAGACTATAGGTTTGGATGATTCCAGGTAGATTCAAATTTTTGGCAATGGTGAACTGGTTGCGAAACTGTACCAATTCGCTAAAGCTGGGATAAGCAGTTTTCATCAGCTTAATCACCACGGATTTTTGGTCAGTTTCTCGATTAGCACGATAAACCAAAGTTCGAGAACCGTTGTAGAGTTCTTTGCTAACTTGATATCCGGGAATGCTGACCATAGGGCTTAATTCTTGAAACCTCAGTATCTAGGTTTCCCAAAAATATGGCAATCTTGACTGTCAGTTTGCTTATTTTAAATTGATTGAAATAATTAAAGCTCCCAAATTCTAACTGACTTTGGGAGCTAATAATTTTAAGTTCACCGCGACGCCGTTTTACCTAAGTTTATGACCTGGGTTTATCCAGGTGGGAACCTAAATTCCTCGTTTAAAGTTTCCGGGTACATGCCCGGTATACTGCCACGAGAACAGTTGACTCCCTTGTCATTAAAGGCATAGATCAAAAAACTTGATGGCAGTCACCAACGTCGTAGTGCAACTCACTCATTATAGCTTTTCAAAAGATGTTGTGTGTTCAATATCGAAACTTTCCGATCTATTTACCTGGGATACCAGATAGATTCTATGGTGTGGGCGATGTTATTGGCGTATGCACCTGCCGATTCTCGATTTTGATTATCCAGCAAAACGGTAACGTGTCCCAACTTTCGCCCAGGACGTGATTCTGTTTTCCCGTACCAGTGAACGTGCGCCTGGGGAATTTCTGCTATTTGTTGACGCTGGCTTTGGTAGTCGCTGTGAGAATTTTCATACCCCAGCAGGTTCACCATCACAGCACCAGCGCACTGCAAAGCCGGATTTCCCAAAGGTAAACCACAAACGGCTCGAAGATGCTGCTCAAACTGAGAAGTTTCGCAAGCGTCAAGAGAAAAATGCCCAGAATTGTGGGTACGCGGTGCAATTTCATTTACCAATACTTTGCCATCAGCCTTGAGAAATAGCTCAATTCCAAAAATTCCCACTACTTCTAAGCTATTTAATAGAGTATGTGCGATCGCTTGGATTTCTGCTACTTGATTAGACGTAATCTCTGCTGGCGCAATCACCCGCCGA
Source organism: Nostoc sp. DedQUE02 (assembly GCF_034531035.1). Lineage (NCBI taxonomy): Bacteria > Bacillati > Cyanobacteriota > Cyanophyceae > Nostocales > Nostocaceae > Nostoc > Nostoc sp. DedQUE02. The sequence continues at coordinate 49,250 of NZ_JAVRBY020000004.1, read as the reverse complement.
CACACTTGTTGTTCTTGTTGGGTTTCCACTACTGGATAAGTGACAATTTCCCCCTCCACAGAACGAGCTGCAATTATTGCTAGTTCTCTTTCAAAAGGAACAAATTCTTCTAACAAGAATAGTGATTGATTTAAAGTTTGTGTTGTGGTTTCATCACTTAACTTTTGCTCTAAAGTAGCAAAATCATGAATTATGAAAGTACCTTGACCATCATAACCATGACGGCGGGATTTCAAAACTACTGGAAAACCTAGATATTCTATTTTTGATTTGAGATTTTCTACCTCGTCAAGAGCGAAAAATTGAGGAACTGGTAAGCCCAAGTCGCGTAAATAGCAACGCTGATGATATTTATCTAAAAGAGGAGCTAAAGCTTCTAACTTTGGACGAAAACAAACGCCTTGCTGTGCTAAACCAGATAAAGCTTGCAGATTAACAAATTCGTTTTCAAAGGTGATGATATCGCATTTTTGAGCTAATATTTCCGTAGCACTTGCATCATCAACTGGCGCAAAAACAGTTTCCTGAGCGATTGACACGGCCGGGTCGTGAACGCTTGGAGTTTGTACTATTAATTCTACTCCTAGCTTCTGTGCTGCATCCGCCATCATCCAGGCTAGTTGTCCGCCACCAATTACACCAACACGCTTCATTGACATCCTAGAGAATCACGAGTTTGCACGCCTGTTTTGGAATTTACACCACTGGCTTTTTCGCACAGTTCTTTGATTTGCGCTCTATCCAAAATTGCATCTGTAAAATCTGCACCGTCTATATTTACATCATTAAATATGGCGCGGAGCAAAAGAGCTTCTTTGAAAACTGCATCGCTCAAATCGGCCTTAGTCAAGTTTACCTGATCGACCATTGCATTCGTTAAATCCGCTCCGTGGAGATTTGCTTTTGTCATCACCGAAGCGCTCATGACTGCTCCCCGTAAGTCAGCATTTGTAAAGTTAGCCAATTCCATATTGGCGTTAGAAAACTCCGCAGCTTGCAAACTTTCACCAGAAAAATCACGTCTTGATAGCTCTGCATTGCTAAATGAAAGAGGATGAGTCCAGTCTACTGCCTGTGCGGGATCAGCCACGCACCAGATAATAATTCCAAAAAGGAAGGCCAACCCTTGCCGCCATAACATATCGAGAGTTAATTTGGTGTCTAATCGCTGCATTTAATTACCGCATTTGAATATTAGCAAGATTGGATCATCTTAATTGAGATTCCCAGCCTTGCTACTGGACTTGGGAAACGTGTATTTCCCTAGCTTAATATTTTGTAACGCAAAAAGGGCGGATGCATAGCCTGTGGTAGACATAGCTTCTCACCCTTAGTAGCTAGAGAGCGGCAATATAGCGTTTCCTAAGCAGCTTAGGTACACTGAAATCTTTTGAAACAAGGTTACTTAGTTAGTAACTTTGAAAACTTACCTTACTAGATCGGGAACCACTATATTTACACATCACGCGCTTTGAAAAAATTATAGATAGCCAGGGCGATCGCTAACAGCAACACTGCATGAATTAAACTTCCGGCAATATGAAATGCCAGTCCTAATGCCCAAAAAGCAATCAATACAACAACAATACCCCAAAGTATACTCAACATATATTTGATTTAAATCAAGTGGGTTCTTATTTCTTTAGATATTTTACTCCTAGCTTCACTTTGATTCTATTTACCCTTAGAGAGGTATAGAAATTTAAATCATCTTCCTTGAGAAATAAAATTAATTAAAAATTTATCTTTTGACCTTACACGCAATTCTATTTCCCCTTTAACTGAGCCTACGTTTATAAATTTATTTACAATTCTTCATTCTTCGATTTGAATTTCAAATATTAAAGAATTTTATTAAGCAGTAATACTCATGGACTTATTTACAATCCTTGACTTTCTATTATTCAAGTAAAGTTTGTTGTCTTTTAAATTCAACAGCCCCCATGAACTGTTAGTCTTTTAATTAATGAAAGCAAGGTTTGAGCGTAATTATATGCTTCTCAATTGCTTAACAAAGCTTAAAGCTCGATAATTAGCGTTAATTTTATAGCGATTAGTTAGTTTTTCAGGAATCTCCAAGAGTTTACATTCACCAAGTACACAACTTCTACAAACCGAACTCCCAAACCCGATGATGAATCATTACTCACTTCAATGGATTGAAGCATGGTGCCAAGAAAATGGCTGGACAGATTTATTTGTTGAGCGACGTAACAACTTCTGGGCTTTCCCTCCGGGTGGGGTAATGCCAGAACCAATTCCAGTTCATGTTCTCAGATTGATTAAAGCCGAAAAAGGACTGACTCTTGAAGAACGATTGTGGTCAATGTCCGCAGTAACTGGCACAATCTTAGCTGTTCTTTTTACCTTTTGGTTTCAGTCGCCAATGCCATTAGTTTTAGCTTTCGCTTTTAATGCTGTTACGGTGGCTCAATTTGAACTTGAAGATGTCTAAATTTTTATGTTGGGCTTTGCTATTAAAAACTGCTCTTGTCTAATTTCAGCAAGAGCAGTTTTTAATTTTTAAGAAGAAAGAATTCAAGAGTCAGGTGGTCGCCGAGCCTGTCCTGACTTGTGCCGAGCGAAGTCAAGGTAGCGTAGCCGTTGGCGCACTTGTACTGAGCGACTTGTGCCGAGCGTTCGCGTAGCGTCTCGTAGAGAAGTCGAGGTAAGCCGAAGTAGCCTTTCGTAGAGAAGGGCGCAGTCGAGGTGAGCCAGAATGGGCTAAACGCCTCGTTACCGCTAACAGAATTGAATTCTGTGCGACTCGCTACGCGCAGCACGAACGTAGAGAGCATCTTAATTCTGAATTCTTCTTCAATGATTTGTATAGCAGCCTTCTAGTCTATTAGGACATAACAATTAGAAATTACTAATACTTAAGAACAGCTAGCAGGTATAGCTATTTTTGCGTGTTTGTTAACATAGTCCACAAATAATTGCTTCAATCGGGGACTAACACCAGCGTGTTCAAAGAATCCAAAGCCGAGATTCCTTGCTTTTGCTAAGGTTTCCTCTGGCGTTAATCCTTCCTGGATAGCGATACTCAACAGTGCAATTCCAGTCGATCGCATCCCGGCAGCACAATGCACAACTGCTGGTTTTGGGATTTGTTCGAGTGTCGTGAGGATTTTGGTAATCACCTCTTCATTCAAATTTTTCAGATCCACCTTGAGTGGAACATTTTGATAATACAGCCCCAATGCTTCTGCTACTTTTTGCTCATCTTTGGAAAATCCTAGTTCATCAGGCGATCGCAAATTGAGAACAGACTTAAAACCCTCTTGAATAGCTTGTTCAAGCTGTTTCGGTATGACTTGTCCTGTTGTTGTCAAGTTTTCGTTAATTTGTATAGCGTTGATCACATTCACTCCTTTTAACTTTCTAATATCTGCCAGCTTGCTAAATACTGCAAGGGAGCAAGCTTTAAGCAGATATTCAAAATAAACACAACAAAAGTAGCCAAATATCACAAGATATTGCTTGATTACTTCAAAATTTGTCTTTTGAAGTTGGTTATTTTATTGCTTTATCCATAATATACGGTTTACCGATAGAATTAGTGTTGATTAAAGCTTATTATACTATTTACCGATATAATTACCGTAGATTATATTTCAGGAGTTATACTACTGGGCAAGTTGGGGGAGCAATTGGATCGAGATTTTCGCGAACAAGGGTATAAATAGAACAATTCTTCTTTTTAAACTGGACAAATGGCCCAGAACTAAAGTTTTCATTCATACTGCTTTCCCCCTGCCCTCCTGCCCCCTGCTCCCCTGCTCCTCTGCTCCCTACCCCCTACCTCCAATGCCAGCCCTGAACCTATGACCGCCAACGAAATATCTCTTCGACCTGCCCAAGAAACAGATGCGTGGGTGCTGAGTGCAATTCATATTGCTGCTATCAAAGCTCTACCTGCAACTTTCTACACTCAAAAAGAACTTTTAGCTTGGCGCAATTACCGCGATAAACCTGATGGTTCAAATATCTTGAAGAGTATGAAAACCGAATCTTTCTGGGTTGCGATCGAGAAAGATGTTGTTGTTGGTTTTGCTAGTTTCATTGTTGATGAACTCATCGGGTTGTATGTTCACCCTAAATATCAAGGTAAAGGTATTGGACGTGCTTTAGTTCAACATTTTTGCGATGAAGCAACTGAGCAAGGTATAGATAAGGTAATTACAACCGCTAGCCTTTATGCTGAAGGGTTTTATTTACGACTAGGATTTACTGCCATTCAAAAAGCACCTCATTATTTAAGAAGTGGGATAGTTGTTCCAGTTACTAAAATGAGTAAAACATTAGTTACCGCAACCAAATCAATTTGAGAAGGTAAATATTTTCAATAATTTTAAAAATGTTGGCATCAACACTATTTTTCCTAAATTATCACCACTTTTTCTACATAATCTATGATGAAAGTAAGTACTTGCCAGTATAAATGCATAAAACCACCCGTTCATCAAATCTCACCCGTACACGTTTGATAGAAGCCGCCTTGCAGGTATTTGCCAGTTTAGGTGTTCAAGGAGCAACTACCCGTGAAATAGCTCGTGTTGCTGGTGTGAATGAGGTGACTTTATTTCGCCACTTTGCTAGCAAAGAACAACTTCTCTTAGCAGTAATGAAGAATGCCTTGGCACTCCAGACAGAAGCCCTTGCATACCCCGAAGCGTGGACACAGGATTTAAAAATTGATTTAAAACAGTATGCTCATCTCTACAATACTATGCTAGAGACACAGGAGGACTTAATTCGTACCTTCATTGGAGAAGCCAAACGTCATCCAGAGGCAGCTAAACAAGTGATTCAAGAAGCTGCCAAGCCCTTAGGGGAAAAACTAGTAGCTTACCTGCAATCGAGTCAGAAACGAGGCACTGTCAGAGCAGACCTCGATCCATTTCCGGCTGTCGATATGTTCACAGGAATGCTGTTAGCTGGAATGCTATGCCGCAGTGCAAAATTCAATGAAGGCAACTATAGCTGTGAGGACTATATCGAAACCTGTGTAGATATTTTTGTGCGCGGTATCAGTACTACTCCCCTTGAAAGTTGATACAAATAGGGAGCAGGGGAGCAGGGGAGCAGGGGAGCAGGGGGTAGGGAGCAGGGGGAATATTAAGTATTTCGTAAAAGCTAAAAAGTAATACCACTTTGAAAAAAGAATGCGACAGATACGTACGGACATACCTTTGTTGTGTCTGGCTTTCTTAATTTTGAATTTTGAATTTTGAATTTTGAATTGGTATAAGTTGTTTCTGTACGAGTCGCTAGTAAAGCTACTTCAGAGAAAATAGATTTAGCGATCGCTACTGCCTAATATGTTCAATAAATATAAATACTAGCCTAATTTATCCAAATAAAAATAGATGAAAATATTCCAAGGTAAAGTTGTCAGTGGTTTCGGAAACTTTTCTTACTGGATTGATAAACTCCAGGAATATTACTTGAGAAAAACCGGAATGAAATTCTTTCCTGGAACTTTAAATATTCAATTAGATCGACCTTATCATCTCCCGAAAAATGTTGTGCGTCTGGAAAAGGAAGAGTATAGAGGGACTGTTTCTGTGAGTATTGTTCCCTGTAAAATATTTGGCAGAGATGCTTTTATCTTAAGAACTGACAAAAACAATACTGAAAATGGAGATCATCCAAAAACAATTATTGAGATAGCTTGCGATGTGAAACTACGGGAGCTATATAACCTTAAAGATAATGATTTGATTGAAGTTGAGATTCATGATGTCTGATTTATCTGAATTAAACAATCTGCTTGGAGATGAAGCGTTAATCCATTACGCGAGTGGTCGAGAGCAAGATCGGTTATCAAAAGGTGCAGGTTTGCTGGAATTAGCGCGAAGCCAAGAACTTATTAGCCGCTACCTACCGCCTCCTCCCGCAGTGATTTTCGATGTTGGCGGTGGCGCTGGCGTTTATTCTTTTTGGCTTGCTCAACAAGGCTATGAAGTTCATCTCATTGATGCGGTTCCTTTGCACATAGAGCAAGCCCAACATTTGTCTCAAGCTCAACCGGAATATCCTTTAGCTAGTTTGGCTGTTGGAGACGCTCGGCAACTGAATCGAGCGGATAATAGCGTTGATGCTGTACTCTTACTTGGACCTTTGTATCATCTGACTGAACGCACAGATCGGATTATTGCTTTGCGTGAAGCGCATCGGATCTTAAAAACTGGAGGTTTTGCTTTTGCTGCGGGAGTTTCTCGCTTTGCTTCAACCTTAGATGGATTATTTGGCGGACATTTAGACGATCCTGAGTTTGTAGAGATTGTTAAACAGGATTTGATTGATGGTCAACACCGCAACCCAAACAACCATCCTCGCTACTTTACAAAAACCTTCTTTCATCATCCAGAAGAACTCAAAGCAGAGGTCGAAGAAGCGGGTTTACATTCTGAAAAGATTTTAGCGATTGAAGGGCCAGGGTGGTTATTACAAAACTTTCAGGAACACTGGAATGATGTCGGTCGCCGCGATCGCCTTTTAGAAGCGATTCGTTGGTTAGAAACCGAACCGTCCATACTGGGGATGAGCGCTCACATCATGGCTGTTGCTCGGAAATAGGTGATAAAGTAGAGCTATCGCCACTAACTAAAAGCGCTTGTTGTTTTGCCAGAACTTGTTCGCGTAACAAAAGTAATTGTCTATCTTTAATGCCTTCGCTGATTAATCCCTCAACAGTTTTCATCAGATAATCAGCGCAGGAACCCAATTTTCCCGAAGCGGTAGCAATGCTATTAACAGTGGTTGTTAATGGTATCTTATGAGCGTATCTGGGATGTTGGCGATTAGCAACAAAAGCGATCGCTGGAAATTCCTGCGTACCGTCAAATACCTTCACCCAACGAGCAATGTAGACACCAGCTAACATCTCTCGTCGCCAAATCAGCAGTAATTCGGATGGGACATCAGCAGCAGCAATCCGATAAATAACGCCACGACAGCTACCACCCCGATCGAGTCCTAAGAGTAATCCGGGATTTTCTGGAGTACCGCGACCGAGGATCATCCATGTACAGAAACGCCGATGCCAACCATAAACGATCCCAGGACGGCGCTCTACGTATGCGATCAAGGGATTCCAAATCAGCGAACCGTAGGCAAATATCCAGATATCAGAATTTGGTGGCTGCTGTTGTAGTGTTTCATCGAGCGATCGCTGTAACTCATCTTCGCTCAGGGTAGTTAGCTTGATTCCAGAGTGTGATGCTTCTAATAGTCTGGTCTGTATGTTTCCGGCTTCGAGGTCGCTACGACTGAGTGACATAATAATGTAGATTAAGTAAGTCGTCGTGAATATTTATCGTCAGGGCAAGGCAGGAGGCAGGAGGCAGAAGGCAGGAGGAAAGAGAGTTTGAGCTTCGTTTATCTTTATTAACATAGTTATGTTTTTTCTCACCAACTTACTTATTTTTTCTGTAAATCTTCAGTAATTTACTCTAACTTTAAGATAATTTAATTCTCAACGAACAGCTTTCAATGTATCGTAAAGTAGGTTGTAGCGCTTAAATCCTGCTTCATACAAAGGATTTGGCTGCGGCTGTACTACATTATTATCCTGCGGTAAAATCTTGAGTGCAGTTTCTAAATTCGGATAAATACCAATCCCCACCATTGCCAAAATAGCTGCTCCGTAAGCAGCTCCTTCTTCAGCTTTGGGAGCAATGAGTTTGGTTTGCAAAACATCTGCCAAAATTTGTAACCAGATGTGAGAACGTGCGCCTCCACCCGTTGCTAAGAGTTGATCGAGAGGAGCGATCGCACTAATTACCTCCAATGCTGACCGCAAGCTAAATGCAACCCCTTCCAGCACAGCACGAATTATATCTGCTTGCGTATGAGCTAATGATAAATTTACCAAAGCACCGCGAGTATCTGGATCGAGGTGGGGACTGCGTTCTCCTGCGAGGTGGGGTAGAAATAGCACACCACGCGCCCCAGGCTGCGATCGCTCTGCCATATCCATCAGTTCGGTGTAAGATATATGCGGTGCAAATGTATCTCGATACCAACGCAGAGAACCACCTGCTGCTAGCGTCACTCCCAGCAGATGATAGCTACCATCCACATGGCAGAACAAATGTACCCGACCTTCGGCATCGGGAATTGGGTGATCGCACGGTGCAAAGATCACTCCCGATGTGCCAATACTCAAACTACCCCGGCTCAGGTTGTTTGATGAGATGCCTAAACCGATGGCGGCTGCGGCATTATCGCCTCCACCTGCAACCACTGGTAATCCCACAGGTAATCCCACACGGGCGGCTATTTCTGGTTTGAGTCGTCCTGCGATCGCGGTAGATTCGATTACCGGAGGAAACAACGCTGGATTAATATTAAGAGCATGGAGAATATTTGTATCCCATTGTCGATTTGCCAGATTTAGACAGCCGACACCAGAGGCATCAGACGGTTCTGTTACTGCTTCGCCCGTTAGCACATATCCTAGATAATCTTTGGGCAAAAGAATCTGCCATAACCGAGTGTATGCTTGTGGTTCTTCAGTCCGTAACCATAAAAGCTTCGGCAGTTGAAACCCTGTAATTGCCGGATTTCCAGTGCGCTGGATCAACTCCTGTCGGGGAATAGCGGCTTCAATCTCAGCAACAGCTTTACCTGTGCGCTGATCATTCCATAAAATTGCCGGTCTAATCGCTTTGCCATCCGCATCAAGAGCAACCATACCATGCATTTGTCCAGATAAGCCGAGGGCAATTGTCCGATGTCCGTTTAGCTGTTGAGTAACATCGAAGAGAGCATCCAAGCTGGCTTCCACCCAATCCGATGAGTTCTGTTCCGTCCAACCGGGTTGTGGAGTTAACAGGGGATAGCTTCTGGTTGACTGAGCGATAATTTGCCCTTGTAGATTAACTGCGATCGCTCGTACTCCTCCTGTACCCAAGTCTAAGCCAATTACGATGTCAGTCATATCAAGTTCGGATAATAGTTATACCAATTCGCAATTCGCAATGGGCGCAAGACTTTCATGATTTACATCTGTTGCCTTATCTTGGAGAATTGGTGTTATGCTTCCTACAGTCATTGCACCCCACCCCGCCAAAGCTACGCTTTGTCTCCCCTCTCCTTAGCAAGGCTATGGTGTACACACAATTCTTTTGACCTGCAACTTAATTGCATTGACTTGCAACTTAATTGCATCGACCTGCAACTTAATTGCATCGACCTGCAACTTAATTGCATCGACCTGCAACTTAATTGCATCGACCTGCAAAAATTAACCCACCCGGCGTTACGTAGCAACTTTAAAATTTTTGTGTGTACACAGTAGCCTTTCCAAGGGGAGGGGATTAAGGGTGGGGTTCTTCGTGTTTAATAAGTAATCAAGCGAACATGATATTAATTGCCCCTCAAAATTTTCAAGGTTAGAAGGCGGAAATTAAACTTCCGCCTTCAAATGTTACAGCTTTCACTCTCTGGTTAAGTTTTCTGTAATAATTTAACTAATGTTTCTTTCGCTCCAAACTCATAAAGTCTGCGTAAATGGTTCGTAACTGCATCAACAAAAAGCGGTGACTGCGATAAATCGCCAAAAATCTCAGTTAAATTGAGCAATGGTTTGGCATCGCTGCCACTGGAATGAGCTAGTTGAGTCAGAGTACCTGCTATTGGGTCATCAATGGGAATGGTGTTACCTTGGTCATCCTGTCCGTTGAGGTAACGGAACCAAGCAGCAACCGTTAGGCTCATGTAATCAATGGCCCCTCCTTGATGTAGCGCGTCACGGACTGAGCCGAGAACAAATTTTGGCATTTTGGCGGAGCTGTTCAAGCAAAGACGCGGGAGTTGATCTCGAATCTTAGGATTGGCAAAGCGTTCAATTAAGGTCTTTTTATAATCGTCTAAATCAATTCCAGGTACGGGTTGAAGTGTGGGCGTAACTTCTGCCATCAAATTATCGACAGCTTGCCGAATTAATGGATCTGCCATAACTTCATGAACGTAAGTGTAGCCTGCCAAGGAGCCAAGATAGCCAATTAACAAGTGACTGGCGTTGAGCAGCCGGATTTTCATCATCTCATAGGGATGAACATCACTCGTCATCTGCACGCCAACTGATTCCCAATCAGGTCTACCTGCGCTGAAATTGTCTTCGACTACCCACTGAAGAAACGGTTCAGCAACCACTGGAAAGGCATCATCGATGTTAAACTGTTCCGCCACCATTTTGATATCTGCTGGGGTGGTGGCGGGGGTAATGCGATCGACCATGCAGTTGGGAAAAGCCACCTGTTGGGCAACCCAATGCCCCAATTCTGGGTTTTGCATTTGGGCAAATGCGGTTAACATTTTGCGGGCAATATTGCCGTTACCTTGCAGATTGTCGCAGGACAACACGGTGAACGGTGCTATTCCTTGTTGACGGCGGCGATCGAGTGCTGCTGTCAAAAAGCCATATACTCCAATTGGCTCGTCGGGATGCTGCAAATCGTATTGAATTGTCGGGTGATTGGCATCGAATTCACCGCTACCTTCAATATAGTAGTAGCCGCCTTCGGTAATGGTGAGGGTAACGATGCGGCATTTGGGGTCTGCTAAGGTGTCAATCACAGCTTGGCGGTTATCTGGGGCAAACAAATATTTTGTAATTGCTCCGATCGCACGGGCGCGATCGCCTGCTGGGGATCTCTCAACTAAGGTATACAAACAATCTTGTGATTTCAGTGCATCCCGCATCCGTTTGTCGAATTCTAGTAGCCCAACTCCGCAGATTCCCCATTCACTATCGGGATTTTGATGGAAGTAATTATCCAGGTATAATGCCTGATGTGCGCGATGAAACCCGCCTACACCGATATGGACAATACCGTTAGTAATTTGATGGCGATCGTAATTGGGTACGCGAACGTTATTGCCTAAATGAGACAGAGATGCTTCATTCAGCTTGATTGCTGAGTCTGTGCTGATATTGCTGTTCATGGGATTCATTCTGGGTTAGGTGGTGACGATGAACTTTGGGGATGGCTTCACCGTCGCGATCGAACAAATGGCAAAGCTCACCGTTAATGTAAATCGGAACGTAATCGTGCATGTTGGCTGGATTATCCCCGTCTGTTTGCACAACTATGGTTTCGCCACCGGCAATTTTGATGTAGAGAAAGGTTTCTCCACCCAATCGTTCTACGACTAATACTTCACCATTCACGCTTGCGTTATTGCGATCGAGCCGCAGATGTTCGGGACGAATCCCTAATGTTGCTCTATCTCCAACTGAGAGGGTTTTGGGCTTCACCGGAATCGTTACGCTTGCGTCACCAGGGAGTCTAACTGTTGCCCCAGAGTCATTGACGGCTGAAACTGTCACCGAAATAAAGTTCATTTTTGGCGAACCAATAAATCCAGCAACGAATAGATTGCGGGGATGATGGTACAGTTCCAGGGGAGAACCCATTTGTTCGATAATGCCGCCCTGCAACACCACAATCTTATCGGCAAGGGTCATTGCCTCAACTTGATCGTGGGTGACGTAAATCATCGTGGCTTGCAAGCTGTCGTGTAAACTGGCAAGCTCAATCCGCATCTGCACCCGCAATGAAGCATCCAGGTTGGACAATGGCTCATCAAACAAAAATACTTTGGGATTACGCACCAAAGCACGACCGATCGCCACGCGTTGCCGTTGTCCTCCTGATAGTTCTTTGGGCTTCCGGTTCAAAAGCGGCTCTAGTTGCAGGATACGGGCGACTTCACGCGCCCTTTCATAACGCTGGGCTTTCTGCATACCCGCAAGCCGGAGGCTAAAGGCCATATTTTCTGCCACTGTCATGTGGGGATATAAGGCATAAGTTTGAAACACCATTGCTAAACCACGTTTATCGGGTGGCACATCATTGACTTTTTGTCCATCAATGAGTAAATCGCCGGAGGAAATTTCTTCTAGTCCAGCAATCATACGGAGTAAGGTTGATTTTCCACAGCCGGAGGGGCCGACGAAGACGACGAATTCGCGATCGCCCACGTCGAGATCGATACCTTTGATGATCTCTGTGTCGGCGTAGGTTTTATGGATATTTCTTAAAGCAACTGTTGACATAAAATGTTTCCATTAATGAGTTCAAGTTTTTTCTTACGCACAGACGTAGAAGTGCAACGACGAACACAAGAATTTCTTTTAATACCTCCTGCCCCCTGCCTCCTACTTCACAGCACCGAAGGTCAGACCCCGGACTAATTGCCGTTGACTCAGCCAACCGAAGATGAGGATGGGTGCGATCGCCAATGTTGATGCTGCCGAAAGTTTTGCCCAAAATAATCCTTGAGGACTGGAAAAGGAAGCAATAAAGGCTGTGAGTGGGGCGGCATCTGCCGTTGTCAAGTTCAAGCTCCAAAATGCTTCGTTCCATGACAAAATAATCGAAAGCAAGGCAGTGGATGCAATTCCGGGTACTGCCAATGGCAACAACACATGCACAAGTTCTTGCTGTGTGGTTGCTCCATCCATGCGATCGGCTTCGAGAATTTCTTTAGGAACTTCTTTGAAGAAGCTGTAAATCATCCAGACGACAATGGGCAAATTAATCAGGGTATAAATGATAATCAAACCGATGTGACTATCTAGTAATCCGGCGTTGCGGCACAAAATGTAGATTGGCACTAGTACACCAACAGGTGGCAGCATTTTGGTGGACAGCATCCAGAGTAAAGTCCCCTTGGTGCGTTTGGTTGGGAAGAATGCCATTGCGTAGGCGGCAGGTACGGCAAGCAGCAGCGCGACTATAGTCGATCCCAAGGAAATCGCTACGCTGTTAAAGGCATAATTGAAATAATTTGCTCGGTCTTGGATGGCAATATAATTCTCCAATGTCGGGCGGAAAAACAACTGAGGGGGAGTTGATACTGCCGCTACTTCAGTTTTGAAACTGGTGAGAAACATCCAGAAAATTGGAAAAAACAATATGCAAGCGGCAAGCCAGCCGAGTAATGTCCATAGCCAAATCTTCGAGGTTTTACGTGCCATGTTAAGTATCCAAATTACGAGCAACACTACGCATTAAAAAGATTGCCACGATGTTGGCAAGGATGACGGCAATTAATCCACCGGCTGAAGCACCGCCGACATCGAATTCCAGTAAGGCTTTTAAGAAGATGTAATAAGCCAGATTAGTAGTTGCAAGTCCCGGCCCGCCGCCTGTGGTAACAAAGATTTCGGCAAAGATGGTCAGGAAGAAAATTGTCTCAATCATGGCTACCACCGAAATGGCACGGCTCAGATGCGGTAGCATAACGAAACGAAATAGAGCGATCGCATTTGCACCATCCATCCGTGCAGCTTCTAACTGGTCGCGATCGAGTGATTGAATTGCAGTCAATAAAATCAGCAAAGCAAAGGGCAGCCATTCCCAGGAAACAATAATAATGATGGCAAGCAAGGGAACGCTGGCAAACCAATCGATCGCCCCCAAACCCAAACCTCTAGTAATTTGAGCAAAAAACCCATTCACTGGATGCATCAGCATATTTTTCCAGATGAGGGCGCTAACTGTGGGCATAACAAAAAATGGGGAGATTGCTAGTACCCGCGCTACTCCACGACCATAAAAGTCTTGGTCAAATAGTACTGCTAGTAATGTGCCCAGACCAATTGTGATTGCTAAAACAGAAACAACCAAAACTATTGTGATGGCGATCGATGTCCATAAAGCTGAGTCACTAAGGATGAAAGTGAAATTTTCAATCCCGATGAATTTACGTGCATCTGGATTCAGCAAGTTATAACGCTGAAAGGAAAACCATATAGTCATCACCAGAGGCACAATCATCCACAGCAATAAGAGAACGACTGAAGGCGCAACCAGAGGTAAGGTTGATACTTGCCGCGTAGTCCGTTGCTTGGTGGGTGGTGGCGTTTCGTGTTGAGGTTTTACTGCTAATGAAGAAGACATAATAACAATTCAAAATTCAAAATTCAAAATTCAAAATGGCAGCATTTACGCAAAATCTCTTTAAAATTCCTATGCTCAATTTCACTCGATATAACCCGTGTGTTTCATGAAACGTTCAGTCGATTTCTGCGATCGCTGCAATGCTTGATCTACCGAAGTTCGATTGGTCAACGCCGCCGCTAAGGTTTGCCCGACTGAAGAACCGATCGCTTGAAATTCTGGAATATCAACGTATTGAACTCCTTTATACGGAGTTGGTTGTGCAGATGGACGGGTAACATCGGCAGATTGGATTGCTGCTAACACGATTTCTGCAAAGGGTGCAGCTTTTCGATAGTTGGGATTTTCATAAGTGGAAGTCCGAGTTCCTGGTGGCACAGCAACCCAGCCATTTTCCTTGGCAACCAGTTGAATGTATTCCTTTGATGTTGCCCAGGCAACGAACTTTTGCGCGGCTTCGGGTGATTTTGAGGTTTTTGGAACCGCTAGCGCCCAAGCCCAAAGCCAATTTGAGCCGTTAGGATATTTTTCAATTGGCGCACGAGCAAAGCCAACTTTGTTATATACTTGGGATTCTTTCGGATTGGATAACAACCCCGCAGCAACGGTTGCATCTACCCACATACCGCATTTACCCGTTGAGAATAATGCTAAATTCTCATTAAATCCATTGGAACTGGCTCCTGGCGGCCCATATTTGTTGAGCAAATCGATATAAAAGGCGATCGCCTCTTTCCAAGCTGGAGTATTGATCGTTGGTTGCCACTTCATATCAAACCACTGTCCACCATAGGTATTAACCAATGTGGAAACAAATGCGACATTTTCACCCCAACCGGGTTTTCCGCGCAAACAAACTCCATAAACCCCATTTGCTGGGTCGTGGATTTTACTTGCCCATTCTCTCATCTGGGGATAAGTTGGCTGTTGAGGAACCGCAATTCCAGCTTTTTCAAACAAGTCTTTGCGGTAGTACAACATGGAACTTTCCCCATAGAATGGCACAGCATATAGTTTGCCGTTATTGGAAAGTCCTTCTCGTATAGGTTTGAGTAGATCGTTTACATCATAGTTTGCGCCTAGATCCAAGGGTCTTAACCAATCCCGTCTAGCCCAGATTGGTGTTTCATAGGAACCGATGGTCATGACATCAAACTGCCCACCCTGGCTTGCAACATCTGTAGTTGTGCGTTGGCGTAACACATTTTCTTCCAGCACAACCCACCGGAGTTGAATATCAGGATTAGCTTCTTCAAATTTGCGAGAAAGCCCTTGCATCACCACCATGTCGCCATTATTTACAGTGGCGATCGTTAGTTTAGTTTTCTCTGCGGCTTGGGAGCGCGGTGAGCAAGCATATACTAATTGCGCCAGCATCACTCCAGCGAGAAATGCAGCTAGCACTTTAGCGAAGCGGCGAATACGCATCGCATAACTCCTTTAAAGTAAAAAACCGAATAAAATAAATTTTTGATTTTATGCTCTAATTTTGGGCAAAAGCTCAATAATAGAAATCATACCAATCTGATTTTCATCGTGGGCATTTGCAACAATTCTTCAATAAGAGGTTGAATCTATGACAGCAAAAGCAACTTATCAGTTTGCAGGTAAGACGATCCTAATTACTGGCGGTGCAGGAGATATTGGCAAAGCAACTGCACACCGTTTTGCTGCTAATGGCGCAGGAATAGCCTTGCTAGATTTGAATGAACCGAAGATGACAGATGTCGCTGGGGAACTAAAAGAGTACAACGTTCCAGTCGGCACGTTTCGTTGTGATGTTACATCTAGTGATGATGTTGCCAAAGCCTTTACTGCTGCTGTAGAGCAGCTTGGGCGAATTGACTATGTATTTAACAACGCAGGTTATCAAGGAGCGTTTGCCAAGACTGACGAATATCCTGAAGACGACTTTCAAAAGGTGATCGACATTAACGTTGTCGGCGTTTTCCACATTCTCAAGGCGGCTGCACAGCAATTACGCGATGTAGGTGGAGGTGCGATCGTCAACATGGCGAGTTATGCAGGGGTGGTTGGGCCGCCAAATATGCTAGCTTATGCTGCTTCCAAGTTTGCGGTGATTGGAATGACTCAGACAGCAGCAAAAGACTTGGCTCCTTATGGCATTCGGGTGAATGCACTCTCGCCTGCGTTGATTGGCCCTGGTTTTATGTGGACGCGACAAACCGAATTGCAAGCAGCAGTAGGATCGCAATACTTTGACGCCGATCCCAAGGTAGTTGAGCAACAGATGATCAATTCAGTACCAATGCGACGTTTGGGAAGCCTGTCAGAGGTGGCAAATGGAGTAGCGTTTTTGATGAGTGAAGAGGCAAGCTACATTAGTGGGTTTAACTTGGAGGTGACTGGGGGGTAATAGAAATTTAAAAATAATTGAGCAAAGATTATCTCTTTGGGCATATAGTATAAATAATGCAATTATACCTTTGATAGAGACATAGTTTTTGCAGGTAGTATATGGGACAACCTTTTTTAGAGCAGCGCGATGCGAGCAAGGCTGGCTTGCCTCTTAGGGCGCGCAAATTAGACCTGGCTGCTCATGCTGCTTGGCTCTATTACATCGCCGGCAATACGCAAGAAGAAATTGCCGCCAAGCTCAATGTGTCCCGGCAAGCTGCACAACGCTTAGTGGCATTGGCGGTCAGTGAAAAATTGATTAAATTTAGACTCGATCATCCCTTGAGTGAATGCATTGCTCTGGCTGAGTCGTTACGCGATCGCTTTGCTCTGTCACTTTGCGAAGTAGTACCAACTGACGCAGGTAGTGGTGATACATTATACGGAATTGGTGTATGTGCTGCCACCCACCTAGAGGCTTACCTGATGGCTAAAACCCCGACCATACTAGCGTTGTCATCAGGTCGCACATTGCGAACAATGGTGGAGCAGATACCCTCAATGAACCAACCCCAGCATAAGATTGTGTCAATTATTGGCAATATGTCTCATTCTGGGCGTGCAGGTCGTCACGAAGTGGTTATGCATTTATCCGATCGCGTCGGTTCCCAAGCTTACCCAGTGCCGACTCCCGTTGTTGCAACTAGCATTGAAGAACGAGAACTCTTGCAGACTCAGCGATCGTTTCTCACCGTCAAAACTCTCGCCGAGCAAGCCAAAGCAACCTTTGTCGGAATTAGTCACATTGCCTGGAATGCTCCGTTACATCAAGACGGCTTCATCAATGACGATGAAGTGGCTGAATTGATTGAACTAGGAGCAGTCGGAGAAATTGCAGGTTGGGCTTACAGCGATCGTGGAATATTGCTGCAACAAGGGACAAACAACCGGGTTGCCAGTGTAGCCCTCGAACAACCCGCTCATCGACTGATTATTGGAGTGGCGAGTGGTGTGAGAAAAGCGGAGGCGATTTTGGCTGCTCTGCATGGCAAGTTAATTACAGGACTAATTACCGATGAAGCTGCTGCCCAAGCGATTCTTTCTAAAATTTAGTAAATATAGCAACAGGCAAGGTGGTTAGGACATCAACAGACGATAAAACTTAGATACAAAAAGGTTTTTCACCCAGTCCCCAGTCCCCAGTCCCCAGTCCCTTGCTATACTTGGAATTTGGTTAAAGATTTTCACTACTTATCTAAAAAAGGGCATGACTGTTAAGCCTGCCCTTTAGCTTTAATGTTCTTGTCCCGTTGGTCGGATGAGGATTTCGTTGACATTAACGCGTGGTGGTTGCGTAAGCGCGTAAACGATCGCAGCCGCAATGTCTTCGCTTTGCAGAGGTTGAATTGACTTGCGTCGTTCTTCGATCCGTTGTTTGGCAACGGGATCGGTAATTTGGTTGTCAATTTCCGTATCCACCAAACCAGGTTCAATAATGGTGACGCGGATGTTGTCTTTGTGGACTTCTTGGCGCAATGCTTCCGAGAGGGCATTAACACCCCATTTGGTAGCATTGTAAACACCAACACCCGCCCGTGCTGTCCGGCCTGCCACTGAGGAGATATTGACTATATGCCCCGATTTTTGCGCTTTCAACAGAGGCAAAACGGCATGAGTCGCATACAGCAGTCCTAGTACGTTGAGGTCAAACGATCGCCGCCAGTCTGAGCTATTTCCAGCTTCAATAGTTCCCAGTAAGGCAATCCCGGCATTATTCACAAGGATATCGACCCTTCCCAATTCTGCATTTGCCTTTGCCACCAAGTTATTTACCTGAGTTTCATCAGTCACATCAGTGACAATAGGCAATGCCTTGCCACCACTAGCTTCGATGCGTTCTGCTAATGCTTGAATGCGATCGCCACGCCTAGCAGCGAGTACTACTGTAGCTCCAACTGAAGCCAAAGCGATCGCAGTTGCTTCTCCAATTCCCGCAGAAGCACCAGTGATAATTGCCACTTTTCCTTCTAATTTACCTGTCATTTCTTTAACTCCTTAGTAATTGATAATTGGGCATTGGGCATTGGGCATTAGGCATTAATTATTCTTTCCCTGCTCCCCTGCTTCCCCTGCTCCCCTGCCCCCCTGCTCCCCTGCCTACCTCTTACCGATCCTCAAAACAGATGCAACAGCCGCCCCACACAGTATTAGGGCTGCAAAGCGAAAAGTTCCTTGGAACCCTGTAACGATCGCATCAGGAGGGGCAACGGAGACATCTGCACCGCCAGATATGCTACCGATTAAGGCTCCAAATATTGCCCCAATTAGAGAAACTCCTACGGTGTTACCTGATGTACGTGATAAAGACAGCAGCCCAGAAGCAATGCCTAGCCGCTCTCTCGGTACCGATCCCATAACAGTGCTGTTGTTGGGCGATTGGAATAAACCTAAACCAATGCCGTAAATAAAATAGCGCGATACATAGCCTAATTCAGTAATTTGAGCATCAAAGGTGCTAATCCCCAAACAGCCGCCAATCATCAACCCCAGCCCAATTGAACTGATTAGTCGAGCGCCAAAGCGGTCTGAAAGTATTCCAGCCAGTGGGGCAATTAAGCCACTCAGTACAGGCGATACGGCTAGTAATAGCCCTACTTTTACCGTCGGATAATGCTTGACGCTCTCTAGAAAGAAAGGGACGATCAGTAGCGAACCGCCAATAACAATGAATGCTAACCAGCCACTTAGCAAACCCATACTCAACTGAAGATTGCGAAACAGCTTTAGCTCTAGTAGTGGCTGCTTTAGAATCGCTTCAACTACCAAAAATGTAATGAAACTTACGGTAGCGATCGCTAATAATACTAATGCATTAGTACTGCCAAAGCCCTGGCTCTGTCCTAGCGTCATACCCAGCCCAAAACTACCCAGAGTCAATAAAGCCAATATGGCTCCCAAAAAGTCAAATTTCTGTTTGCCCTCAATGCGTGCAGAAGGTGGCACTACACGAGCTATCAAGAAACTAGCGATAATCCCCAAGGGTACATTGATGAAGAATATACTATGCCAGCCTGACCAGCTTAAAAGTAATCCGCCAGCAGAAGGGCCAAAAGCAATTCCCAGTGACACTACACTACCGATGATGCCAACAGCCCGACCTCGCTCGGAAGAAGGAAAAACTTCTGTGATGATTGCTAAACCAAGCCCAGAAATGAACACAGCACCTAATCCTTGAAGCGCCCGAAAGCCGATTAACCACTCGATACTAGGTGCAAAACCACACAACAGCGAACTGAAAGTGAACAGAACCAGTCCCCCTTGGTATAAGGACTTTTTACCCCACATATCCCCCAAGCGGGTTGCTCCCAAAACTAAACCGGAACTGACCAATTGGTAACTCAATACAGCCCATTGGGTGGTAGGAAAACTAGTGCCAAAGGCTTGCACTAATGTAGGCAAAGCAACATTAATGATGCCCACATCCAGGGTAGACATGAATACCCCAAGTCCGACACCGAGTAAGACCCAATTTTTTTGAGAGCTTGATAAAGCCAGAGGTTCTGCTTGGAATTGTGCCAATGTTTAGCCTCCACCTTTGACTTTACGGTTGTGAATAGTTTGCATACGTATATTCATTGTAGGGTGCTATCCTCGCTACTAAGTTCAGGAAACTAAGTTTAACGTCAGTTCTTGCACAAGTAGGGAAAAGGTTAAGGGGTAAAGGGTAAAGGTCTGAAATTTCCCCTTTAACCTTTCCCCTTTAACCTTTCCCCAACACAGGTATCGACTTCTCAATTGGCAAGACTAGCTTTTCCACTTGTCATAGATTTGGTAGAGTACGTGGATACTCTTAACTCTGAACTCCTTCGGCTATATTAGCGATCATGTTCAATAAAATACGGTAAATCGATAAAATTACTGTATTTTATACTAGTTAGCAAATTATCATAGACAACTCTAAGAAACAAGGTCTAGAGGGAATGGAGAATGTCAATTATTAAAGTAATATCAGCAACTGTAAATAAGTACCTTTTTGTATAAGCAATGACTCAAAAATCTGCCTTATCTCGATTTGCCCTAGCATTTATTGCAGGCTTTATGTCTGTTTTGCTATTTCACCAAGGTATGTTGGCGCTGCTACATACAGTTAATTTCGCACCTCGCGCCCCCTATTCAACTGCACCAACACAACCATTAGGAATACCGCAAATTTGGTCAAATGCTTTCTGGGGAGGGATTTGGGGAGTAATTTTGGTAGTAATTATGCCTCGTTTTCGACATGATAAAAGCTATTGGTTAACAGCCTTAATATTTGGTGCAATTGCTCCGACGCTAGTGGCTTGGTTTGTGGTCGCACCTCTCAAGGGTCAGCCCATCGGCGGCGGCTGGAAACTTGTAGGAATAGTGACAGGTTTCCTAGTTAATGGTGCTTGGGGTGTAGGAACCGCCGCTTTGCTGAGATTATTTTCTAGAAAACAATTGTTCAACAGCTAATTTTTGAAAAGACTCGCCATTTGTTCAGCAAGTCAGTAGAGTTATTACCCAGAGGTTCCTGGCTCAATCCGCGCCCCAAGTTGAAGAACTCGTCCGAGATCATCAGCATTTCGCCAGGTTTCAATTATCTTCCCGTCAACAATCCAATGAATGAATATAGCTGTGAACGTCTGCTCTCGACCATGACTAGGGATTCCAAAGAAACTTTCCTGAGCGCAGGTGTTGGTTGCACGTACCACAACTTTATCACCTTCAGCAATTACGTCTTCAATTGTCCATTTCTGCTCAATTTTCCCAAACGAACCAAAGAGTTTACGTACCCCATCTGGCCCTAGAGGAAGCCCAGGTAAACTACCGTGCATCCTCCAAGTTGGGGCAGTCATCTCGCAGATATCTTCAATCCGATGCTCGCTAATGAGTTCTATCCACCGCCGAGCAATTATTTTGTTGTCTTCAATGTCAGACATTGCCGCTCCTTTTATACCTTTAATCAAAAATACTGTTTATTTATCAGTGATTAACTCTGGGCTGATGCAAGTTCAAAAATAAATTTTTACTTGATGTATTATTGTTAATTTCTTGAAAGACAACTACTACTGCTTTAAGCAACGCCAAATATTATCGCATTATAGACAGCATCCAAGACACTCTCATTGTTGGTATACTGCCATCTGTTTTAATCGAATGCTCAAAGACACGGAGCATGGTTCTACTTCGCTCACCACAAGTTTTTGGAAGAAGCCATACCACAGCATAGGTTTTGCCAATACAGACAAACAGCGCGTAATATTAGTATCATCTATAACCAAAATAGCTTCCTTCTTGCCCAGTTATTAGTATATAGTATGGCTAAAATTACTGTTTGCATTCCTACTTTTAACCGTGTTCATCTTCTTCCTTATGCCATTGACAGTGTACTCAATCAGTCTGAGCAAGACTTTGAGCTAATTGTTTGTGATGATGGTTCTCGCGATCGCACACCCGAGTTGATGTCACAATACACAGACAATCGGATTAAATATATCCGTCATCAGCAAAATATTGGTAAAAGTAATAATATGCGCTCTGGCTTTGATGCTGCCAGTGGTGAATGTTTTATTAAATTTGATGATGACGACCGACTAACACCCGATTTTCTCGCAAGTACATCAGCTATTCTTGCTCAAGACTCTAGCATTGATTTTGTTGGTACAAACCATTGGATAATTGATATTAACAATGTGCGAGATGAGGCAAAAACTCAAGAAAATTCTCATCGCTGGGGTAGGAAGAATTTACCCGCAGGTATTGTAAATAATTTGTTGGAAGTTGTATTTATTCAGCAAAGCTTTCAAGTTGGGGCGACATTATTTCGCCGAAAAACCTTGCAAGAATTAGGATATATGCAGCCAAATCTGCAAAATTGTGAGGATAATGATTTATTTGTGCGTCTAGCTTTGGCTGGAAAAAAGGGCTATTACTTACCAGAATTATTGATGGAATATCGCACTCATGCAGAGCAGCAAGGTATTAATCGAGCCATTCCTTATTTGTTTGATAAAATTCAGTATTTAGAAAGTTATAAGTTTGAGTCTGAAAAATTAGAGAAAGTTAGGAAAAATCGTTTAACCGAAACGCAATTATTATTAGGTTTGCGTTTAATTGAAAAGGGTGAAACGCAAAAGGGCAGAGAGCTAGTTTTAGCGGGACAGTCTTTTTCGACTGCTAAAGCTTGGACTGGTTTAGGTTTATCGTTGTTACCAGTTGGCTGGCGAGGTAAAGCGTTTAATGCACTGCGACAGATGCAGGGTTAGAGATTGACATATTGTGCAGAGGTTGGCAAATCTACCTATTTTGTGGGATAGTTGGGCTAGGTTGGTAAGTTGAGTTGGATCTTAGTTGACTAATCACAAAGAATGTACCAAAAGTTAAGGCTATTGATACAAGTGCGATCGCTAAAGAATTATTCTTCCAAAAGCTCAGTTTTCCATGTGTATAAGCCTTATTGGCTATATTTACCTCCCGCCTAGCGTCTTCTAAAATTGATTGCAGAGCATTTATTTGTTCATCTTGTAGTTCTGCATATCTATCTTGTCTAAAAGCATTTTCTATAATTTTTATCTTTTCCTCAGAAGATACTTGAGCAAGTTCTCTTTTGACAACTTCATAAGGATTAGTTTGCTTTACAGGTTGTGAGGATGCAGTTTGAGGGTTTGGTTTAAAATGTTGCTGCTGAAATTTATCCAGTTTCTCATGCTTGACTGGTTCTGAGGATTGATTTGGCTGAATTGGTGGTTTAATCGGAGTATCTTGTCGAATTTCTTTTTTGGTAAAATTGTATACGTTATTTTGCGTTGCAGGTTTTGATGATTGGTTTTGAGGTGTTTGTGGTTGAGTTGGAATACGCTGATTATTACCTATTGCATTTGTCTTCAATGACCATTTATACTCACTATCTTGGACAACTATATTCTTCAATGAAGAATATAAGTAATGGTTGACTTCCCGTCTTTCAACTCCCAGCATATCAGCAATTTTTACCGCTCTTAGGGGAGTGCCACGTTTTAATATTTCAACAATTTTAGATTCCAGACTATCCATATTAGCCACCAATTTTAACTTTATAGAATAAAGTCAGATTGTACCTTCTGCAAAACTGTCGATAATCTTTAGCATTGTTTTGTCACCTAAGCCTTTGATCCGATCTACGACATTGCTAAAGGATTTGAATTTTCCATTGTCACGCTCACTGATTATTTTTTCAATTATTTTAATATTGATACCAACCCGTTTCAACTTAGAGGTAAGCTCAGATACACCCAAAGTATTAAGCGCCTCCAATGGTTGCATTGGTTTTGGAATTCGGTTTTCAATTTCCTTCAGTCTGTCATTAATATTTTTAATTTCAAGCCTAAACTCTCTCTGTAATTCAATAGTGCGGTTTTCAAAGCGTGATTCAAGATTTGTCATGCGAGATTCTGTGTTGATAAATCGTGATTCCGTATTGATTAAGGGGGATTCTATACCATCTGAAACAGGAGATACATTACTAGAAGTAGCAGTATTTGGCATTCTTAGTAATTTAATCTGTTGTTCAATACTTTCTTGATTGTTAGACTCAATAATAAATGCTCCTATCATTTCACCCTTGCGTAGGTCTATCTCCCTTGCTCTAGCGGCAGCATAGTATTCAAAGTGTCCATCAACCACCTCATAGGATTCTAGACTAGTAATGCGAAGTATAAGAGGATTGATAATTCCTTCACCTTTTAAAATTAACTCTGCAACACGATTAAGTTCATTTTCTGGAAAATTTGAACGTGGAAGACTAGATGTAATTTGTTTAACAGGAACAAACGAAACAGATAATAACATTACTAAATTCCTATTTTTTGTAACACTTCTATAGCTAGTAACTCAAATTCCTTAGCAGAGTCACCGTGTGGTTTGTATTCAAAGACAGACCTGGGATCAGGAATTTCTAAATCTCCTATCTGTTGAACTTGTTCAAGACACTTTGCAAGTTCCTCTCTTTGATAAATCACCGTGTCTATTACTGGCAAGTTATATCGTTCAGTAATTGCTAATATTTGTTTGGGTAAAGTATGTTGTACAAATTTTTGAAAAGTTGCAATTTTACAAGGAAGAACACCCAGGATTTTTATAGGTGACTTATTTAGTAGATTTTTTCTGAATGGGTTGATATCTTGCTTAATATATTCTTTTACATTTGTTAATCCTTGATTAGCAAATGGTTTCAAATCTGAAGGAATAATTAAATAGTCAGACGTGACAAGCGCAATGAATGCAAACAGGTTTAAAGAAGGAGGAGTATCAATAATTACAACATCATATTTATTTTCTACTTCTTTCAATTTATATACTAGACTAGCTTGACTTGATCTGAGTCCATTTAGCTCGGTTTCCGTTTTCATCAAATTAATGTGCGATGGAATTACATCTATCTCTGGATTTGTAAATGAAGATTTCTTAGCTAGTTCTGAGATAGTATCAAGTTCAATTGAACGTAGTATATGATAAACATAATTATCTTTTATATTATCTGAGATTTCATCATCAAATTTAACTAAACCTGTAGCAAATGTAGTATTAGCTTGGCTATCTAAATCAATAACTAAAACTCTTTTACCCTTCTTCCTAATAGCAGCAGCTAAATTAACTACGGTGGTTGTCTTACCAACGCCACCTTTATTATGATAAACCGCAATTATTTTCATTGAATTTTCTCTCTTTGTTTCAAAATTGGAATTATTTTCAGTTATTTTAACTTCTGCTTTATCTAGCAGCTGTCCTTCTTTTAGGCTTTCTCTACCAATTAAGGTTTTAATAATTTCTAATTTAGTCTCAACTTCCTTTCCAGAACATTGAAATACTAGTTGAATATCGTATTGTAATTTTTGATAAATCCTAATCTCTTTGCCATTAGTCAACAAACCATACCTGACATTCAAGCTGGTTAAATAATGCCTGAGTCGGAGAACATGATGATTTAAGTTTTGTTTGGGATGCTTTGCTTCCATGACAACACTCAGCGGTGAGTTGGCATCTAAGACAAAGGGAATTACTTGTGCGGCAAATGCTAAGAAATCTAAGCGGATGCTACCAATGGCAACTTCTTGATGCCAGGTGTCAGGAGTATAACCTAGCTGTGGTAGCAAATATTGCACTATGAGTTTGCTTTCAACTTCGCTTTCGTTACGGCACAGCTCAGGATTAAAAAGCAATATTTTTCTACCTCTAAATAATTATTGGACTTGGGACAAAACCTGATATTTGCTAGATTATGGCATAGCCTTAATTATGTTGAGTGATAGAAATCACTTAGAAAAACATAAATAATCATGATAAAATTGGTACTTTTGCTGATACAATAACCACTTCTGAGAGCTAGCCATATTCAAAATTAACAGGCTACGTATGTATTTCCCCATTATCCCTGTAAATGGCTAGAATCAAAGTGTTTACCTATTTGCACTAAAGGTTTTGGCTACTGTATCTTGTCCCCACTGCCATCAACTTGTTGATAGTCAAGCTATTAGTTGTCCCTATTGCCGGACTACACTCAAAGCTTACGGTCATCCCGGTATTCCATTGCACCGCGCTGCTGGGGATGGGTATCTGTGCGACACCTGCACCTATCACGCTGATGATACTTGCAATTTTCCTAAACGTCCCTACGCCAAAGACTGTACCCTCTACCAAAATATTGAAGAGACAAAATTAGAGTTGGAACAGCAGCGTTACACTAACAGTTTTGCTGTAACTGTGAAAAGTTGGGTAAAACGCAATCAGGCTTTGCTGTTACTTTTGGGTTTATTATTGGTCTGTTTGTTGTTCGTGATATTAAGGTCTTGATTTGGGTTTTCTAAAGAGTGGAGAATATAACGCTTCTGTGTTGAGTCTAATACAGAACTAAAGAGGGGAGCATCTCACTTTTGCAAAAGTAAGATGCTCCCCTTTTATACGATGTGCCTTTAACAGTTGACCATCATCGGCACCAAATACAGTGTCACTATCGCTTTGAACCACTAACCAGAAATCATCAGTCCTATGCCTTGGCATAGGACTGATGCTCTTGGATAATAAAGTAGCGTTTTTCAGCAGCAATACCAAATAAGAACTTGAGCGTACAACAATTCCT
Source organism: Nostoc sp. DedQUE02 (assembly GCF_034531035.1). NCBI lineage: Bacteria > Bacillati > Cyanobacteriota > Cyanophyceae > Nostocales > Nostocaceae > Nostoc > Nostoc sp. DedQUE02. Next base: position 22,835 of record NZ_JAVRBY020000004.1, on the reverse strand, counting down.
ATCTGCCAGCCAAACATCGTCTTATTCAATAGTAGATAAATCATACTATGCACTCCAGAATTACTGGAGATAGTTGAAGGGAATGTTAAGCTGAAAATTATAGCGCGAACATTTACTCCTGTCTTAAAGGTGGTGAATTTAAGAAACCACTACTAATGAAATATGAGAAGTATTTATCCAGCAGTTTAGCATCCATTGATGGACAAAAAATTCCAGAATCTGCCAATCCATTGAGGGTATTCTGATAGTCAAAATCAACTATATTTTGATACAACTCCATGATTGTCAAAGCATTTTGATAGACTTTTTCAGACATCATCGGTAAAAGCGGATGTAAAACATTTTCCTGAGAGTCCCTGAAATTTGCAATTAGCTTATCTTTCCACTGACTATATGGTAACTTCTTGAGTTGATAACCATAAGAACAAATAAACTCAAAAAGCTCAGTGATACCTAGATTGTAGTCTGGCGGGGGTACTATATGGAAAGCTTTTCCTAGAGATTCTTGCTTTTTGGATAAATGAACAATTGCTCTGGAGGCGTAATCCACAGGAATCAATTCTTCTTTTTGCTCTATGAGTTCCGGAAAACTACCAAGCTGTATGCATCCTTTAATAACTCTAGGCACAAAAGAATCTTGTGTATGAGCAATACCTGTACCGCTATGTCCCATAAGAAATCCGGTTCTGAAGACGCTAACAGGTATTCCCCTAGACTTGGCAACCCATACAAGATTTTCAGCTACCCATTTGGTTTGAGCATAGCCAAGATCCAGAGCAACATAGTCTTTACAAGACTCGATGTTATCATCTTCGTAAACTACTTTTTGTCCTGTAAAATGGCTGATTGCACCAAAAACAGCAATGGTAGAAATGTAATGCATTGGTTTAATTTTGCCCATACAAGCTAATCTGAGAACTTCTTGAGTTCCGAGAACATTGGATGCCTTGATTACAGAGTATGGTTTAGCAAAATTGACTTGGGCCGCACTGTGATAAATGGTATCAATTTGCAAACCCAGTTTTTCAAACTGTTCAATAGGAAGACCCAAATATGGCTGTTCTAAGTCTCCCGGAATCGCAATCACATGAGAGCTAAATTTTGGGTGATGAAGGGAATATTTTTCTAGGTTTTGTTGAATCTTTTTCAACCCTTCATGCTCATTTTGGGAGCGTACCAGGCAGTATATTTTTGCTTGAGTTTGATGTAATAGTTCATCAAGTAAAAAAGCCCCCAAAAAGCCTGTAGCACCTGTGAGAAAAACATGACGCAATTCATCGACCTGAGCAACAGACCTTCCTTGAGCATCGATCGCAGGATCGAGTACTACCTCAGATTTTAGATCGATCGCACTGGTTAAAGCAGAAGCGCCATCTCGACGCACTGTCTCTATTACCTGAGCCAGCGCTTCTATAGTGGATTTCTCAAACAAGCTTTTTAGGGGTAAATCTACTTGAAAGGTTTCTTTTACATAAAAAATCAACTGAGATGCTAGCAGGGAATTACCGCCAAGCTCAAAGAAATTATCGTGAATCCCAACTTCTGCGATCGCCAAAACCCGGCTCCAAATTTCAGCCATTTGTGACTCAATCAAGGTACGAGGCGCGACAAATGCTGCTTCTAAATCGCTTCTATCCATTTCCGGCTCTGGTAGACTGCGAATATCTATATTGCCGTTGGATATCTGCTTAGTTTGCCGATCGCCAGGGAATGTTAACAGGGGTAAGTTGGAAATTGTCTGATCTGGGTTAGAAACAATACTCTGTAATAAAGTAGAAAAATTTTCCACCATCAGAGCGATCGTCTCAGCTTTAAATAGGTCAGTATTATATTCCAAGTTGCCAGATATCCCTGCTGCTGTCTCGCGTAGTTCGAGGTATAGATCGAACTTGGATGTCCCGTTATCAATTTCCAGACGGTTCATTGTCAATCCGGGAACAGTCAGCTTAGGTCTTGGGGTATTCTGAAGATGAAACATCACTGAAATTAGTGGATTCTGGTTCAAGCCTCGCTCGATCTGGAGAGCATCAACTAGCTTCTCAAACGGTAGGTCTTGGTGAGTATAACCCGATAAAGCTACTTCCCGGACTCGACCTAACAACTGCCGGAAACTTGGAGAGTCAGACAAGTTGGTTCGCAATACCAAAGTATTGAGCAAAAACCCAATTAGTCCTTCTAATTCAGAACGGTGGCGATCGCTTATCGGAGCGCCTACTAAAATGTCTTCTTGCCCTGTGTAGCGAAATAGGAGTGTCTGGAACGCTGCCAACAAGGTCATAAACAAGGTAGTACTCTCTTGGTGCGAGAGAACATTAAGGGCATCTGTTAGGGATTTGGGGATAACGATTGATTGACGCGCACCCTGATATGTTGGCTCTAATGGTCGTGGATAATCGGTGGGCAATTTTAATATGGGTAGACTGCCACTCAAATGTTGCTGCCAATAAGCTTGCTTATTATCTAAAATTTCACCTTGTAGCCACTGACGTTGCCAAGCTGCAAAGTCTGCATACTGAATAGCTAAGTCAGGAAGAGGAGAAGGGTTGCCAGTGGAAAAAGCTTGATAGAGAGTTGATAGTTCCTTGAACAAAACACTTAAAGACCAATCATCACAAAGAATGTGGTGTAGGTTAAGAAGGAATATATGTTCCTCTGAACTCAATTGCAGCAATGTTGTTTGTAGCAATGGGCCTTGAACTAAATTGAAAGGACGTTGGGCTTCTTCAAGTACGATCTGATGGACTTGAGATTCTTGCTCGTCTGGAGACAGCCCTTGGAGATTCACCACTAAGAGTTTGATGGGAAAAGTTGAGTGGATGACCTGTATGGGTTGTCCGTTCAAACTGGAATATGTAGTTCGTAGGACTTCATGACGTTTGATAATTTCATTCAAGCTCTGCTCTAATATTGTGGCGTTGAGTACACCTCTGAGGCGAAAGGCTTCGGGAACATTGTAAAAAGCATGATTGGGTACTAACTGGTCAATAAACCACAACCGTTCTTGCCCAAAGGAAAGCGGTAAATCCCCATCGCGCCTAATGGATTGTATTGGTACAGAACATCCTATGTCTTCCTGTTGTGCTTGTATGATGCTGTCAGCTATTTCAGAGATGGTGGGCGCTTCAAAGAAATGCCGCATTGGCAACTCAACTTGAAAGATATCCCGGATACGACAGAGGATTTGAAAGGCTAGTAAGGAATGTCCTCCCAACGCTAAGAAATTGTCATGAACGCCAATGTTTTTTAGACCCAATACAGTAGACCAAATTTCTGCTACTCGTTCCTCAATAGGAGTCCGAGGAGCAATAAACTTCTCATTCGTATTCAAAGTTTGAACGGGTGCTGAGAGTGCCTTGCGATCGACTTTTCCGTTAGCTGTTAAGGGTAAAGCACTCAATTGCACAAAGCGAGAAGGGATCATGTAGTCAGGCAATTTCTGTTTGAGAAAACGGCGTAAATTACCAACATTCATGTCTGATGATTCGGGCTTGAGAACTACGTAAGCTACTAGGCGTTGGTCGCCAGGGGAAAATTCTTTAGCAATCACTACAACTTCTTGCACATCAGGATGTTGCCACAGTGCAGTTTCAATTTCTCCTAGCTCAATCCGGAAGCCGCGAATCTTTACTTGTTGGTCAATGCGCCCAATATACTCAATGTTGCCGTCTGGTAAGTAGCGAGTTAAGTCGCCTGTTTTGTAGAGGCGTTGGCTTTTGACTAGTTCTCCACCAGCCTCGTTAATGAATGGGTTGGGAATGAATCGCTGGTCTGTCAGTTCTGGACGGTTGAGATAGCCTCTAGCTAGTCCCTCGCCGCCAATGTATAGTTCTCCAGGAACACCTGTGGGTACTATCTGCATTTGCTCGTCCAACAGAAGACAGTATGTGTTGGTTATCGGACGACCAATTGTCACGATGCTGTCACCTTTGTTTACCAGAGCAAATGTCGAATAGGTCGTATCTTCCGTCGGGCCGTATAGATTAAAGACTTTTTGAATATTGTCCAACTGATAGATTTGCTGTACCAAACGATTTTGCAGAGGTTCGCCGGCTAAGTTAACGGTACGAACAGAAGTGGGTATACCTTGAATTCTCAGTAACTCTGCGATCGCAGATGGCACTGTATTGATTAGAGTGACTTCTTGAGCGGCAAGTAAGGTAGGTAAATACAAGGCATTTTCTGCCAAAATCACCTTACCACCACAACTGAGGGGAACAAATATTTCAAAAACTGAGAGATCGAAGCAAATAGATGTTGCGGCCAGCACTCCAGCTAGATCCTCGGTTGTAAAAACTTCTCTAGCCCAATGCAACAGAGCGACTGTGCTGTGATGTTCGATAGCTACCCCTTTCGGTTTACCAGTCGAACCAGAGGTGTAAATGACATAAGACAGGTTTTTATCTGTCGCTAGACAGGTTAGATTCTCCTGACTTTGTTGAGTAATTGCCTCTTTATCGCTATCTAGACAAACTATATGGGCCTGATGCTCTGGAAGTTTTGAAAGTAGATGTTGTTGTGTCAGTAGTATTGGTAACTGTGAGTCCTCTAGCATTAAAGCTAGGCGCTCTGAGGGATAGGCTGGATCTAAGGGGACATAAGCTCCGCCTGCTTTGAGGATGGCTAATAGTCCAACAATCATTTCTAGCGATCGCTCCAGGCAAATGCCAACTAAAACCTCTGGTTTGACATTCAGGGTTTGTAGATAGTGTGCTAGTTGATTAGCTCGCTGGTTAAGTTCTTGATAAGAAATTTGTTTGTCTTCAAAAATCACCGCAATTTGCTCAGGTGTTTTTTCTACTTGATATTCAAACAACTGATTGATACATATATTACTTACGTAAGCTGCTGGATTTTCATACCATTCCAGAAGCAGCTGATCTACTTCTATCTTGGGTAAACTGAGGTCTTGTTGAAAACTTTCAGTAGAATTTTTCACAATAAATTAGTAAGCTTTGATACTATTAACCTATTCTAAAATACTTAAATTGGCTAGTCACAATGAAAAGTTTCTACGCTGAAGTTGACACATATCAGCAATGCTGTGCCCCTACCGCGTGGTCTATTTACCTGAAAATAGCTGTAAGATATAGCCTTGGCTCTGACTGGTTAAGAGCCTGGAGGCTCTTAACCCATTCTGGAAGGCTCCGCCTCCAGAGACTTCTTGGCATTTGTAGGGAAAAGGGTAAGGGGTAAAGGGGAAAGAAAAAACCTTTAACCTTTACCCTTTACCCTTTAACCTTTTCCCCAAATTCAATTCCGAGTTAAAAATCCACAAAGCGTGCAGTATTGTAAAGGTATGGAATTTTTTCAAACCCAGTAACCTTTCCCCAACCGGAAAGTAAAAGTAACTTTTGCAAGATGTCTAATAGATAGGGAGAACAATCTCAAATTCAGTTCCCTCAGTGGGCTGAGAACGCACAGTTAAAGTACCGCGATGTTGTTGGATAATGGAATAGCAGACAAATAAGCCCAAACCTTGACCGCGACCAATGGGTTTTGTAGTGAAAAACGGTTCAAAAATCCGCTCTTGCAGATTTACAGGAATGCTACTATCTGTATTGGCGATCGCAATTCGTAACCATTCACGATCTATCACTCCAGTACGAATCCGAATTTCTGGGTGTTGGCTGCTTTGGGGATTATCTCGAATCGCATCAATGGCATTGTTAATCAGATTTAGGAAGACTTGATTCAACTGGCTAGGATAGCAAGTCACCAGAGGTAGATTGCCATACTCCTTAATAACGCGCACTTCGGGTTGATTTTCAGAAGCTTGTAAACGATGTTGCAAAATTAACAGCGTGCTTTCAATACCACTGTGTAAATCTACAGCTTTGATTTCGGCTTCATCTAAGCGAGCAAAGTTGCGTAAACTCTGGACAATTTTGCTGATGCGATCGCTACCAATCTTCATAGATTCTAAGGTTTGATTAGCATCTTTAAACAGAAAATCAAGCTCAATTTCTTCCTTCATCGCTTGAATAGCTGGATTAGGTTGGGGATATTCTTGCTGATAAAGTGTCAGCAAACGCATCATATCTTGAATGTAATTTTCTGTATGGGTGAGATTACCCTTAATAAAATTAACTGGATTGTTAATTTCGTGAGCAATACCAGCTACCAATTGACCCAGAGATGACATTTTTTCGCTATGAATTAATTGTCCTTGAGTTTGCTGCAATTTTTTCAAGGTCTGCTCTAAATCTTGGGCTTTTTGGTTGAGAGCTTGGGTTTTGTGTTCTACCTCTGCTTCTAGGGTGTAAGAATAGTTTTCAGTTTGTTGATACAGACGGGCATTTTCCACAGAGATAGCGGCTTGACTAGTTAGGAGTTGGAGAATCTCGATGCGATCGCTAGTAAAAGCGCCTAAAGTTAAGTTGTTCTCTAGGTACAAAATACCGATGAGTTTTCCTTGGCGACTAATGGGAGTACATAAAACTGATTTGGGCTGGTGAGTGAGAATGTAGCGATCGCTGGCAAATTGCACTGCTGTACTCAAGTCTTCAAACACAGCCGTCTCTTGAGTTCTTGCTACTGCATAAATCAAACTTTGGGGAATTTCTGAGTATTGCTCTAGGGGAATTTCTAAGGTTTTTACCAGTTCTCGCTCGGCTTGAGCTACAACTAACCATTGTTCCTCTTGGCGAAGAACCAAATGACCGATTTGGGCGCCAGCATTGGCGATCGCGATCTGCATCAAAGTTGCCAACAGTTTCTCTAATTCAATTTCTTGAGAGATGGCTTGTGCGGCTTTCATTACCGCTTGTAAATCTAAGTATAAATTTTGGTTGCTAGAACTTTTAGTTACACTTCTCATCAAAGTTAAGGGGATGGTTGTCGTAGATGTGATGCCAATATTAGGCGATTGGAGAATGGCTGTTAGTAGTTGCGGATATTGTTCTTCTAAATGGGCAACTTTCGTCTTTGCACCCCAATGGGCGTAGCAGTAGTAGGCTTGTTGCATATAGTCTGCGGCCAGCTTCTCTTTGCCGCAAGCCAGATAGAATTTGGCGGCCAGCTCATTGCTGAGTGCTTCTTCTTGGATATAGTCGTTTTCTTTTGCCCTCTGAATGGCTTTTTTATAGTAGGTGATTGCGTCTAAATGACCCAAAATTTTTGCCCGCTCTGCTTCAACTAAATCATATTTGTGCTGATGATTGTTGGGAGCGTGACAAGCCCATTGACTCATCAATTTCTGGTTTTCTGCAACTTTTTCTAATGCCGATTGTTGCTCTGCCTCATTGCCATTTGAACAGGTAGCCAACAGAGCGAGGGAGTAATAGAAATTATGTTCGGCAAACTGCAAGAAGCCAACCATGTTTCCCAGGTATTTTTCGGCTTCTTGAGCATGGATAAGTGCCTGCTGATAGTCCTCAAAGATGAACAGAAGAATGGTCTTTGCCAGATGGAGCTGAAACAGGAGAGTTCCGTTTTGAGTTTCAATTAAAATCGGCAGCATTTTTTGCTCGTCGAAACTATCTCCAACTAGTATTAGGGGATCTTCTGCTGCTCCCATCAAATTCAACACCAGCTGACGACAAATCTGGCTGAAATAAATTTGATATTCTTGTTTGAATTTCAACAACAGATCGATGTATTTTTGCTGTTGCTGATTTACCTGCTCCAGTGCTTCACCGATGAAGAAAAGATAGTTGCAGTAGGAGGCGGCGTTGTAGCAGGCATACTCTACATCACCCATTTCTAATCCAACCTGAATAGCTTCACGTAAAGGAGCGATCGTTTTCCGAGCGGGTTCTTGCCAGTGCCGCACAAACACATCAAAAATGTTAACCACTTTTGCATACAATTTCCTCTCGTTGAAGCGCTCCAGCAATTTTAATCCTAGTTGTCCAAACCGATAGCCTTTTTCAATTCCGGTAGGGGTACCACATAGAACCAGACCATAAAAGGTGTAGCCAAATGCCGAAAATGCCGAATTGCCAAATTGAATCGATAAGTTCACTAGTGTGTAAGCAATCAGTGGTAACAACTCTGGTTTAGCATTCAGGCTGGGAGTGACCATTGCGATCGCAATTCGCATGGCTGCTAACTTGTGCGGATCGAGCATCTCTGGAAGGTTAATTAAATCTTCGATCGCTAACTCCTGTGGAGGTTCTTTAAACAGCGGTTCACCCAAAAACTCCAGCACTTGCAGACAGATGTCGATTGCTGCCAGCATTTGATTCTGAGCAATGTAGAAATAGATTTTGATTTCATACATCTTCACCTTTTGCAGCAAATCCTGGGCGTGCTGAAGAACAATTTCTGAAAGCCTTTCTGCCTGCTCGAAATGGGCAGTCAGGTACTCAATTTCAGCCGCTTCTGTATAAAGGGCAAGGGTCAGGTCGTAGCGATCTGACCAACCGTTTTCTGGGAGCGCTGCTAGTCCTGCTGTGAAGTATTTATTTGCCATTTCATAGGCGGTTGCTGCCTTGGCTTTTTGTCCTGCAAGCAGGTTCAGTTGAGCTAGATCCAATTCTTGCAGCCTAGAGATTTCGTCACCATTTTGTGCATTCAACAATCCAGGAGAACTTTTTTGAGATGTCAATTTCAGACCGTAGTTCAATTGATTGACAATTTCAAAAATTTTCCCTTCTCGCTCTGCTTCCGGCGTATTTGCCCACAGTTGTTGTCCGATTTGGAAGTGGATAGACTGTTTTCGATCTTCTGGAATCAGACCATAGGCAGTTTGTTGGACGCGATCGTGCAAGAATTTATAAGGAACGACAATCTCACTACCGCGATCGATATGGTCTGAGTTATTTGATTGGAAGAACTTGTAGGTTTCGCTAATGGGGAGAATCAGACCTTCTTGTAACGCCGTCCATAGGTTGGTCGCTATATTAATAAGTGATTTATCACAGACCATTGCCAAGGTCTTCAAATCAAATTGGTTGCCAATACAAGCCGCCAGTTTCAAAAGCTCCTGTGTATCCACCGGAAGTTTCTGTAACTGCAATGCTATGAACTCTACCACTCCATCGGTCAATGCCAATTGCCGCACCGAAGCCAGATCGCATTGCCAGTAACCCAGTTCTGGCTGGAACTGAATGCAACCCTCTTCGTACAGTGCTTTGAGAAACTGTGTTGTAAAAAAGGGATTACCTTTGGTTTTCTGATATACCAATTGCGTCAGGGGTTGAGCCAGTTCATTGGGACAACTTAAGGTGTCTGCCACCAATTGATTCACCGTTATTTCGGACAAGGGTTGCAGGGCAATGGTATTGACGGTAGCTTGGGCTTGCTGAATCTGTTCCAGCGTTAGTATCAAGGGATGAGTCGGAAAAACTTCATTATCTCGATAAGCGCCCAGAATAAGTAAATATCCAGAATTGGCTTCACCGATCAATAATTGCAGTAAATTCAAAGAAGCCGAGTCTGCCCATTGCAAGTCATCCAGAAACATCACTAGCGGATGCTCAGGGGTGGTGAAAACCTCGATAAATTTCTGAAATAGCAAATTAAAACGATTTTGGGCCGCATTACCAGATAGTTCTGGGACTGGCGGCTGTTGACCGATAATTCGCTCTAGTTCCGGGATCACATCAACAATCGCTTGTCCGTTTTCGCCCACAGCCGCCAAAATTTTTGCTTTCCACGCCGCCAATTGGACATTACTCTCACTCAGCAATTGCCCCATCAAATCGCGAAAGGCTTGCATAAAGCCACTAAACGGAATATTACGCTGCAACTGATCGTACTTGCCTTTGATGAAGTAACCGCGTTGTCTGACAATCGGTTTATGGACTTCATTGATCGCCACAGTTTTACCAATCCCGGAAAATCCTGCTACTAGCATCATTTCTGAACTGCCATTAGCGACGCGCTCAAAAGCTTTGAGCAAGTTTGCAACTTCTGTTTCTCGCCCATAGAGTTTTTCGGGGATAATGAAGCGATCGCACACATCCCGTTTTCCCAAGACAAAGGTTTCTATTCTACCAGTTGCTTTCCATTGATTGAGACAGCATTCTAAGTCATATTTCAAACCCAAGGCGCTTTGATACCGATCTTCAGCATTTTTCGCCATCAACTTCAATACTATCTCTGAGGCGATCGCGGGAATTTCTGGATTAATACTGTGTGGAGCGAGTGGCAGCTTGGCTAAATGACAGTGTACTAACTCCATCGGATCGTTGGATTGAAAGGGTAATTGTCCAGTCAAAAGTTCGTACAATGTCACCCCTAAAGCATAGAAATCACTGCGGTAATCAATGCCGCGATTCATTCGTCCGGTTTGCTCTGGGGAAAGATAGGCAAGGGTTCCTTCCAACACATTCGGATTTTGGATTTTTTGGGTTTCGCGGGGGAGGAGGGAGGCAATGCTAAAGTCAATCAGCTTAACTTGTTGCGATTCTGGATGAATCAAAATGTTAGCGGGTTTGATATCTTTGTGGATGACTCGATGCTGGCAGACATCATGGAGAATATCAGCAATTTGTCGGGCTATTTCTAAAAATTCCCCTAAAGATAAGGAATAATTTTGGGTATAATCCCGTAGGGAAATGCCACCAAAATCTTCCATCACCAAAGCATAACTGTTAGCGTATGCTTCTAGGCTTAATGGATGGATTATGCCAGGAATATTGAGATTTTTGGTAATTGCATACTCGTTACGAAACTGTAATAATTCGTTAAAGTTGGGGTAGTCTTGCCGTAATAGTTTAATCACCACCGGACGCTGACTTAACTCCTGCACTGCTCGATAAACTATTGTCTGAGAACCTGCATATAGCTGCTTAACAATGGCATAACCAGGGATATACGGCAATGGATTTGAATCGGGGATTGCTGCCAGCGTCGTCATAGGGTCAAATTAAAATTTTGAGAAGAAGTTGATAATTTTAATATTTCCCAAGAATTTGGCAGAATAAACATTCCGTAACTTGTATACATAATTAATTGAGCCACAACTAGGCAAAATTCAATGCTGCTTGCACGAAGATTGTCAATGACAGTTATATCAACAACTAATACTTGTCGGTTAATGGGAAAAGGGGAAGGGGAAAAGGGAAATAAAAAACCTTTAACCCAACCCCAGTAACCTTTTCCGCAAACCAAATTCTGAGTTCAAAACGCACAAAGCGAGTAGTATTGCCTAGAGAGCGATCGCTAATCAACTTTTATGTATAAATTGAATAAAGTGTGGCAATTTCTTCAAAAGCTTCATCCAAAATTGCCACTATCGGGAATGGTCAAAAATAACAAACCATACTCAATCCTTAATCTTCAGGTTGTGATGATTTTGGATGCTTCTGCAATTTTCAAACTGTGGTAATTTTGGATGTTTCCGCAATAGGTTCAACTTGTATCAATGGTGCTTTTTCTTCAAATATGGCTAAGTCAAACCAAAAAGTGGTGCCAATGCCGACTTCACTCACTAGATAGACTTTACTACGATGTCTGTCGATGATATTTCTAACAATTGATAAACCTAAACCCGTACCTTCTAGGGTGTGAACTCGGTTTTCTACGCGGAAAAAGCGTTCAAAAATTGAGTGTTGATCTTCTGTGGCGATGCCAATTCCAGTATCGGAAATTTCAATCCGCACTGGTGCAGATTCGCTGTGGCTGGGGTTGAAATCTAGTTGGTAGGCGCGGATTGCTACTTTACCACCGGCTTTGGTGAATTTAAGCGCATTACCAATCAGGTTGCCAAACACTTGTACTAATAAATCGTAATTACCTAATACTAGCGGCAAATTAGGGGCAACTTCCTGAACAAGTTCAACACCTTTATCTTTGGCATTGAGTTGGTAAGTACGCAGGGTTTGCTCGATCGCTTGGGCTAAATCTACGCCATCAAAGCTGTAGTTGCGACCAGATTCGAGTTTTGATAAATCCAAAACATCGTTAACTAGGCGGGTGAGGCGATCGGTTTCATGGTTGACTGTTTGCAGAAACTCTTGCCGTTCTTGTAAATCTAAGTCTTCGCCGTAGTCGTGCAGGGTTTCAATATAAGTTTTAATGTTAAATAGAGGCGTTCGCAGTTCGTGAGAAACGTTGCTGATAAATTGACTTTTTGCCTCGTTTAGTTCGACTTCACGGGTTATATCTTGAATAGTAATCGCAATACCTTTGATGCTTTCTCTTTGCAGATTGAGTACTGTAGTCAAGAGAATACGGATTGTCCTTGGGGTGGGTTGGTTAATAAAAATTCGGAATTCGGCGCTTTCGCATTCGCCTGCTGCCATTTCGTACAAGGGACGGGTGATTTCGATTTGTACTGATGCTGGCAAGTGATGCAAGACATTGCAACCGACTACATGAGCGGCTTCCCAGCCAAAAATTCGCTCTGCTGTGGGGTTGACTAAAATCACCTGCATGTTGTTATCGATCAACACAGCACCATCTGCGATCGTGGAAACTAAAGTTTCTAGCTTGGCTTTTTCTGCGGTTAGTTCTTCAATGTTCTGTTCTTCATAGCGCTCTAATCGCTCTGCCATCTCATTAAAGCTGAAAATTAATTCTCCTAGTTCGCCGCCTAAAGGTAAATTAATCCGCTGCTTAAAATTCCCGGTAGCAATTTGTTTTACCCCCACCAGTAGTTCTTTAATCGGCTTGGTGATGGTCAAGGCGTTAATCACTCCTGCCAAAATCACCATTACCCAAATTGTGATAAAAACGGCAATGGTGACATCGCGGGTAAAATTGGTGGAGATAACAGCGGTCTGATTGGGGTTGAACCCGATCGCTAATACACCTAAGTATTTTTTATTGACAATCAGGGGAATAAATACATCGGTGACTGTCCCATCTGGGGTTGTGTGTTGCCGCACCATCGGCTTTTCCCCATCACCAGGATAATCTTCTGGCAGTTGTATCCGCCGTTTAATGGTAAGGGAATTTTCTACCTCGGCTTCCCAAAAAGGAATGCCAAAAAAGATTTCCCCGTTTTCATCGGCATAAAGCATATAACGCACGCTAGAGGTGCTGCTATAGAAACGTTGGGAAAATCGGGCAACTTCCGTGAGATTATTGTCAGCGACCAAGGGGGCAACGTTGGCAGCAAGCAGCAGCCCCAAATCACGACCAAAGCGGGTGTCATTCATCCGCGCATCCTGCTGAATTGTATTTACAGCCCAGAAGGTCAAACCGCTCATCACTAACGAAACTACCATTGTGGCCACAGCCAGCAGTTTAGTCTGGAGAGTGAACTCCGACCACCAACTTGCGATCGCATCTCGAATTGATTTGAACAAACTTAGCATCTTAAATAAAGTTGTTAGTAGTCTTTGTTATAAAGCCCAACAACTTAAAAATTAACAGTTAATTTGACAAATATGTTAGGGAAATGGGGAATGGGGCATTGGGCATTGGGAATGGGGCATTGGGCATTGGGCATAACTCCAAACTCCAAACTCCAAACTCCTAATTCCTAACTCCTAACTCTATGACCGATATCTTTCCGGTAATACATTCCCTGAAACTGAATATGTTTGATACTAGCGTAGGCTTGGGCGATCGCTTGCTCAAAAGTTTCTCCAATTCCGGTCACATTTAATACTCGACCTCCATCTGTGACTATTTCTTGTTGCTGGTTTAATTTCGTACCTGCATGAAATACAGTTGCTCCTGCTGCTTCTGCCTGCTCAATGCCAGTAATCACTTGGCCCTTTTGATATTCTCCTGGATAACCACCGGAAGCGGCAACGACAGTAGCAGATGCTCCTCTTTTCCAAGCAATGGGCGGCAATTCATTTAAGCGCTGCTGTACGCAAGCTAGAATCAATTCTTCTAGGGGTGTTTCTAACAGTGGTAAAATCACCTGGGTTTCGGGATCGCCAAAGCGACAGTTAAATTCCAAAACCTTCAAATCGCCATCGGGTGCAATCATTAACCCAGCATACAGCACGCCTCGGTAATCAATGCCTTTAGCTCTTAAGGTGGTGATCGCTCTTTCCAATACTTCTGTTTGAATACGTGCCATCAACTCTGGTGTAGCGATGGGTGCTGGGCTGTATGCTCCCATCCCACCAGTATTTTCCCCTGTATCGCCGTCACCAATTCGCTTATGGTCTTGAGCTGGCAGCAGAGGGCGAATTGTTAACCCATCCGTCAATGCTAAAACTGACACTTCTTGCCCAATCAAACATTCTTCAATGACGACAAATTCACCAGCACTGCCAAATTGCCCTTGAAAAATCGCATCAACGGCACTTTCTGCCTGTGCAACGGTTTCAGCCACCGTTACCCCCTTACCAGCCGCCAAGCCATCAGCTTTGATAACAATTGGCGCTCCCTGAGATTTGAGGTAAGATTTAGCTGCTGTTGCTTCCGTAAATACCGCAGCCCGTGCCGTCGGAATTCCTGCTTCTTGCATCAGAGCTTTTGCCCAAGCTTTACTCGCCTCAATTTGCGCTCCGGCTCTGACTGGGCCAAATACCATCAATCCTTTTTCTTGGAGGTAATCTGTGATTCCCTTAGAAAGGGGGACTTCTGGCCCAACTATTACCAGAGTTATGCCATGTTGTAGAGCATATTGACTCATACCTTCAAAATCATCTACTGCTAGGGGCAAGTTCTGGCAATTTTCCATACTTGCTGTACCCCCATTCCCTGGTACACAGATAACTTGCTCAATTTGCTTAGATTGCAGCAGTTTCCATGCCAGAGCGTGTTCGCGCCCTCCATTACCTACAACTAAAACTTTCACTGATTTCCTCGTGCGTTCCTTGCGAAACGAGAATGCCGTATCCAGCTCTCGCGGATCAATTTTTTCATCAATTCTTACACTTATGCAAGCCCCCTCATGGCTAAAAAGGCTGAATGGCAGGCTGCAAGAAGAAATATATAGGACTCATATTTGATTTTGAAAAAAATTTGGTATACCTTAATCTTCTGAAATCCTCTTGCCTACTAAGCCAAGTGAGTTTAGTAGTCAAACCGGATTCCTATAGCTATATTTATCCTTAAATTCCAGCTTATAAAATTAGTACAATTATAAATGTTAGTAATAGCAATAATTCAATAAATATACTGAGGTTATTACCATCTAGGTATAATATTTAAGTATTTATGATGATTTTTGGAAACATTGAAATAATTGAGTAAAAAAATCATCTTCAGGTAATGACGATTATTGATTACAAGTATTAACCTGTGAATATGGAGATTAATGAAAATATCAAAAAATAGGCAACATGGCTAAAATTATTGTTACTGGAGCCGCTGGCTTTATTGGCTCTCATCTTGCAGAAACATTGCTGCAACAAGGAGAAGAAGTAATCGGGATTGATGAATTCAATGATTACTACGATCCGATGTTAAAGTTTAAGAATGTTGCACACTTACATCAGTCACCAGGCTTTTCATTAATTGAAGGAGATATTCAGTTTTTAGATTGGCAGAAACTCCTAAAAGATGTTGATGTAGTTTACCATCAAGCGGCCCAAGCAGGGGTTAGAGCAAGTTGGGGTAAAGCTTTTCGAGGTTATACAGAACGAAATATTAATGCTACACAAGTTTTGCTGGAAGCCGCTAAGGATGCTAAACACCTGAAAAGGCTAGTGTTTGCCTCTTCATCGAGTGTATATGGTGATGCAGAAACATTACCTACCCACGAGAGAATTTGTCCTCAACCAGTTTCTCCTTACGGCATTACCAAGCTAGCAGCAGAATTTTTATGTGAGCTGTATCACAAAAACTTTGGCGTACCCTCTGTAACATTGCGCTATTTCACAGTTTATGGCCCTAAACAACGCCCGGATATGGCATTTAATAAGTTCTTTAAATCCATTTTGCAAGATGAGGCAATTCCTATTTATGGTGATGGTCAGCAAACGCGGGAGTTTACGTTTGTTAGTGATATCATCGCCGCCAATTTAGCCGCCGCCACCGCACCCGAAGCAGTGGGAGAAATTTTTAATATCGGTGGCGGTAGCAGGGTAGTTTTGGCAGAAGTCTTGGATACGATTGAAGAAATTGTCGGCAAACCAATTAAAAGAAACCATATTGAAAATGCAATGGGAGATGCCCGCCACACGGCTGCTGATGTATCTAAAGCTCAGAAAATTCTGGGATATCAGCCGCAAGTTTCCCTAAGAGAGGGTTTGACGCAGGAATGGGAATGGATTAAGTCTTTGTATTCCTGATAACATTTCCTGGAATGGCTGTTAAAAGTACCTTGTGGCGGAAGTTTGCCTACCTTTAACAAGTTGCTTAATTGAGATGGTAGCTAGATTTACACCGTACTCTAATAATGCAAAAATCAAATTGCTTTGGCGGATAAAAGCAATTTGATTTTTTTATGTTTACTATTTACACAGTTTTAAAGACAAGCCGAACTTGCAAAAGTCCGGCTGAGTTCACTCAATCGTCTATACGCAATAGCTTGCGGTAAAACGGTTGTGAAAAATCGGTTATACGATAACGTTTATAGTTGTCCATAAGTTCAATCAAAAAATTAATAAACTCGAAACTAGCCATCATCAGTTCATAACTCAGTTCAGCATTGCCATCAAACTGAATTCGGCAACGGGTTAAGTCTGAGGGTAAAGTAGCAACATTCCAGGAGGCGACAAAGGGGACATGCTCACTGGCTTCTATCTTCCGATGTCCCTCCAAGACCCCTTTTTGATAAAGACTAATGGCATAAGGTAAGAAATTGCGCCTAGCGCCCTGAACGTAAGGTAAGTAAACGCTGGCTTGTTGTTGAGTGGCAGGCTGAAGTTGCTCAATAGACATTGTTAAATGTTCCTCAATTTAGTTGGCAACTGGGGATATTAGTGGTTGTTAGTAGTATTCCCAGAAGATGTGTCTAAAGCACATACGGGGGTGGAGAGCAGAGGAGATGTTGTAGTCAGCCTTTCCCCTATGCCCCTATGCCCTTGATAGTTCTGCTTCTTGTGCCCAATACCCAATAAATGAAGTTACTACTAAGAAATATTAAAATTTCGGTTACAATGATGCTGCATTAACTGTTATCGAAGCTGGGAACGATAACACTAAAAATCCCCACTGTAAAGTGATGGATACCGTTATTGCAGTTTCTCCCAACAACAAGCTGCTGCTACCTTGCTATTACTTTGCCCAAACCGGAGTTCTCTTTGAAGAAAGTCGGACTCTACAAGCTTCCTGCCCAAGTGGCTATCAAAGGAATCAAGCCTCTGTTTCAGAGTAGCAAATGTGGTTAATGTGAGGTAATTACGCAGAGTGGCGGTGACAACAAAGGTAGCCCCAGCGGCTTTTGGCTTAGGGATAGCGGGTATTGCAGTTTGCCCATTCCGATTAATATCGGGAAAAGTAGCTTAGGGATATTTGTCCGTAAAATTACTAACTGTAGACAAATACTGGTTTTTGAATCAAGTAACCTAACCTATGCCAGCGAATTCCTGGCCCGAGGAAGATTCTTATCAAGAGCTTGATCCGCTCAACTCCTTGTTATCTGACCTATCAGTAGATGAGGAGTCGGTGTTAGAGACAGATCCTGTGTCTCTACCATCTCGGTTTCAAGGTCGTAGACGCAAAGCGGCTCTAGTCTTGACTATCGTCTGGAGTGGCACGATCGCTCTACATTTAGTTTCTTGGGCTTCCATTTTTATTCTAGGACTGACCACCATTCTAGGATTTCATGCTTTGGTGGTAGTGTTTACTAAATCTCGTCGCTATCCAAAAGAAATACAGGGAGATTTGCCTTGTGTATCCGTGCTAGTGGCTGCGAAAAATGAGGAAGCAGTAATTGCTAAATTAGTCAAAAATCTTTGTAATCTGGAATATCCAGGTGGGCAGTACGAAATTTGGATAATTGACGATCACAGCAGTGATAGCACGCCGCATTTATTAGCAGAACTAGAACAGAAACACGACCAACTAAAAGTACTAAGACGTTCAGCAGAAGCTACCGGTGGCAAATCGGGGGCGTTGAATCAGGTATTGCCGTTGACAAAAGGCGACATTATAGCAGTATTTGACGCTGATGCCCAAGTGACACCAGACTTGCTGCAACAGGTAATACCTTTATTTCAAAGAGAAAAGGTGGGGGCGGTGCAGGTGCGAAAAGCGATCGCCAACGCTAAAGAAAATTTTTGGACTAAGGGTCAAATGGCCGAAATGGCACTTGATACTTGGTTTCAGCAACAGAGGACTGCCCTTGGTGGCATTGGCGAACTGCGAGGCAATGGTCAATTTGTCCGGCGTTCCGCCTTGGAAAGCTGCGGTGGCTGGAATGAGGAAACCATTACCGATGATTTGGATTTGACAATCCGCTTACATTTGGACAAATGGGATATTGAGTGTGTTTTCCATCCAGCAGTGCAAGAAGAAGGAGTCACAAGTGCGATCGCACTTTGGCATCAACGCAACCGTTGGGCAGAAGGCGGTTATCAACGCTATCTGGATTATTGGGATTTAATTCTCAAAAACCGTATGGGATGGCGCAAAAGCTGGGATTTGCTGATTTTCATGCTAATTATGTATATCTTGCCCACAGCAGCAGTCCCAGATTTATTAATGGCGATCGCTCGTCATCGTCCACCAATGTTAAGTCCCATCACAGGCTTGTCCGTTACTATGTCGATGATCGGGATGTTTACAGGTCTAAAGCGGGTACGTCAAGATCAAAAATTCCCACTTTCTACATATTTTCTGATGCTGGTGCAAACCCTGCGTGGCAGTGTATATATGTTGCACTGGTTAGTTGTCATGAGCAGTACTACTGCCCGGATGTCGGTAAGACAAAAGCGGCTGAAATGGGTGAAAACCTTGCATACAGGGAATGGAGAGTAGGGAATAGGGGAGCAGGGGAGAAGTTGCAGTAAGTTTTCCTCTCTGCCCCTTTGCTCCTCTGCCTCTTGTGCCCAATGCTCTTAATCCTATCCCACCCAAAAAATCACCTTCTTTGCAAGAAGCTGTGCGAATGATTGCAACTCTAGGTGACTTTTTAGGTCGAAAAAGCGATGGTGAGCCTGGTGTTAAAACCACTTGGTTCGGATTACATCGATTAAACAATATCGCCGCAACCTGGAAACTACTCCACCAGAATTGTCAAATATGTAGTTAACAAGCACTTCTTAGTATCTCACTCAATCGAGAAGGGCTATATCAAATGGCGCGAGAGAATTTTGTCTCTCGCGTTCTTGTGTAAGTATCAAATATAACGGCAATATTTCTGACTAGTAATCTCCCGATATCTGTAATCTGGATCTGATTTTTTGATAAACTAACTAGACCATCGACTTCTAGGGGTTTTAATGCCTCTAGTTCCTCAGAAAAATATTCATCAAAACTAATATGATGTTTGTTTTCAATGTCTTGCTTAGAAAGTTGAAAGTGAGACATAATACCCATGATCACATCCCGTCTGATGATGTCATTTGGAGTCAGTTTGATACCTTTACTAACAGGTAAAGCCCCGGCAGCCAGTGTCTGGTAATAATCCTTTAATTCCTTGTGGTTTTGGGCATAAGCATTTTCTAACATACTTATAGATGTGGCACCAAAACCAAATAATTCTGTCTCGGCGTGAGTAGTATAGCCCTGAAAATTACGCTTGAGAGTACCATTGCGTTGAGCGATCGCTAGTTCATCATTAGTTTTAGCAAAATGATCCATCCCAATAAATAGATATTGGTTATTCGTCAATTCTTCAATGGTCATTTTCAGAATCTCTAACTTTTCCTCTGCTGGAGGTAGCGCCTCTTGAAGAATATTTTTTTGCGTCGGTTTTAGCCAAGGCACATAAGCAAAGTTAAAAACTACAATTCGATCAGGATCTAATTCAATCGTCTTTTTCAGCGTCTCTTGAAATGTCTCACGTGTTTGATAAGGTAAACCATAAATTAGGTCTACATTCACACTTTCAAACTTAGCTTCTTTGATCCAACTCATGACATCAAAAAGCATTTCTTCCGGCTGGACACGATTTACAGCTACTTGAACTTGACGATTAAAATCCTGAATACCAAAACTAATGCGGTTAAACCCAATCTGTCTCAGAAATAAAATGTAGTTTTTATCGATATAACGAGGATTAATCTCAATTGAGATTTCTGCTTTTGGATCGATGTTGAAATAGCGATTCATGTTTTTCCATAAAAATTCTACTTGGTGACGCTCCAAGTAATTAGGAGTACCACCTCCCCAATGCATTTGCAGCACTTTTCTATCTGAATCGATTAAAGCTGCGGTGTTTTTGATATCTTGAACCAAAGACTCCACGTAAGGTTTAGCAATATTCTTATTGTTAGAAATTACTGTGTTACAGCCGCAAAAGTAGCAAGCACTTTGGCAAAAGGGGATATGGAAATACAAAGAAAGAGGTGTTTTGCGTTGATTCGATGCTGCGATCGCGGCCTTAAAATCAATTTCGGTGAATGTTTCGCTTAACTCTGTAGCAGGCGGGTAACTAGTGTATCTAGGTGCGCGAGTGTCGTACTTTTGGATCAGATCGATATCAAACTTGACACCAGGTAATAGAAAAACCATTGAGTTGCTTTCCAATGAATGAGTGGGGAGTGGAGAGTAAAGGGAGACAAAGAAAAAACCATACCCAATACCTTTCAGGAGTGCTGAGTACCCAGCCCTAAATAGGGAACATCACTTGTTTACTCAGCACTCAAAACTCAGAACTGTTTTGCCCAATACCCAATGACAAAATTAATTAGCCGCAGCTACTTCAGTGCTACCTGAATTCTGAGAACGAGTGAGGCTATTAAACAGGACTTGACCCAACGCTTTAATTAAACTTCCTTCTAACTCCTGAGCCATTTGTAAATTGAACCCAAAAGCATTATTAGCTTCTGCAACAATCCGTTCTGCTGTTATATCATCAACGGGTAATGCATTTAATGCCTGACGATACTTATCCTTAAATGCCTTTTTGTCAGGAATTTGCTCAAAGTTGTAAAAGGATGTGCCTTCATAGCCTGAAAGCTTCAGGGCTGACTGAGCAACTTTTTGTAGCATTTGACCCCCTGAAAGATCGCCCATGTAGCGAGTGTAGCTATGACCTAGCAATAAGGCTGGTTCACTAGCAGAAATTTCCCGAATACGGTCGACGTAGTTCTGAGCAACAGGTGAGGCTGTAACTTGCTCT
This sequence comes from Nostoc sp. DedQUE02, assembly GCF_034531035.1. NCBI lineage: Bacteria > Bacillati > Cyanobacteriota > Cyanophyceae > Nostocales > Nostocaceae > Nostoc > Nostoc sp. DedQUE02. The sequence continues at coordinate 1,804 of NZ_JAVRBY020000004.1, read as the reverse complement.
CTCCAATTATCCCCATAATAGAACACCATATCTTTTTCAAGCGAGCATCGGCGATTAAGTTCCAGAAAGTAAACTGCACTAATCAGAGGATGCTCTCTATGATCCTCTAATGCCACTTCTAGTTCGCTGTAGACATAATACAAGTTGCTTAAGAACTTGGCGAAGCAGTCTCTATCCACAACTCCTTGCAAAAAACATCTCATGAATGCCACATTTTCCGCCGATGTGTGGGCTTGTTGAGTTCCGGAGCGCAGTTTTACGGCTAGATTGCTACTCATTGTTGCTTCCTTCATATTTAAGCGCAAGGTTTCTAGGCAGTCACCTACTCACGATGCTTGCTAGGGCCAGCTAAAAAATTCTTATTTTTAGGTTTAGAAAGAATCTGCATCACTTTATCCAGCAAGTACCACTGCCGATGCAAATCTCAGCTATTTTTATTTCTCCTAAGATTATTTAAATCTTAATCTATATATAACTATGGAGATATTTATACTTTATTTATATTTTTTTGATGCTCATGTTCAAGCACTTCGAAGTTGAGTAGTAACAAAAACGTTTGTGAGATAGGCATTTAAACTCTCCTGAAACTATGGGTGATAAGTTTAGTTCTCACAATTTACTTTCAATAATTGAACTGATGTCCTCAATAATGCATCTATGATTATATAACTTTTAAAAGATTAAAAAATAGATAGTATTTAAGTCTATGGAAATCTCCAAACCTGAGTTGCTGAAAGCTGCTTTAAAAGAACCTATTTAAGAAAAAAACAAGTTAAATAGGTCATCATCTCCATTCCCCGCAGAGTTGGACTTACTATATATATTCAGCTAAGTAGGTCGGTGTAAATAATTATTGTTGGGATAAGGCAGGGGGCAGAGGGTTTTTAGCTGGGGAAGAAAGAGTTTGAGCCTTATTTACTTTTATTCACACAGTTTGGTTTTATTGCGCCAACTTACATATCCTCAAGAGTTTCTAGCAATTGGCAGTATTGCGGCAAGTCAAGGCATTTATCTTTGGAATGTCAATACCGTCGTAACAAACTCTCCTGTTTTGATTCTTCCTAGTGTGATTCCCTGAAAAACAAAAGAGTGTCTGTTCGTGCCACTTGTGTGGGTAATGATATACACAAATTTAGATGCTGTCCTAATTTCCGTTCTATTTGCTGGCAGATATCTTCCTAGTTCCACCATAACTCTTCCACCACTATTTGGCAGTCGGTAATCTATGTCATCGCAAACTAAACGAACCGACAGCTACAACTCAACTTGCATCTGTATCAGAACCCATTCAAGGACGAGCAACGTGCACCATTCACACAGTTAAGGTTTGGCCACTTTATTTTTGCCCCCTCCTGTTGCTTACAGCTATTCACCTGAAAGTAATGGCAGTCAAGCGATCTGCCTTTTGAGAAAAAAAATAAACTTACCCCTTGACAAACTAGGAAATGACTAGTTACTCTAGTTAAGTGGGAAGGCGAGAGAAGCCAACCACCGCTGAACCTGAAAAATATAATACTTTGAAAGCTTAAGAAAAAACCAATCCTCGTCAAAAGATTTTGTTTTTGGGAAACCCCAAAAAGTATAGTCAAAATTTACAGGTAGGATTCCGGGAAATATTTTTTTCGGAGCCACAAACTCGAAACACAACAAAACGGAGAGTTTGATCCTGGCTCAGGATGAACGCTGGCGGTATGCTTAACACATGCAAGTCGAACGGAATCTTCGGATTTAGTGGCGGACGGGTGAGTAACGCGTGAGAATCTGGCTTCAGGTCTGGGACAACCACTGGAAACGGTGGCTAATA
>NZ_JAVRBY020000003.1:85440-332807 GCF_034531035.1 Nostoc sp. DedQUE02 | reverse complement strand
CCATGTTTATCGTGTAGTTGCTTGGCGCGCGGCGCGGCTACACCGCGCCATTGCTTGTGACAGTTGCGTAAGTCCTGTTGGGGACTGGGGACTGGGGACTGGGGACTGGGAAAATATTCCAAAATTTGCTGTAGGTAATAACCCGGAACATCATTTTTGAGCTAGCTGATTACCCAATCCCCAATCCCTAATCCCCAGTCCCTTTTACTGCCCCATGCCCACTATCTACTGAACAACCAAGTGGATATTTTGCAGTTGACACTTCGCCTCAGCTGTACCCAGACGTTCGATTACCTGTTCGGCGCTCATCAGACGCTTGAGTACTACTTGACCGATGGTCTGACTACCAAGTACTGGTGTTGTTGGTTTAACTTCCACGGTTAAAACGGCTTCTTCAACTCGATAAAGCCAGAGCAATTCATTTTCTTCGACTAAACAAATATTCATTCGCTGAATATCTGGTTGGCGTCGCCATGCAGTTATTTGCCAGAGTCCATCAGATGCCCAAACTCTTGCAACTGCCCATCCCTCAGATAGAAAGAAATACTTCACGGTCTTAGTCTCACTATTTCGACTTTCAATCTGCTGTTAACAATATCGCGATCGCTTTAGTCGCTGATGTTCAAACACACTTCTTTTTGAGAATACAGCCGATCTTGACGAGAAAACGCTTTGTCGGTGTCTGTTTCCAAGCAGCAACAGATAAAATCTCAACGTACACTACTTGGACTAAGTGTCAAAGCTTAACAAAACCCATTTTTTTAGTAAATATGAATTTACGACAAATTTTACCAACTGTTAAAAAATTTAATTACATAAAAACTTTTCAATACTTAACAAATCTTAAATATTAAATTTCGTATTTTATTAATGATTTTTTTTAACCAAATAGTGCATAGGTGTATCCAGTCGTCGGGATCACAGCAATAAACTTGATTATGAAGTTGGGTATCTGCCACAAATTTTTGATTTAGATAGCTACGGAGCGTTCCATTAAAACAAGATCCACTATAAAATTGTGAAGATTCAGCATAAGAGTCACAAATGTAGTAAAATTGCTGACCGCTGATATCAAATATATTATTGCTATGACCTGGTTTTCCTTGTTCGTGAAACGGTGGGGTCGGATAAGACAATTCCTATCTTTGTTCTGTCTATGTTTATTTTTAGTTGTTAGTTGCGCTCCTCGTCCGCAGTCAACTACACCACCATCTGGTTCTGTAAATACCCCTACAGGTGATGGTCGTATTACTATCGGTACAACAGCCAAGCCAAGAACCCTCGATCCTGCTGATGCTTATGAGTTAGCAGCTTTAGGTTTGGTGTTTAATATGAGCGATCGCCTGTACAACTACGAATCAGGAAGCACCGAAATTAAGCCACAGCTAGCTACAGCATTACCCAAAGTTAGTCAAGATGGCTTAACTTATACCATTCCCTTACGCCAAGGTGTAGTTTTTCACGATGGGACTCCCTTTAATGCTCAAGCAATGGCGTTTACCATTCAGCGCTTTATTGAAAATAAAGGAAAACCCTCATTCTTACTAGCTGATATAGTAGATTCGGTCAAACCGACAAGCGAGTATGAGTTAACCATCAAGCTGAAAAAGCCATTTGCAGCTTTTCCTTCACTGTTGGCGTTTCCTGGGGTGTGTGCAGTTTCACCAAAAGCTTATGAAGTCGGTGCTGGGAAATTCAAGCCGAATATTTTTGTGGGAACTGGCCCTTACAAATTAAGACAGTATGGTACTGATTCCATCAAATTTGATGTGTTTGATAAATATTGGGGAGAAAAACCAGCTAACAAAGGTGTTAATCTCCAAATTCAAACTAGTCCGGTTAATTTGTTTAATGCTTTTCGTACAGGTGCAATCGATGTAGCTTATCTATCGCTGCAACCAGATCAAAATCGGAGTTTGGAAGAAGGTGGTAAAAAAGGGGATTGGCAAGCGATCGCAGCTGAAGGTAGTGTAGTAAGTTATCTGGTATTAAACCGCAATCAAAAACCTTTAGATAAATTAGAGGTAAGACAAGCGATCGCCTCCATCATTGACCGTCCACTTTTAAACGAGCGAGTATTATTTGGTCAAGCAGATCCGCTATATAGCATGATTCCCACAACGTTTAAAGTTTCTGTGCCATTATTTAAAGATAAATATGGCGATGCTAACTTCGATCAAGCTAAAAAATTATTAACTACTGCTGGCTTCTCCAAAGAAAATCCTGCAAAAGTGCAAGTTTGGTATCCTTCTAGTTCACCTACTCGTAGTTTGGCAGCACAGACACTCAAATCTCTTGTGGATGTCAAAATGGATGGAATACTGCAATTTGAAGTTACCCAAGCAGAAGGGCCTGCCTTCTTTAAAGACATTGCAAAAGGTTTGTATCCAGCAGCTTTACTTGATTGGTATCCAGACTTTTTAGATCCAGATAATTACGTCCAGCCATTTTTATCTTGTGACAAAGGTTCCGTGGCTAAAGGATGCGAAGATGGAGGCAGTCAAACTCAGGGTTCGTTCTACTATAACGAAGCCATAAATAAATTGATTGATGGGCAACGCAAAGAACAAAATCCCGAAGCGCGTCAGAAAATTTTTAACGAAATTCAAACGCAAGTAACTACTGATGTACCTTATGTCCCCTTATGGCAAAACAAAGACTATGTATTTGCTCGAAATGGTGTTAATGGCGTAAAACTTAACCCTACCCAAATTTTGGTTTACCAGACACTTAAAAAATAATTCGTAATTCGTAATTCGTAATTCGTAATTTAATTTTTTGAGATTTAAATTCCAACAGCTAAAAGCCACAAATTTGACAATTTAATGTGGTGAAAAGCCCAAATATTACGAATTACGAATTACGAATTACGAATTAAAAATTAAAAATTAAAAATTAAAAATTACTTATGTCTCGTTCTAAAGCTTTACAATATTACATTGTTTCTCGGTTGCTTCTTGCGCCACTCCAGCTATTAACGATCATCACCATTGTATTTCTCTTATTAAGAGCAACACCAGGAGATCCAGCAGATGCAATTCTTGGTGGACGTGCGCCAGAAGCAGCTAAAGAAGAATTGCGAAAACAACTCGGTTTAAACCTTCCTCTATGGCTACAATATCTCAATTATTTGGGAAATTTGTTGCGCTTTGATTTGGGAAGTTCTTTGTTGAGTCGGGGAGAGAATGTTTGGGACATCATTGGGCAATATTTCCCGGCGACGGTGGAGTTAGCAGTATGTAGTATGGCGGTTGCACTCATCGTCGGAATCGGGGTTGGGACTCTTTCGGCTTCTCGTCCCGGAACATATTTTGATGTCGGAGGGCGCTTGTTTGGTATCATCACCTACGCACTTCCCATGTTTTGGGCGGGAATGCTTTTGCAGTTAATTTTCTCAGTCCAACTTGGTTGGTTTCCCAATTCAAACCGCTTTCCGCCCAATCTTCCGGCTCCCACTACTGTGACAGGATTGTATACAATTGATAGCTTACTCGGTGGAAACTTCACCCAGTTTTTCGCATCTTTGCACCATCTTGCTTTACCGAGTCTCACTTTGGGAATTTTGCTTAGTGGAATTTTTGAGCGAATTGTGCGAGTGAATTTAAAGCAAACTTTGCAAGCCGATTATGTAGAAGCTGCTAGAGCTAGAGGTATTGGTGAAAATAAGATTTTAGCCTCCCACGCTTTAAAAAATGCGCTAATTCCAGTAATTACAGTCTTGGGATTAACTTTTGCATCTCTATTGGGTGGGGCGATTTTGACAGAAGTAACGTTTTCTTGGCCTGGTTTGGCTAATCGATTGTATCAAGCGATCGCCGATCGCGATTATCCCACAGTCCAGGGAGTACTCGTATTTTTTGGTGCGATCGTTGTCAGCGCCAGCATTTTAATTGATATTTTAAATGCTTATGTAGATCCGCGAATTCGGTATTAAATTTCTTGAGAAATACCACTGGCTAAAATCCCCAGAATTTTATTTACATCTTTGAGATAATATTCGCTTAAATCAATGGTCAATGTTTGTTGTTGTAATTTGAGGAATTGCCAAATACTGCCAGTTGTGACTGCTCCGTAAATTGTTTGAATCTCAGTTGCAGCTTGCTGATTAAAAATTTGGGCTGCTACCATTTCCGCTGCACACTGACCAAAACCCGCATTAATATTCTCTTTTTTAGCTTCTACAACTGTAATTACTGGTGCTGTCAAAATCAGAATTTCTGGAGATTTAGTAATAATAAAATCGCAAGTGCCGTTTAATCCTTTGCTATTATCGACAGTAAAATCTACTCCAGAAAATAAACTAACTTGTTCGTGTAATTGTCGGCGTAAATCAACTAAAATTGGAGCAATAATTAATTCAGAACGAGCTTTTTCACTATTACTACCTAAAGCTATATCTAGGTTATAATTGAGTATTTCTGTAAGCAAATTACTCGCTGTTAATTCAGGAACAACAGCGAAAATATCGCGTTTTTCTAATGTGGTTAAACTAAACTCTTGTTTTGCTTTAGCTAAACTAAACTCGCTGTAAGCCATAAAACTATTACTCGCTTTCCCTTTCAAACAGAAGACTGAAATTACTGTCCAACATCCAAGTTAAAGTAGAAACTATTGTCTACAATTCTGTTGCTACCAACACCCTTGATAATGGGTATGCTGACTTGGTGCTGTCCTGGTTCAAGCTTCCAAGTTTTTTGGAAGTTACCAATATTATGACAAGCAGCATAAATCGGGAAGTTACTAGGAGTGAAAAGTCCATTTTTATAACCCTCAACTCCATTTTTAAATAAATATCCTCTGACTTCTACTTTATTGAGTAGAGTTTGAGATGGTATGCAATAATAGACGTTTGATAATCTTAGAGTATCTCCAGATTTGAGAAAGAGGCGATCGCGATTTGTCACTTGCTGAAGTTCGTTGCTATTAACCTGCACCGCTTTAGACGACATTAGAGTGAAAGCTACGAATGTAAGTCATTCAACCCCCGATTAACCCGTAACAGCGATCGCTTCAGGGACGGAAAATAGAGTTTTCATGACGTGAGTAAAACTGTAGTGCGATACAGCCTATTAAATTACAATTTTTGACCGAAGTATCTATCTCGAATTTCTGGATGCTTTGCTAAAAAGCGTTCTATTTCTAGCCTAGACCACTCATCTATCTCAATATCTCTATTGCGAGCAATTCCTTCTAATTTATCATGTAACGTACTATCAATAACCCCGCTAGTCATAACACAGAAACCGTCTGCACCATACTGGGCAACTGTATCGGCTACTTCAACTTTTTTACCCGTGAGTGAACTTCCATCTTTGATTAGTTTACATTGTACGATCCACTTAATTGAAGTTTTATTATTTTTGCCAGTACGTGGAAATGTTGTAAATTCTATATCTCTACCGCCATCACGAGAGCGCGACTTTCCCATTTTCACAATTTTATAAGGTTGATAACGGCAAAGAATAATGTCATAGCAAAGCTCTTCAAATTTTTCATCATCCAGTTCATGCCAATTGCAAGCAATTTTACTTGATATTCCTAACAAATTTTTGGCACTTCCAGTAAAATTAATAGTTATATCTAAATACTTATTTATTGTTTCTTTACTCACTTTATCTAAATTATTATTGAAAATAATGTATTGAGCAACTTTGTCATAAGCTATAATAATTTCTCCTTCTTGAGACAAAAATATTTTATTTATTAAACTATCATTATTAAAATTATTATATGTAACGATTAAATCACTATTTTGAGATTGGTATCCATAATTTTTAGCCCAAATTTCTTTTGAGCATATTTGTGCGTTATCGATTTTATTTTTAGGATATAGAATTATACTTGATTCATTAAAAACAATTGGGTCTTGATTTAAAAATGATATTTTTTGTGCTTCAAGCATTGTAGGTAATCGATAGTAAAAACCACCTTTTTGTTTAAGTAAATCACCAACATCTACATTTACAGGAGTTATCCAACTATCTGAAGATACATATAAATCAAACCCAACATTATTACTCCAGTATGAACGCCAGAAACTATATCTCCACTCAGGATGTTTATTATATAGCTCTTCTATAAGTTTTTCTTGTTCTTCTTCCTCTTCATCTTCATATAGAGAATATATACCAGCCACAAAATTAGCTATATAGAAGTCAGCTATATCTGGACAATAAAGCCTACGCTTTTCTAAAGTATTTTGAAATTCCTCATACATTAATGGCACACGCTCATCATTATCAAAATCATAGTCATCATCAAATGTTGGTAAAAGCAAAAACAGTACTTTAGTTAACTCAATTAAGTTTTTGGGTTTAAAATCACAACAAATTTTAACTGGCATCTCCTCAGAATTTACTTGAAAGGATATATTTTCACAAAATTCGCCTATACTTTCTATCACAAATGATGCCCAGAGATAATCGTAAGCTAAGTCTGTATTATACTGAGATGAGTTAATTGAATAACACGGGATTTCTAAAATAAAATTATCAGAAATTTTACTAAGCTCCTCATACAATTCTTCAAAATTATAATCACTAAATTCTGAAGGTTCGAGTTTAAAGTCAAGCATTGGAGTACTTTATTCTAGAAAGAAGTAACGAAATTATTAAAGTTAAGAATATAGGACAAGCTTTTTCAGCCTCTATTTGCGTTTTTGCAGCCATCTCGGCTCGATGCCGCTAGTTACAAGAACTCTGGGTAATGGGTAATCAACTCCAGTCTGTAGTTCTCTACGGTCACAGACGCATGGGCAAAACTTCTATTCTGCTTAACGCTGCTAACTGTCTAGGCTCACAAATACAGCTAGCCTATTTTAACTTGCTACGTTTGGGAGATAGCCCTCAAGGTGTGGGTGAAGTGCTGATGGCAATTTGTGATGAAATTTCTCAAGCTGTAAAACTTCCATCACTAACTGATGCTGATTTGCTAAATCTCCCCTACCGGACTTTTGAACGCTATTTAAAACAGGTGGAAGCAAAGCTAGATGGTGGGTTAATCATCGCCTTAGATGAGTTTGAGAAAATTGAAGATTTAATAGAAGCTGGAAAAATTCCTATAGATTGTATGGGTTTTCAGCTAGTTCGCGGCTATAATAACTTTGTTTTTGAGCAAGGGCGATCACGTAACCCAGTTTTCACAATAGAAGATGTGGAAGCAGTTATCAATGACCCTGAGTTTTTCAAACGGGGACGCTACTACTTTGATGGGGTTTGGGGTCAGGCGGTGCGGGGTGCTAAGGGTCAACAAGCAATTGTACAAGTGCTTGCACCTCACCCAGAAGGGCTAAGTCTGGATGCCTTAGCTCAGTCTACAGGTATGAACGACGCCGATCTACAGGAAGCGCTGAATACTCTGAAGCGTCATGATGTCGTTGAGGAAACTCAGGGAAGCTGGCGGATTATGGTAGAACTATTTCGCCGTTGGGTTTTGCAGCAGTAGAGTACAAGTGATGCCTACAGTTGGCTACGTCTACGCAAAAGCTATTTCGGAGTACGCAAAAGCTATTTCGGAGTACGCAAAAGCTATTTTGGAGTACGCAAAAGCTATTTCGGAGTACGCAAAAGCTATTTTGGAGTACGCAAAAGCTATTTTGGAGTACGCAAAAGCTATTTCGGAGTACGCAAAAGCTATTTCGGAGTACGCAAAAGCTATTTCGGAGTACGCAAAAGCTATTTCGGGGTTCGCAAAAGTTATTTCGGGGTACGCAAAAGCTATTTCGGGGTTCGCATTTGTTATTTCGGAGTTCGCAAAAGTTATTTCGGGGTACGCATTTGTTACTTTGGGGTTCGCAAAAGTTATTTCGGCGACTCCATTTGCTATTCTAAAAGCTTATCTTCTCAAACTACGAGGGTCGAGTGCATCTCTCAGCCCATCACCGAGTAAGTTGAATGCCAACACTGTGAGGATAATCAGCACAGCCGGCGGCCAAATTAGCCAAGGTTGCAACACTAAAATTGAAGCATTGCTAGCCAGAGATAACATATTTCCCCAAGAGGGGTCTGGTTGTTGAATACCCAAGCCGATGAGACTCAATATCGCCTCTGAACCAATAAAGCCGGGAATTGCAAGAGTCGCAGAGATAACTACATAACTAGCCGTTTGCGGTAAAACGTGGCGGACAATGATATAAATTGGGTTCGCGCCCATTGCCCGCGCTGCTTGGACAAATTCTCGCTCTTTAAGTGATAGTACCTGTCCCCGAATGACTCGTGCTAAACTAGCCCAGCTAATAACCGAAGTAATCACCACAATCAGCAAAAAGCGCTGGGTACTACTTAATCCTGCTGGTAAGACTGCGCCCAATGTCACCAAAAGATAAATACTAGGGAAAGTCATTAACACTTCTGCCAAACGCATAATGACACTATCAGTCACGCCGCCAAAATAGCCAGAAATTCCCCCAATGATCAAACCAAGGGGATAGGTAATGATAATACCAAAAATCCCGATAAACATACTGATGCGACCGCCATGCAGGAGGCGACTGAATTGGTCGCGGCCTTGGTCATCAGTACCGAAAATGTTGAATCTTGCGCCAGTTGTTGTGCCAAATAAATGCCAATTTAAGGGAATACCACCAAAGATTGTGACTTCATCCCACTTCGGGGGTAATGGCAAACTCATCTGCAACAATCGGTATTCTGGGCCGGAGACAAATAGACGCAGGGGTGAAGGCTTTGTCGAGTCTATAATGAGTTGGCGATCGCCTGTATCTAAATTTGTATCTCCCTGAGTTGTCGGATAAATATAAGGCCCGATAAACTGCCCTGACTTGGAAACCCAGTGTATCTTCGTTGGTGGCAGCAATGAACCATTGGGCTGTGAAGCATAGGGGTCATAAGGAGCTACGAAATCAGCGGCAATTACTCCTATATAGAAAATTAACAGCAAAATTGCCCCAAATCGTGCCAAAGGATTTTTCTTTAGTCGTCGCCACCAATCCATAGTAGTTAGGAGTTATAAGTTAGGAGTTATGAGTTATTAAGCTTTTATCTTAATTCATAATTCATCATTAATAATTCTTAACTCCCAACTCCACCAATTTTGGATTACAGGAAAAATCTCAAATCCAAAAGTGAATAACTTCTAACTCCCAACTGCTAATTTCTCTAAATATCGCTGCTGTTCTTCCTGTTGTTTTTCATGTTCCACAACAAACACGTTTGAATAGAGATTAGCAAGAATTTGCTTGCCTTGTTGGGTCAATGATAGGTAATGCAGTCCTTCTTGGATATAGGGATATACGCCATTCCAGTAAAATTTAGCGTAGTTATTACGTAAATCGGCAGGGGTTTCATAGCCCAAAACTTTATTTACACCAGTTTCTTCAAATTCGTAAAATAAAGAAGTAATTTTCTTCAGGTAACGCGGGTCGCTTAGTTGACCAATCAAATCAGCCGCACGAACTAATCCTGCAAAGCACTTTGTATCTTGATGATCTTCTGCCGCAGGCACTGGAAATCGAGTCAATTCAATATTGCTTTTAATTGCTTCAGCATCTATTAACTTGTGACCCCCAAAACGCTCATCAATAAAGAGCTTGGCTCTATCAACATGATACGGTGTCAGACTGGCATCAGAAGCGCCAGGAGCTACAGAAATCATTCTGCCATTTTTACCTGTGGCATATAAGCCTGCTGTTTCTCGGTCTTGTCGGCAAACTCCTTTAACGTAGCCAATATCATGACTCACTAAAGAGATGATACAATGCAACCAATCTTCACTGGAAACACCGCCTTCTCTAATGTGTTTGCCACGTAAGATTTCTTGTCCTACAAGGGTGACAAGGACTGTGTGTTCTACATTGTGGTAAAGGGCATCGCTATTGGCAATATTTTCCAAAGCCATATTACCAGCCCAGGCGATAATGTCCTGATAATCATTTTTGAAGCAGCCATAAGTGCGACGGTAGCCTTCTCGAATTTCATTTACAAAGGCATCAATTAAAATTTCAGTGGCATTGAACATATCTGCTTACTCTGGTAAATACCAATTATTTATTGATTTGATTGATTTCAAAATTCCATAATCAGGGCCATCCATGCTGGAATTTAGGAGAATCGAGTTTGCTCCTTTGTAACTCACGTGTAGCTGTAGACGCTAGCTTAATCTATGCCTGAATTACATGGTATTGCATGGTTTCCTAGCAAAACAAAGGCTTTAGAGGAATTATGGGTTGCTTAAAAAAAAGTTTTGCTAGTGTTCCGAAATACATAAATAGTTATGATCTTAATTTAGATAAGTCTAGATTAGTTTTATCAGTTTTTCATATCTAAGCGTTGTTGACGGTGATCTAAATACTTGTAGTGCGTGACCTAGAGTAGCTAGATGAGATGAAATAAGTTTTGTATTATAATTTACATCAAAATTTTAAGTATTGTATTGATAGTAATTACTCTTAGTAACAAAGTTGTATTGTATACTGTTGCACAAGAAAGACATTTATTACAAAATGCGTCATAGTTGATGTGAAATAAATCTCAAGTTTTATTAAGAAAATACCAAGATTGGTATGCATAGACAGAAAGTGGAGGTGAGACTGTGAGCGATGAAAGTGTTTCAGAAGTCGAGGTAGAAGAACCTATAACCTCTGAAGATACTAGCTTTTTGAGCAAATCAGATCAAAAACCAAATAGGGTATGGTTGAAGCCATTATTCTTAGGTACTGGTTTAGGAATTGCGATCGCCTTGGCTGGGATGAGTGTATTAAATCGTCTTTCATCTCGTCAACAAAGTCCGGTAGCAGATAAAAAAGTTAACCCAGCGATGACAGTCACCATCGCCACAGTAGAAACCGCCCGTGTTGTCCGTACCCTTAAAACAACTGGCACTGTAGCAGCAAGTGATTTAATTCCGGTGCTACCGCAGACAAACGGCTTACAAATTAAAAGCATCCCTGCAAATGTCAAAGAAGGAGCTTTTGTCAAACAAGGTCAAGTGTTAGCGGTGTTAGATGGTTCCATACTGCAAAGTCAACTTAGCCAAGCAAAAGCAGATATGGAATCTAAACAAGCAGATGTGGCATCCAAACAAGCAGATTTGGCATCCAAGCAGGCGGATTTGGCATCAAATAAAGCAATAGTCCAGCAAAAACAAGCCGATTTAGCTCAAGCCAAAGCGAGATTAGAGGAAGCAGCCAAGAATTATCAGCGCTATCAACAACTCGCTGACTCTGGAACGATTAGTAAGCAAGAACTCGATACTCGTTCCTACGCTGTGAAAACTGCCATAGAAGTTGTGAATTTGGCCCAAGAAAATATACGTAGTGCCCAGGCTAATATCGGCAGTGCCCAAGCCAACATTGGTAACGCCCAAGCGATCATCAACAAAGCTAAAGCTGATGTCCGCAGCAGTGCCGCTAAGGTGCAACAACTGCAAACTCAGTTGGGACAAACTGTGGTGCGTGCGCCGGTTTCTGGAGTAATCGCCGAAAAACTGGCGAGAGTCGGTGATGTCACTGGTATACCGCCGCAAACTCAGGTGGGAACTGTCATTGGTGGCACACAAAAGCTATTTTCGATTATCCGAGATGAAAAGTTAGAACTTCAGGCTAAGGTGCCCGAAACTCAACTAAACCAGGTGAAAATTGGCGCATCGGTGCAAATTACTTCTGATGTCGATCGCCGCGTGCGATCGCAGGGACGAGTCAGGGATATACAACCACAGGTGAACGATCAAAGACGGGAAGCGACAGTAAAAATTGACTTGCCGCCAACAACTTTACTTAAACCAGGGATGTTTGCTAATGCTGCAATTACTACTGACTCAGGGATGAGAATGGTAGTACCGCAAAAAGCAGTGCAGTCCCAAGCAGATGCAAGTGTAGTTGTATTTATCTTATCAGGTGAAAATACAGTCCGCAGCCAGAAAGTAGAGTTAGGAGATCCTGGTAATGGCGACACAGTGGAAATCAAGAGTGGGTTAGAGTTAGGCGATCGCGTCGTCGTTGATGGTGCAGGCTATCTCAAAGATGGCGACAAAGTTCGAGTTGCAAATTGAAGCAGAAGTCAGAATTCACAAGTCAGAAGTCAGAATTTTGAATCCAATCAATGGAGGATTTAGCGAAAAGTCGAGCAGTCGGTTGATAAGACACTTCTGACAAGGTTTCTCGACTTGAGCGAATTGGTGTGTTATTAAGCTTGAGTATTAAAGTTTTCTGAATTCTAGATTCTGAATTCTAGATTCTGAATTCTGAATTCTGAATCCTGAATCCTGACACTGAGATGTCGAATCCCAAATCGTTCGACTAAGCGTAGTCGAAGCCCCAAATCCCAAATCTAAAATTTCCCAATGTCTTTTAATATATCAGCCTGGTCGATTAAAAAACCTGTTCCCACGATAGTTTTATTTTTAATTTTGACAGTTGTGGGTTGGTTCTCCTTCATATCCTTGGGGATTGATACTAACCCAAATATTGATGTGCCAACAGTTTTGATCAAAGTCACTCAACCGGGTGCAGGCCCGGCAGAACTAGAATCCCAAGTGACGAAAAAAATTGAAGATGCTGTGGCGGGGTTGGGCAATATCGATTACATGATTTCCACCGTCAGCGATGGGAATTCTAAGACGACAATCAATTTTGTTTTGGGTACAGATAGCGATCGCGCCACCAATGACGTTCGGAATGCGATCGCTCAAATTCGTCAAGATTTACCTCAAGACATCAACGATCCAATTGTGGAACGCCTGGAATTTTCCGGCGGCCCCGTGATTACCTACGCAGTTAAATCAGATCGGCGTTCTGTAGAAGAATTAAGCAATCTTGTAGACCAAACTATTAGCCGTGCCTTATTGGGAGTCCGTGGTGTAGCACAAATTCAGCGTGTGGGTGGCGTTGACCGAGAAATTCGGATTAATCTTAATCCAGACCGCTTACAATCTTTAGCGATTACCGCCACTCAGGTAAACGACCAAATCCGCGCTTTGAACATTAACTTACCTGGTGGACGTGCCGAAGTTGGTGGTAGCGAACAAAGTATCCGTACTTTAGGAAGTGCCATCAGTGTCGATATTTTGAAAACTTACGAAATCCTCTTACCACAAGGTGGTTCCGTACCTTTATCTAGTCTCGGAACTGTAGAAGATAAATTTGGTGACGTGCGTCAAGCTGCGCGCTTAAATAATCAACCTGTGGTAGCTTTTCAAGTTTTGCGTAGTACTGGTAGCGTTCTAGTGACAGTAGAAGAAGGAGTCAAAGCAGCAGTCAAACAACTGGAAAAAACCCTTCCCTCAGATGTCAAGCTGGATTTAATTTTTACTAGAGCCGATATTGTCCGCCAATCCTACCAAAGCACTATTGATGAGTTGATTCAAGCTTCGCTGCTGGCGGTCATCGTTATTTTAGTGTTTTTGCGGGACTGGCGAGCAACATTAATTACTGCTGTTGCTTTACCCTTATCAATAATTCCCACCTTTGCAGTGCAGCAAGCCCTTGGTTATACACTCAACAACATGACTTTGTTAGCATTAGCGCTGGCGGTGGGCAATTTAGTTGATGATGCCGTTGTAGAAATTGAAAATATGGAACGGCATATCGCTATGGGTAAATCAGCTTGGGAAGCTGCTTTTGACTCTTCCGACGAAGTAGGGTTAGCGGTAATAGCAAGTTCAGCGACAATTATTGCAGTCTTTCTGCCTGTTGCTTTTATGGGTGGGATTCCGGGACAATTTTTTCAACCATTTGGCGTTACCGTTGCTGTTTCCACAATTTTTTCAACTCTTGTAGCGCGGATGGTTACGCCGATGATGGGGGCGTATCTTTTAAAGGAAGCAGAGGGGCATGGGGGCAGGGGGGCAGAGGGGCAGAGGGGCAGGGGAGTAATAAAATTCTTTAATTTGAAATTTACACTTCCAGGTGGGAACTGGGGAAACAAAAAACTTAGAGATGAAAAGCGTCCTGGCTTTCAACCTTATAGATCGCTTTTACAGTGGGCGTTACGCCATAGATTGACAACAATGGCGATCGCCTTGGCTTTCTTTATTGCTAGTCTAATGCTAGTTCCCTTGATTCCTAAGGGTTTTGTTGATGATGGCGACTTTGGAATTTCCAACGTATCTATAGAATTACCTCCTGGTTCAACTTTGTCAGACGTTAATAAGGTAGTCACACAAGCGACTGATATTATCCGCCAAAACCCAGTAGTTGAACGCGTACTAGCAACGGAAGAGATAAATTCTGCAACCCTTGCGATTAATCTCAAACCCAGAGAAGAACGAAATATTTCCCAAAAACAGTTTGAGGAACAAGTGCGTCCTGACTTTGAACAAATACCAGGAGCGAGAATTAGTTTTCAAAGTCAGTCACCAGGTGACAGCCGTAAAGGTTTATCAATTGTCCTCAGAAGTGAAAATCCCGAAGCATTGAATCAAGCTGCTGATGCCCTAGAAAAGCAGATGCGATCGCTAGCTGGATTGGTAGAAGTGGCTTCTACTGCAAGTTTGGTTAAACCAGAGATTTTGGTAATTCCCAACCCGCAACGGGCAGCAGATTTGGGTGTGACAGTGCAAGCGATCGCTCGTACTGCTTCCCTTGCCACCATCGGCGATAATGAAGCCAACTTGGCAAAATTTAATTTAAGCGATCGGCAAATCCCGATTCGTGTCCAAATCGAACCGGAAGCTAGGGCTGATATCAACACAATTACAAATCTCCAAGTCCCCAGTCAAAATGGTAGATTGGTTCCCCTTGTAGCAGTGGCAGATATCCGCTTTGGTAGCGGCCCTGCTACCATCAACCGCTATGATCGCGCCCGTCAAGTCGCTGTAGAAGCCAACTTACAAGGGATTTCTTTAGGAGAGGCAGTAGAAACGATCAACAAACTACCTGTGATGCAAAACTTACCGCCAGGAGTAGTACAGCAACCTTCAGGCAGTGCCAAAATTATGCAAGACATTTTCGGTCGCTTTGGCGGTGCATTAGGGCTGGCATTAATGTGTATCTATGCAATTCTGGTGCTGCTGTATAACAACTTTCTCCATCCATTATCGATTATGGCAGCTTTACCCTTTTGTTTAGGCGGCGCATTGGTAGCGTTGATGGTTGCTCAAAAACCCTTGGGAATATATGCTCTGATTGGTATCGTATTGCTGTTGGGGATTGTCACCAAAAACTCGATTCTGTTAGTTGACTATACAATCATCAACATGCAAGAAGGCAAAACCCAACGTCAGGCACTCATTGAATCAGGCGTATCACGTCTACGACCGATTTTAATGACTTCTCTAGCAACGATCGCCGGGATTCTGCCCTTAGCATTAGGAATTGGCGCGGGTTCTGAAATTCGCCAACCGATGGGAATAGCTATTATGGGCGGTTTCACAACTTCCACCCTGTTGACACTGGTGGTAGTACCAGTGATATTTAGCTACATTGACAACTTCCAAAGTTGGATTATGGATACATTGCGCTATGGCTTTGGCAAAAAACCATCGCGCCAATAATTGTAGAGACGGCGATAAGTTTTCTGGTAGAGGCGGTGGAAAAAGCCTACCTAGATGCTCGTAAGCTAGCAATTAAGGAAGGTAAGCTGGCTAAGTTTGGGATTCGGATACCGGAAGAAAGTGAATATCCTACCGTTTGTCCTTTTTCGATTGAGCAGATTTTAGATGAGGATTTTTACGGGCTGTAGAGGATTGCTTATTGTCATATTGCTTTATATCTAGATGGATAGACAGCTTGACCGAAAGGTTCTACAATCTGACTGATTGCGGTAAATTTACCTATTGCCCAATCCATATAAGCATAGTAAAGATTTTCTAGTGATTACGTTTGATTGCGGAAGCACTAAATTAATATAGGAAAGTCTTGAATAAGGGACAGCAGACAAATGGATGTAAAGCTGGTTTTAGCCGGATTAACAGTTATATTTACGCTTTCGTGCTTATTTTTTGGCACGAAAAATGGATTCTATGATTCAGATAATTATCATGGCAATGGCTCCGCACATTGAGATAAGTCTGTTGATTCTTAATCGACTTACCGGAGGGTGAGTTGGCTAAGAACGCTCAGAACTTGCAAAGGGAAAAGAAACAAGAGGCATCCTTTAGCTCCTAGTTTGATGGCTTCTCGTTAGCCCACCTTTCCGAACCAGTGCGGGTTCGTAGAGGCGTCCTCCCCAATCAAAAATCTGTATTATCAGGGTGTAGGGGCGCACGATAAAACTTACCCCTAAGTCACAAAACCAAAATTTGTGTAACTTTTGGCTTTTGGGATATGTCCATCATGATGAGGTTTGAGGGGAGGAGAGCATGAGGGATAATCTGTCGGCATCTTCTCGCTTAAATGCTGCGGAAGCAGGTAGTGAATTAGAATGTCTGCCCTATAGTGTCCAGCATGGCAATGAGGGCGTATGTTTATTGGTGAAAATGGGGCCACACCGCATTCTGTTAGACTGTGGTTTGGAGGATGTTTCATCACTGGCTAAGGGGCTTACTCAGTCGGGAAGCGGAGCTAGTTCGCCCTTACCAGCAGATTTGGTTTTAATTAGTCACGCCCACCCAGATCACGCCAAAGGCTTATTGGCACTGCATAAAGCTTTTCCCAAGTTACCTATTTATGGTAGTGAGGTGACTAGCAAGTTACTGCCGCTAAATTGGCTAGACCAAGATCCTGAGGAAATTTCCCAATTTTGTCATGCCTTGCCGTTGCGATCGCCTGTGGAATTTCATGATGGTTTGGTGGCAGAATTATTTCCCGCAGGGCATCTACCAGGGGCAGTGGCAATTCTACTTACCTACACTACCAAGCAGCGTATTTACAAGTTACTGTATACAGGTGACTTTTTCTTATCTAACTCCCGGTTGGTAGAAGGTTTGCGTTTAGAGGAACTGCGGGGCTTAGACTTAGATGTGCTAATCATTGAAGGTAGTTATGGCACATCCCGTCATCCCCACCGCCGCAACCAAGAAAATCAACTTGCAGAGCGAATTAATCGAGCGATCGCTGACCATTGTTCTGTAATCCTTCCCACCCCGGCTTTAGGATTGGGTCAAGAATTATTAATGCTCTTGCGATCGCATCACCACTTCACTGGACGAGATTTAGATATCTGGGTAGATGGTGCTGTCGCCACTGGGTGTGATGCTTATCTAGAACTGCTACCCCACCTCCCCCCATCCGTACAGAACTTCGCCCGTCATCAACCCTTGTTTTGGGATGAACGGGTGCGTCCTCGCGTGCGTCGTTTACAAGCAGAACATCGTCCCACTGTGGGTAAGTCCCCTTGTATTGTCCTCACTGACTCTACATCTGATTTAGGTGAACATTGCCAGGTCAACACCGGGCCTTGGCTGATTCTCCTACCAGAAAAAATTGATATAAAAATTAATAAAGAATATTTAGCACCTACCACTGTCGAAACCTATTTATTGGCTCAACATAGTGATGGCCCTGGTACTACGCAGCTAATTCATAATTTGCGACCCCAGCACGTCATTTTTGTCCACGGTTCTCCTGCCTATTTGGCAGACCTGACTAGCCTAGAGGAATTGCAAAACCGCTACCATGTACATTCCCCGGCGGCTGACACCTTAGTAGAACTGCCCATCGGCGACACATTTTTACAACCAGCAGCACCAGAGACTAACTACGAAGGCGAACTGACAGAGTTGGGAACAGTAATCACAATCACCCTAGCGGATGTGATTACTGCTGATCCACGTTGGCGGCAATTTGCTGATACTGGTTTAATCGAAGCTCGTTGGCAAGGGGAAGAACTAGTATTAAGAGGATTGTCTCAACGAGAACTGCTCAACCAAAATAGTGATCGCTATACGTGGACAGATGTAGATTGTTGTGGTACTTGTCGACATCAAAGGGGGCAGAGGTGTTGGAACCCAGCTTCCCCGTTATATAACTTTAAGGTAACTCTCGAAGGTTACTGTCCTGCCTTTGAAGGCTTATCTAATCCTGAGTCCTGAATGCTTAATGCTGAGTTAGGATTTGTTACTCAGCACTTAGCACTCAGCACTGAATTATTCTGGATTCGAGTCAGTGTAACGGTTGTGGATGCGCTCTGCTTCGGGACAATCTTCAGTCATCAGAGGTTCTACATTACCGCGTGGTACTGAAGCCAATTTTTGCGTTACAGCACCAATGCTCTCAAGGCGAACCATTTCTTCCCAAGAACAAACTTCGTCCTCTTCTTCTGTTTCATAGCGTAGGGTCACTAAATCTCCCTCTATGTCTATGATGCGGGCGCGTTCAATCCAGCGTTGCTGGTCCCGCAAGAAAACACATACCTCGCGCCCATCGCAACACAGTTGATAAATCTTGCGGTGTAGCATGTACTGTTTCTGCCTTTTTAAACAACGTAGTTAAACCTGTCAAAATCTGGGTTCTACCCCATTACATTACACCTTTAAGAGGTTAATTTCACTGTTCAGAACAAGTATGCTTCATAATCCCAATCCCAAGATTTGCTTCTAGTTGTCAAAATATCAGGATAATGTTGGGTCATCAATCAATTGCTCTAGAAATGAACTTAATCTCCCTCCGGCTGATTCTAGGGAATGTCTGCTTCATAGAAGTCAAACAATTCGGTACCTGTCCTAAGCAGGCTCATATTACTTGGTGAGTCATTCTTACCATTATGTAATAAAGAATACTCCAAAACAATCGTTGAATGCGGTTGTTTAACTTGCCTGCTTTTAATCATTGGCATTATTGGGAAGTCCGGGGACTTGGCTTTACTTTTACCCACTTGTATCTGATCTTAACTCATTCTCTTGCTGACCTTGATGCTTTTCCACAACAACAGCCAAAGAGTTTTGAGTTTTTTTTCTTTTTGGCTAGAAAAAGACAACAGAGTAAGGGAAGAGGTAGAGGGGAAAGACCATGAGAAAATTCTACTGTGAGAATCTTAGGAAGATTTATACGGTAGGGGGAATTCCATAAGTACGTTCGACGAGGATGCTTCTCGTTTAATTTCACCTGCGCGAACTGCATCGTATAAGGCTGCGAGGTCTGGCAAATCCTCTGCCTGATAGCATTTAGTGGCCAGCACTTGCTGGAGTAAACCCTCAGATTCAACACTAAGATATCCAGTTTCGAAAGCAGACGCAATGATTGTGCGAATCATCTTAGATTAGGGCAGAGTGAGCAATTTATTAGGTCTAGTGTGGAATATTTTCCTCTGTTGCTAATTGATATGGAACATCAATACTGTGTGACTAGTATTACATTTAAATAGTGATTCGTATCACAATAATGGCTGATAAAATTAAGTTTTCGCGGCTCTGTTTCTTAGTATGCGTAGATAAAAAATTACGATATTTTTCAGCATTAACGTTGAAAAGCTGGATACTTTAACAAAATTAAAAGATAAAAAACTTTTCAACAAGCATTCACAAACTATGATTAAACATCAGCAATCAAGCAAAAAACTGGCGGAAATCTTCATCTTTTTGACTTAATTGCACCCAGTCAAGATTTAAGGACTGGAATTTTTGCACCAAGCGATCGCAAGCCGGACGTTCGGTAGCGTAATGTCCAGCATCGATTAAAATGAGATTGCGATCGCGACTTTCTTGAAACTGATGAAATTTACAGTCAGAAGTCAGATAAGCTTGAGCACCAGTTTTGACAACGGCTGAAATGTAACTAGCACCCGAACCACCCAAAACCGCAACTCGTGAAATTGTTTGCTGTAAATCAACACTTGGGGAAAAAATCAAATTAGGGGGAGAAAGTCGGGTTTGAATGGTTGCGAGTAATTCTTGTAATGTTAGAAATGGCTCTAGCAAACCAACACGACCATATCCTAATCCTCCTTGTGTAAGCTCTATGGGAGTAACTTCTTTGAGTCCTAAAATCTGAGCTAAAACGTCAGCAGTCCCATCTTGCACTTGGTCAAAATTCGTGTGGGCAGTGTAAATACCAATATTATGGGTAAAGGCTAACCGTAGCATTTCCGCGATCGCTTCACCAGTGCGTAAAGATTTGAGGGGATTAAAAATCAAGGGGTGATGGGCAAATATCAGATTAGCATTTTCTGCGATCGCTTCCTGCATTACCGCTAAAGTCGGCGTCAAACACACCAAAACCCGTGCTTTTTCCTGCAAAACTCCCGGTTCAATTTGCCAGCCACAATTATCCCAACTTTCACACCAAGCGGGATTTGCCCATGCTTCAAACCAAGTAATTAAATCAGCAATTTTCATAATTATTTTCTTCAGCAATTTTTAATTGCTACTCACCGTTTCTGTGGTTGAATATTTAATTTTAATGCTAATTGTTGGCGCATTTCTTGGAAAGGTTTGTTCCACACAGGGGTAGCATTCCAGTTCCATACTGCTACTGGAATCAATTGTTCTTCAGCAAGATAAGTTAGCAAACGGTATTCATCTTCTGGTTCACGAGAAAAGGTGAAGGGGTTGCGGTAGCCCGTCTCACACAGTTTATAAGATACAACCTGACCATGCTTAATACGTTGTAAAAGTTCCTTCCCTTTGACGAGTAAATAATCCAAAAAGATTAGACTAAAAGGCTCTATATGTGCGCGTTTTTGCGGCTCTTTTTGTATCCATCTTGCCCACTCAAATCCATACATAAAATCATGAACATAACGAAAGCGCATTTCCGTTTTATTGCCGAACATCTCTGTTAGACAAACCATCTTTTCACCAAAAACTTTTAGGAAAGGAACAGCACCCTCATCTGCGCTTAAAGCCTGTCTAAGCATACTACTTACAAGAAAATCAAAATCCCAGAAGATGTTTTCTGGGAAGTTCTGTAACTGAGTACGGACTATATTTTCGAGAGTTTCTTGAATAGTTATGAGAATTTGAGGATCAGTGTTTTGTTCCCCTATCAAATTTTCCAATTCTGCAAAGCTGGTAATTAATCTTTTTTGGGGACTAAGTGACAATAAGCTAACAGACTTCTGGGCAAGGATTTCATCAATCAGTTGGAAAGTATGAGTTGGTGTTAGTTTTTGCTTCATAGTAACAACAATCGCCCAGAAAGCTTACACTAAATATTAGTGTATATCCAAAATATAGATTATTTAATAATTACAAATAAACTTAACTTCTGAATTTACAAATATATACGAATTATTTAGTCTATATCTAGTTAATTTTGATGGCAAAGTTATCAAGGCGATATTTATTTAATACATATCACCGTGACTTTAGGAGATTGTATCTAAAAGGTAGACAGTATAACCAGAGTATTTAAACTCTACAAAACTACAGCTTCAAGAAAATTTGAGAATCGGCTATGCAGAAATGTGAACAACCAATTCTCTGGAATGACTGCGCTGGCGGTGTTCCCAAATATAAATTCCCTGCCAAGTTCCCAGTACTAAGTGACCGCGATTAATGGGGATATGTTCAGAAGTGTGGGTGAGTGCGGTACGGATGTGTGCTGGCATATCATCGGGGCCTTCTGCATCGTGGATGTATTTGCCTGATTCTGGCACGAGTTTCGCCATAAAATTAGCTAGATCCACAAGAACATCAGGATCGGCATTTTCTTGGATCACTAAACTGGCTGAAGTATGGCGCAAAAATAAAGTACAAAGACCAGTTTCAACCCCCGATTCTGCAACTGCGGCTGCAATTTTTGCGGTGATATTGTAAAAAGATTTGCCAGTGGTGGAAATTTTTAGTAACTTTTGGTAGTGAGTCATTTCAAACAGTAATTATTGATAACAGTAAAAGCTAGTTAGCAGTTCAATCTGCTTGATGTTGTTGTTTTGTCGGTGGTTGAGCGCTAAATCTAAATTGGGTATAGTTATTATAAATCTTTCTGAAGTCAGCTAACATCTGTAAATTGTATTCTTGAGACATAGATTTATTTATCTATGGTTGGAGATGGCATTATTACATTGATGTTGTTTTGAGTAATTTTATTTTGTCTGTAAATAATTGATAACAGCTTTAGCGATCGCTTCATTACCATCCTTTGCAATTGGTTGAGATTGCCTTGGAGGTTGGGGTAACTCATGGAGAAAATTCCAAGTTTCTTGAAAAAACTCAGATGGGGTGATAATTTGATGCTGATTATAATTAGTTATGCCTTCTACTATAAAAGTTGCTTCGGCAAAGTCTTCACGCGGTATAGTGACAATTGGTACTCCTAATATCGTGGCTTCCGAAAAAGTACCATAACCAGGTTTAGAGATGACTCGCCCACAAATAGGCATAAAATCTACAGGGCGGTATTTGCGGTCATTAATTTTCACTAAATTAGGTAAATCAGGAGCAGATTGATCGAATACGATAAATTGCCAATCTGGAAATCGCTGTAGGTTATCATAAGGAATTTGCTGTAAACCTAACCCACCAAAGGTCAACAAAATAGTTTTTTCAACTGGTGCAGTTATTCCCCAAAGAGAACGTAAATCATCAATAGAGTGACGGGAGGAACCGCCTGTTAAGCCGACATCTGTGATATTATTAAAAGCTGGCATTGGTTCGTGGAAAGGGAGACGAAACAGGCGATCGCACTTTGAATACCAATCACTAATCCAATCTGCAACTGCGGTAAATTCGCCTCCCCAATCTCGGTAGATAAAGTCCCAGCCAAAGTTACTCATCATCCAGCAGGGAATATTTGCCGCTTTGGCAAACCCAGGAGCGAGGAAGGGAATATCTGCCAAAATGAGATTAACGCGATTTTGGCAGATAAAATTCACTTCTGAAGCAATCAGCGAATTTTGATGCTTTTTAATATCTAGCAACTTTTCTAAAGTCGCTACTTTATCCATTGTCAAACTATCGGTTTGCACCACACCCAAATCAAATGCACGGGGACGATAGATAAAATCGCCTTCTATGTAGCACTCTAGCAACCAGCGTGGGGCAGTAGTTACAAGAATTAGTAGAACTTCTGGACATAATTTTTGAATTGTTGCAGCTACAGAAGCCATGCGGGTAGCATGACCAAAGCCGTGGTTAGTTATCGCTAAGTATAAAATTGGGCGTTCCATTTTTAAGTTAGGAGTTAGGAGTTAGAAGTTAGGAGTTAAAATCATAATTTCTAGACTTATAACTCCTAAGTTTTAATTAATTTTACAAAAGCTTTGAATTGCCTCAATTAATTGGTCGATTTCCGATTCTAAAGTCAGGTAATGAACGGTGACGCGTATACAGCTAGGATCGGCAATTGTCCGAGTTAATATCCTTTGTGAGTCGAAAAATTTTACCAACTTCAAATTAGCTTGAGGTTGATTATTTTCAAGTTGAAAGGAGACTATACCGCTTTCCGGTGGGGAAGTTCGCAAACATTTAATATCAGGTAATGCCGTCAATTGTCGCCAAAGATACTCGCTGTTATGGCAAATTTGCTCGTAACGTTCCTGTGACGTTCCCCATTGCTGATGAATTGCGATCGCTTCCTTTAACCCAAGATACAACGGATAAGCTAATGTAGACACTTCGTATCGCCGCCC
This sequence comes from Nostoc sp. DedQUE02, assembly GCF_034531035.1. Lineage (NCBI taxonomy): Bacteria > Bacillati > Cyanobacteriota > Cyanophyceae > Nostocales > Nostocaceae > Nostoc > Nostoc sp. DedQUE02. The sequence goes on along the minus strand of NZ_JAVRBY020000003.1, from coordinate 309,408 downwards.
ATCTGGAAGCCAATCCACAGGCTGAGACTGACTATCTACAACAATGCCATTCAAGCCAATAAATGTAGGTTTTAGGCTTTCTCGTGCTTCTGGTCTAACATACAAGCCACCAGCACCCGCAGGTCCACATAACCATTTATGACCAGTGAAAGCATAAAAATCTACTCCCAATTCAGTCAAGTTTAAAGGCAATAAACCAGCAGATTGGGCAGCATCTATCAGTAAAAAAGAATGATTATTCCTGCATACTTCGGCAATTTTATCAAGAGGTAAAACTTGACCAGTATTCCAAAAAACATGACTCAATATTACAAGACGGGTATTGGGGCGTAAGTGCTGGGCAATAACTTTTACAGGGTCGCCCTCATTTAAAGTCGCCTTGAGAGGACAGGTGGTAACTTCCACCGCGAATCTCCGCGCGATTTCCTGTGTTGTGGCAATTACGCCTGGGTGTTCGCAGTCTGAGAGCAGTATATGGTCTCCAGCACGCCATTCGATGCCCCACATGGCGATATTACAGCCAATTGTGACATTTTGCGTGAGGGTAATTGTTTCAGATGGTGCATGAAACTCAGAAGCGATCGCAACTCTAGCAGCTTGAGTCTGGGGCGCTATCCAACTATACGCCTCATTACCAAAAGGGCCTATTTCCTGAACATAAGCTTGAGTTTGGGCAATCACATCCATTGCCTTTTGGGGCATGGGCCCTTGTCCCCCATAGTTAAAATAAGTCTTATTCGCTAAAGCAGGAAATTGCTCTCGATGGCTATGCAACCTGGTTTGTGCAACAGAAGTACTGGTCATATCAATTTTAGATTTTAGATTTTGGATTAGTCATTAGTTTCTCATCTCCCTCATCTCTCTCATTCTCCCACTCCATTATTAATTGTCTGAGTTACTCCCAGATTGTGCTAATTCTTGTTAACTTAAAAGGATGCTAATTAATGCTGAACTCCTACTGCAATACCAACGCTGTAAACGCCGACCTTTTCTAGATATCCACGGGGACAAAAGTCAGCGCGATGCCCCCAATGAGTTGCTACGGAAACTGCAACAGGATAAAATCGCTCATCAGTTGAGTGCTTTAGCACAGATGACTTATCACCAACCAGATTATTCTTATGGAAACTGGGAAAAGGCACAGAAGGCAACTTTAGAATTGATGCAGCGTGGGGTTGAGTATATCTATAAAGGAGTATTGTTAGCAAATTATTCTGAAGCAGACACCCTGCTAAGTCGTCCAGATTTACTCGTGAAACAACCGGGACAATCTCTTTTTGGAGATTGGATCTACGTCCCCGCTAGTATTGAACTGGGTAAGCGCCCTAAGCAAGAATATCAGGTTGTCGCTGCATTTCATGCTCAAGTGTTGGCAAAAGTGCAGGGAGTTGCACCTGAAACAGCTTCGCTCATATTGCGAACCAAAAATACAAGTTATGCAGTGGATCTGTGCAAATGGACACCGAGGATGCAGCAGATTCTGGAGGAGTTTATTCAAGTTTTAGAGTCACCGAATCCGCCAGAAGTGTTTATTTCTCGCCAAAAGTGCAATTTTTGCCATTGGTATAGTGAATGTTATGCGATCGCTCAATCTGAAAAACATCTCTCACTGCTACCAGGCGTAACACCACTGCGCTACACTCAACTCCAAGCTTTAGATATTACCACGCTGGAATCTCTTGCTAACACCAGTCCTAGCAATCTAGAAAACCTACTTGGTTTTGATAGCCAAGTAGCGCCCAAATTGGTAGTGCAAGCTCAATCTGCGCTAGAAAAACGACCGTTGATTTTACCCTACCCCCTACCAACAGAAGATATTACATTTACAGCGCCTATAGAGCTTTATTTTGATATTGAAGCCCAGCCAGACTTAGATTTAGATTATCTCTTAGGGGTTTTGGTTGTTAATAGACAAGCTAATACAGAACAATTTTATTCCTTTTTAGCAGATAAACCAGAAGACGAAGAATTAGTTTGGCAGCAATTTTTGGATTTGGTTTGGCAATATCCCGAAGCGCCAATTTATCATTTTTGTGTCTACGAGTTTGATACAGTCAAACGGTTGGCAAAACTTTACGGTACTCCACACTCCTTAGTGCGTCCTGTACTGAATCGGTTTGTCGATGTGTATGAACAATTAACCCAAAGTGTAGCATTGCCTGTAGAAAGCTATGCCTTGAAAGCGATCGCTCGTTGGATAGGATTTGAGTGGCGTGATAAAGAAGCTAGTGGTGCTAAGTGCATTTACTGGTACGATCAATGGTTAGAGACAGGCGATCGCACCTTACTAGAAATTATCCAACGCTACAACGAAGATGATTGCCGCGCCACCCATAAAGTGAAAGATTGGCTTGTCAACTTTTTTCAAGATCAATATGGTTTGCGACTTGCTTAATGAATGTTGAGTACTGATTACTCAGCACTCAGTACTATCTTGTTTATGATTTTCAAAATTTATAGTTTTCCATGAAGTTAATTAAAAAATTATTTGTATTTCCACGAATTATTTACTTTTTTATCCCGATTCTAATTATTAGTATCCTATTCACAAACTTACTATCAAATGGTGTTGAAGTTAGTAGTATAGAATTTATCGGGGAAGCCACCTTACCGAAAGGTTTAATTTTCCAAAAAACTGAAGTAGGAGGTTTATCTGGAATTACATATAATGCCAAAAATAACCTTTATTACGCTATTTCAGATGACCGGGGACAAAAAGCTGCCGCTCGTTTCTACACATTAAAAATCGATTTGAGCAAAGGTTTACTACAAAAATCTGGAATTATTCCAGTCAGCATGACCACATTATTAAATGAAAATGGTCAAACATTTCGCCCTGGTGAAACTGATACAGAAGGTATTGCCTTAACTAATAAAGAAAGTGTGTTTATTTCTTCTGAAGGCGATGCTGCAAAATTAATCAATCCTTTTATTAAAGAATTCTCACTATCTTCTGGCAAAGAAATCGTCACACTACCCATCCCAAAAAAATTTTTGCCAGATAGAACTAGTCAACAAGGAATTCGCAACAATTTGGCTTTTGAAAGCCTCACCATCACACCTGATAAAAAACATCTATTCACAGCCACCGAAAATGCTCTAATTCAAGATGGTGTCGCAGCTAAACCTAACATCGGTAGTCCTTGCCGCATTTTGCAATACAACTTGCTCAACAATCAGCCAGAAAAGGAATTTCTTTACCAAACTGAACCAGTTGCACCATTTTTGAATTTGATTGGTAAATTCGCTAGTGGATTACCAGATTTACTTGCTCTCGATAATCAAGGACACTTCCTAAGTTTAGAACGATCTTTTACTGGTTTAGGATTTGCTGTTTCCCTGTTTCAGGTTTCTTTAGAAGGAGCCGATGATATTCATAATATTAACAGCCTTTTAGCAGTTGACTCCAAAAATATTAAACCAGTTCAGAAAAAACTGCTGTTAGATTTGAGAAAACTAGATGTATTGCTAGATAATATTGAAGGCTTAACTCTTGGCCCTAAATTACCCAATGGGCAGCAATCATTAATTCTCATCAGTGATAACAATTTTAACTCCCTGCAACGTACTCAGATATTAGCCTTTAAAATTAAAATTGAAACTCCACTAATTAGATTGTTACGCCGTTTACTTCCGAATATTAACTTTTAACTGTACAGACGTAAAGGCGGGTAGACCTAGCACATCGTAGACATTGCGTCTTTACTGTTACTTACTTATTTATAATTATTCCGGGGTATTTACGTAATCTACTAGGCAACTTTATTTCCCCTATTAGTAGTTTACGTGTAATTTCTCAACCGTAATCCTTAATAAATATGTTACATAATGTTTAGGATCTTTTTCAGAGAGCTTAAGCATATTTACAGGATATAGTTAATTTTCTCAAAAATCGGATATTTTTTAGATTTAAATTTAATAATTAGTTAGACTTATTAAAGTATTCTGCCAATAATATTGTTCATAAATGATTTTTATGCCAGAAAATAAAATTGAGGGTATGGTAGGGCAAAAAGCAGAATTAGACAATTACATTGGACAATTTTTAAACAATCGCTATTTAATCAGAGATTTGATTGGCAAAGGGGGGATGGGTAGAGTTTATTTAGCAGAAGATACTGCTAAAGGCGGTATGCCGATCGCAATCAAAATCTTATCACTTAGTTTAGCAAACCAACAAATGTCTCAACGTTTTGCTAGAGAGATTTTTATTGGCGCTCAATTAGGCCGCAAAAGTAAACATATTGTTCGGATTTTAAGTTATGGCGTTACTGAGGATAAAACTCCCTTTTATGTAATGGAATACCTTCAAGGGAAAAACCTTAAACAAATTATTAAAATTCAGCCATTAACAATCTCAAAGTTTTTAGAAATTTGTAATCAAATTTGTTTAGGCTTACAATGTGCCCACCAAGGTATTAGTCTTAAAGGAGAGATTTATCCTATTGTTCATAGAGATATTAAACCAGAGAATATATTTATTACTGAAGATAGTCAACAAAGAGAAAATGTCAAAATACTCGATTTTGGTATTGCCAAATTTCTAACCGAGCGAAGTGGGATGACTCTCACAGATTCTTTTATTGGTAGTTTACCTTATTGTTCTCCAGAACACATGGAAGGACGCAAACTGCTAGATGTGCGCTCTGATATTTATAGTTTGGGAGTATTAATGTTTGAAATGCTGACAGGAAAGCATCCATTTCAGACAAAAAGTAACTCCTTTGGTACTTGGTATCAAGCCCATCGCTTTCAAATGCCACCTACAGTTGAAGAAGTAAATCCGCAAGTCAAAATTCCGCAAATATTAGAAAAAATATTGATGAGTTGTTTAGCGAAGGAAATAAGCGATCGCCCTCAAAATATAAACCAAATATTAGAAGATTTAGAAAAAGTAAATGTTCAGCTTAATAATACTATCCCTAGCAATAGTAGTGAGATTATTAAACTGTCATTTCCCGTTCAATTAGTACCCGCAACTCTCTTATCAGAGAAAGAGTGTTTGCAGAAAACATGGCCTAAAAATAAACCAATTGCGCCAATTGGATTTCCCCATTTACTACATACTATTCAAAGACCTATACCCACTTTTTGGGCAATGTTGCCCAAACAAGATATTACAAATTTTTTGGATAAAATACATGGTACTGAATTTATAAGTAAAATGAATATATATCCGATGCTATTGTGGATAACGGTACTATACGATACCCAACCTTCTTTGACGAAATGGCTACCTTATTTTCTAGATTTGAAAGATAATAAAGGGCAAAATATAGCACGTAGTTTAGCAGAAGTAGGTTACTATCATCTACTATTTTTTCCCCTAGAAGATCCAACCCATTGCTCTCATGTCACCACTTTAAACCTCACAGCTAACCAGCGCCAGCAACTTGTAGATTGGTTAGATATGAGCCAACAGTCAAATGAATTAATTTTGCCTAATCAAGCCAAAAGCATTCTGAAAACAGAGTACGAAAAGCTGAAGTTAGACATTTTACGAAACTTAGCTGCACATCAAAAAGCTGAAAAAGAAGGTTTAAAAAATTGGATGGTTAAATTTTTTGAGATTTTTTTGAAACTTTTATCACGTCCTTGAAAGTCCGGTATTAAAATTATTGCTACAATTATCTAATGATATTCTAATGTGTGTATTCCTAAGTTTAAATAGACTCAACAGCAGAGGTGAACAAAGTGAATCAAAGCCCATTTACATCTTCAAGTAGTACGGGCTTGCTTGCCAATCGGTATCAACTTAAGCAATTAATTGGTAGCGGTGGTATGGGCGAAGTTTTTTTAGCAAATGATACTTTGTTAGGAGGCATACCAGTTGCTGTCAAATTTTTGACTAAAACTGTTGTCGATCACAAGATGCAACAAGACTTTGCTCGTGAAGCTTTAATGAGTGCAGCTTTGAGTCAAAAGAGTATACATATAGTGCGAGCGTATGATTATGGTGTAAATGAGAAAGGAAAACCATACTACGTCATGGAATATCTATGTGGCAAGAGTTTAAAAGATTTAATTCCATTACCCCTACATATATTTTTGACTCTCTCTCGGCAGATTTGTTTAGGATTACAATGCGCCCATCAAGGTATTAATATTGATGGCAAAATTTGTCCGTTGGTTCATAGAGATATCAAGCCTGCCAATATATTAGTTATTCCCGATCCGATACTAGGTCAGTTAGTTAAAATTCTCGATTTTGGTATTGCTAGATTTTTAAACTATGCATCAACAGCTAGTACAAGTAGGGGATTTAATGGCACATTACCCTATTGTTCTCCAGAACAACTAGATGGTGAAAAATTAGATAGCCGCTCTGATATTTATAGCCTGGGTGTAATGATGTTTGAGATGCTTACAGGCAAAAAACCTTGGCAACCAGAAACTGATTACTTTGGTGCTTGGTATAAGGCACATCACTTTGAACTGCCAAAAACAATCGCAGAGGTTAAACCGACTGTTAAAATTCCTCAAAAACTAAATGATTTAATCATGTCTTGTATTGCCAAAAAAGCCAGCGACCGCCCCCAAAATATCGCTCAAATTTTGCAAGTTTTAAATAGTTTAGAACAGCCAAATTATCCCAAAATACCGACAATTTTAGCCTCTAGTTCCATCCTTAGCAGTCCCTTAAATTCTGGACTACCAATCGCAGTAGAACAAAGCTGTCAAAAACTTTTGTGGCCTGACAAGAAACCAATTCAAGAAATTGTTTTTCCCCAGCTTGTAGACACCGCACAAGGATCTATGACAGCATTATGGTTGATGTTGTCTAAACAAGAAATCAAAAATTATGCGATTTCTACCCGTTACAACCGATTTATCTTCATAACTTCCCCTCACCCAATGCTGTTGTGGGTGACTCTACTCTACAATCGGCAATTACCTCCTAAGTGGCTACCCTGCTACTTAGATATGCAAAATCCCCAAAATCTTAAGATGGTAAGTTCCCTGGCAGAAAATGAACACTATCCTTTGATTTTCTTCACTCTAGAAGCACCACATTCCTGTACCAACGTTCTTAGCAGTCGCATTGAACCAACTCAGCGGCAAATGTTGAAAACCTGGGTGCAACAGAGTCACATTCTACCACCCGCTTCTCAACCCCAGTTGAGCAGACAGCTATTAAAGCAACAGTATAAACAAATGCAATCCCGAATATTGCAGCATTTGGAATCCGAGCCACAGGTTGTATTATCAAGGTTTTAACGAAAAATTCGCACCTTGGAGAGACAACAAAAAAATAATTTCTAATTCCCGATTCCAAAACGCTTGACAAGTAGAAAAAAAATAGTGATAATAGCAAAGTTGCCAAACAAGGGACTGTAGTTCAATTGGTTAGAGCACCGCCCTGTCACGGCGGAAGTTGCGGGTTCGAGCCCCGTCAGTCCCGTTTTTAGTTTATGAGTAGTAAATCACTGAACGAACTTCGGTGATTTTTGATTTTGAATTCCCCAAAGGCATTGACTCAGAATTCAAGATTTGAATATAAGCTACATTTATCATGCTTTGCGAAAGAGAGAATTAACTGTGACTGTTAGAGTCCGTATTGCGCCGAGTCCAACCGGAAATTTACATATTGGTACAGCTAGAACGGCTGTATTTAACTGGCTATTTGCCCGTCACCACGGCGGGAAATTTCTCCTGCGAATAGAAGACACAGACATAGAGCGATCGCGTCCTGAATACACCGACAATATTCTTGAAGGACTGCGCTGGCTAGGACTTAACTGGGATGAAGGGCCATTTTTCCAATCCCAACGCCTGGATCTTTATAAAGAAGCAGTACAAAAACTGCTAGATCAAGGATTAGCCTATCGTTGCTACACGACTAGCGAAGAACTAGAGGAACTCAGAGAAGCCCAAAAAGCTAGAGGTGAAGCGCCTCGGTATGATAACCGTCACCGCAACCTTACTCCAGAACAACGCGCCGCTTATGAAGCCGAAGGTCGCTCCTCTGTGATTCGCTTCAAAATCGAAGATGGGCGAGAAATTGTCTGGAATGACTTAGTAAGGGGAAAAATGTCTTGGCGAGGTAGCGATTTAGGTGGTGATATGGTCATCGCCCGCGCCTCAGAAGAGGGGAGCGGTCAACCTTTATACAACTTTGTCGTTGTAGTTGATGACATTGATATGCAAATCACCCATGTCATTCGGGGAGAAGACCACATCGCCAACACTGCCAAGCAAATTCTGCTGTATGAAGCAATGGGTGCAAAAATTCCAGAGTTTTCCCACACACCCTTGATTTTAAACATGGAAGGGCGCAAGCTTTCTAAGCGAGATGGCGTAACTTCCATTTCTGACTTTCAGAAAATGGGCTTTACTGCTGAAGGCTTGGTAAATTATATGACATTGCTGGGTTGGTCGCCACCGGACTCAACGCAAGAAATATTTACCTTAGAAGCAGCAGCTAAAGAGTTTGGCTTTGAGCGCGTCAATAAAGCAGGCGCAAAGTTTGACTGGGACAAGCTGGATTGGTTGAACAGTCAGTATATCCACAAAACGCCAGTAGATAAACTTACAGATTTACTCATCCCCTTTTGGGAAGCGGCTGGGTATAAATTTGATGGTGGACGCGATCGCGCCTGGTTAGAACAGTTAGTAACTTTAATTAGTCAGAGTTTGACTCGTTTAGTGGATGCAGTAGCTCAAAGCCAACTATTTTTTAGCGATACAGTTGAATTTAGCGAGGAAGGCAGTACGCAACTGAAGCAAGAAGGTTCTACTGCTGTTCTTGAAGCGATTGTCACAGCTTTAGAAAATCAGCCGCAACTCTCGGAAGCCGCCGCACAGGACATTATTAAACAAGTGGTGAAAGAGCAAAAAGTCAAAAAAGGCTTAGTAATGCGATCGCTCCGAGCAGCTTTAACTGGAGATGTTCATGGCCCTGATTTAATCCAATCTTGGTTACTACTAAATCAGATTGGTTTAGATAAACCGCGCTTGAGTCGGGCTATAACGGAAGCTAAGTAGCGATTACTTCCAGATTTAGAAATATTTCAGATTTTAGGGGCGTATATTTATGCGCCCCTATCCATTAGGTAGAGCAACTATAAGAACAAGAAATCATTAACTAATTACTAATGAATTATCCCCAATTCTAAATCTAAAATAGGTAGTCAATTCTCCTCATGTTGGGAACTTGGTGTGTAAAATTAATGTCTTCAAAAACACTTAGAAGCAAACGTAATTAAAATGCCGACAAAAGCGTTCAATAGAGGGATGAGATTATCGTTGATGATAGTTACGCTCTTGATCACATCGACAGTTAATGTTGTGACTGATGCTCAAGAAGCGCCAACAATATTTGGAGATGTCACCATTAGCCCTCAGTTTTCGCCAGATCCCCTGACAGTTCGCGGGATGAGTGGTGGTTCAATATCTGGAAGTCAAGTAGGTGGGAGAAGCGAAACAGCCACTGGCCCTTGTACGGGATTTGTTGATGAAACACCAGACCATACATTAGTGTTAACAAGTAAATTTGACTACCTAAAGTTGCAAGTGCAAAGCCCTGAAGACACCACCATGATTATCAAGGGGCCCGGTGGTACTTGGTGCAATGACGATTTTGATGGTAAAAATGCTGGCATTGTTGGTGAATGGCTACCTGGAACTTACCAACTTTGGGTTGGTTCCTACGAAAAAGGCAAGTATCTTCCTTACACTCTAAAAATTACAGAAGTTAAGTAGGGAAGGGGGCATCCCTTCTCTGCGAGACGCTACGCGTTAGCGGAGCTTTCGCTTTAGCGATACGCTCAGGGCAAGTGGGCATGGGGCATTGGTTATTTTCCTCATATCTCTCATCTCCCACAATGATGATTGAGAGAGGCTTGAACGACACGAGGAGCATTCTGAAAAAATTCTCCGTGGCGGGAGCATCCCGTTGCACTCCCTTTTATCGTGCGATATTGTATTAAAATTAAGTTAACTTTGATTAAGATTCTTGTTGGCATCGCCATAATGCTCTAATTGCCTTATGACAGTGCATATAAGAGGTCAAATTAAACAAAATGGATTTATAAACATCCGTTTAACGGCTTAAAGTGACAGAGTAATGAACATTCTGTTACTAGGGCTGATGATTTGTATAGGCATCTAGAGGCAAATTAACATGAAATTCTCTTGGAAAGTCGTAGCACTCTGGACGTTACCAGCTTTGGTAATTGGCTTTTTCTTCTGGCAAGGGGCTTTTGCAAGCGCTCCTGCCGACATGAGTAAGAATGCAGCCAATACTCGCATGACTTATGGTCGCTTTTTAGAATACTTGAATGGCGATCGCGTCACCAGCGTGGATCTGTACGAAGGCGGTAGGACAGCAATTATAGAAGCCCGCGATCCAGACATCGAAAATCGTGTCCAAAGGTGGCGTGTGGATTTGCCTGTTAACGCTCCTGAGTTAATTAGCAAGCTCAAAGAAAAAGCCATTAGTTTCGATGCTCACCCCATGCGGAATGACGGCGCAATTTGGGGATTATTGGGCAATCTCGTGTTTCCAGTTTTATTGATTACCGGGCTGTTCTTTTTGTTCCGGCGTTCTAGCAACCTCCCCGGCGGGCCAGGTCAAGCAATGAACTTCGGCAAATCTCGCGCCCGCTTTCAAATGGAGGCCAAAACCGGGGTCAAATTTGACGACGTAGCCGGAATCGAAGAAGCTAAAGAAGAACTACAAGAAGTTGTCACCTTCCTTAAGCAGCCAGAAAGATTTACGGCTGTGGGTGCAAGGATTCCTAAGGGAGTGTTGTTAGTTGGGCCTCCTGGAACTGGTAAAACTCTCCTAGCAAAAGCGATCGCAGGCGAAGCAGGCGTACCTTTCTTCAGTATTTCCGGTTCGGAATTTGTGGAAATGTTCGTTGGTGTAGGTGCATCCCGCGTCCGCGATTTGTTCAAGAAAGCTAAAGACAATGCCCCCTGTATTATCTTCATCGATGAAATCGACGCTGTAGGACGGCAACGGGGCGCTGGTATCGGTGGCGGTAACGACGAGAGAGAGCAAACCCTCAACCAGTTGCTCACCGAAATGGACGGGTTTGAAGGTAACACAGGTATCATTATTATTGCTGCCACCAACCGTCCCGACGTACTAGACTCAGCTTTGTTGCGTCCCGGTCGTTTTGACCGCCAAGTAACAGTCGATGCACCCGATATCAAAGGGCGTTTGGAAATCTTGCAAGTCCATGCGCGGAATAAGAAATTAGACCCTAGTGTATCTTTGGATGCGATCGCTCGCCGCACTCCTGGATTTACTGGTGCTGACTTAGCTAACTTGCTCAACGAAGCAGCAATTCTCACAGCGAGAAGACGCAAAGAAGCCATTACCCTCCGCGAAATTGATGATGCAGTGGATCGGGTAGTCGCTGGGATGGAAGGTACTCCCTTGGTGGACAGCAAGAGCAAGCGCTTAATTGCCTACCACGAAATTGGACATGCCTTAGTTGGGACTTTGTTAAAAGACCATGACCCAGTGCAGAAAGTTACCTTAATCCCACGGGGACAAGCACAGGGTTTAACTTGGTTTACGCCCAACGAAGAACAGGGGTTAATTTCCCGTTCTCAGTTGAAAGCGAGAATTACTGGTGCTTTGGGTGGTCGCGCCGCCGAAGAGGTAATTTTTGGAGCTGCGGAAGTTACAACTGGCGCAGGTGGAGACTTGCAGCAGTTATCAGGAATGGCCCGACAAATGGTGACTCGTTTCGGGATGTCCGATTTAGGGCCACTGTCGTTAGAAAGCCAGCAGGGAGAAGTTTTCTTGGGTCGTGACTGGACAACCCGATCTGAGTATTCTGAATCCATCGCTTCCCGCATTGATGGACAAGTCAGGGAAATTGTTGAGCAGTGCTACGACAATGCTAAGAAGATCATCCGCGATCATCGCACTGTCACCGATCGCTTAGTAGATTTGCTCATCGAAAAAGAAACAATTGACGGCGAAGAATTCCGCCAGATTGTGGCTGAGTACGCTGAAGTACCTGAGAAACAGCAGTACGTACCGCAACTGTAGTAGTTAACTCTTTTCTAGATACCATCTGGAAATGAGTAAAGTAACAAAAAATAAAATGAGGATGGTATACGCCATCCTCATTTTTTTGTGGTTTTTCAGTGTTAGAAAACTTCTAATTTTAAAATTTTCAAAATTTATGAACCCATAAACTCTATAACAAACCTTGTTTTTTCAACTTAGCTAACGCATCTTCAGCAGCAACTTTTTCTGCATCTCTTTTATTACGTCCCTTCCCTTCGCCGTAAATTTTTCCATCCACCAATACTTTTGCTATAAATTCCGGTGCGTGAGAAGAACCTCCTATTTGTTCTGTGAAATATTTTGGAGGAGTTGGAGTAATGTTGCGCTGCACCCATTCCTGAAAACGATTTTTGGAGTCTACAAAATTCTTGTAGTCGCTATCAGATTTATGAGAAATCGGCGAGTTTTCAACTATTGCTAAATCAAACAATGGTTCTACAAAATCGCGGACTGAATCAACTCCAGAATCTAGAAAATAAGCACCAATAATGGCTTCAAAAGTATTACTGAGCAACCTAGATTGTGTTCGTCCTCCATCTTTTGCTGCACCTCTACCTAGCCGTATCCATCGGCCCAAGTCTAAACTAACTGCAAACTTTGCTAACTGTGGTTTATCTACTAACCGAGAACGTAAAGGTGTTAATTCGCCCTCTTTTCTGTCTGGATAACGACGATATAGATACTCGCCACTCAGGAAATTTAGTAACGCATCACCCAAAAACTCCAGTCGTTCATTATCTTCACCTGAATTAGGGTTTTCATGCATATAGGATGTATGAGTGAGTGCGCGGAGCAAGAGAGATGCATCTTGAAAGGGCAATTGTTTTAGTAGTTCATCCAAGTTTTCTCTTATACGTGCTTCTTCAGCTTGCTTTGGAGAAAGCATTCGCAGAACTTCTTGCTTGTGCTTTTCTACAATATCTGCTTCTGATGCTGAAATAGCTTTAAGAAGTCGAACAATACTATCAAGTGCGCGATAGGTATCATCAGTAGAGAAACGCTTTCCATTCATTTCATGCGCCCATTTATTACGAACTTCAATGAGTTCGCTAACTAAGGCACGTTCACCATGACCCAGTTTTCTTTTAAAAACCTGATTCCACTGTCCAATTATTACTTTTAGTAACTCAGAAATATCATCACGCAGAATATCTTCTGGATTGCGCTTTAAACTTTGGTTATCGGATAGACTAGATGTCGCTATTTTCAGCCAGCGCTCACCATGAACTTTTCGCATTTCCTGTTCAAAATAAGGATATAGACCTTGATTTAAAGAAATTAGAGCACTTTCGATTCGGTTGCGATTACTAATAGCCATTGAGGTATTTGATATTACAAATGATTTTCTGGTATTTGTTTTGCAAAGGCGGACTTAGTTCATGTAGCTTTATTATTCAGGGTTTTGAGTTTTCAGGGTAATGAAACGGTTGTGTAAATAATATTCGAGTTAATAAGTAGAACGATGTGGAAAAACGAAACTATGTTAAGAAAAATCAAATAGACTCAAACCCTCTTCCCTTCTACCTCCTGCTTTCTGCCTCATATCAACGATAAATATTTACACCAACCTAGTTAAATAATTTACAACTGACTTTGAGCGATCGCACCATACAAAATACCTAAAATTTTCTTAATATCCTTAATATAATATTCACTCAAATCAATCGAAACTACATTACCTTCAAGCTTGAGAAATTGCCAGATAGTACCGATAGTAACAGCACCATATACAGCTTTTATTTGATTTCCACCTCTCTCATTAAATAACTGAGCCGCTACCATTTCGGCAATACATTGCGCTAAACCAGACCTCAAATTCTCATTTTTACTTTCTACTAAGACAATCACCGGACTACGTACAAGCAACTGCTCTGAAGAAAGACTCAAAATAAAATCACAAAAGCCGTTTAATCCTCGCTGGCTATCAACAGTAAAATCAACTCCCGAAAAAAAGCTTATTTCATAATTAAACTTGCGTCTAATTTCTAATAAAATTGGACTAATTATCATTTCGCTTCGAGCTTTTTCCGAACTGATCGCTACTGCTAAATCAACATTTTCCTTAAGAAGAGTAGATAATAAATCGCTACATTCTTGCTCCTGCACATTTGCGAATAGCCCAGATGACTCGTGGATTACTAACCCAAAAGAATCAATAACTTCAATAAGTTTAAAATCACTATAAGCCATAAAACTTACTCCTTTGTCTTATGACTGAATCCTATAACAAAGTTTAAAAATTAAGCTTTGGCGAAAACACCTTAGCTAAATCAAGAGATAAATCAGGGAAGCAAGGAAAAGTTATTATCTCATTTGATAAGAAAATTCGCTTATTTGAATAACCATATCTGCCTTGATTATCCTGATATGGTTCACTATAAGCTTCCAAATAATTATCAAATAAATTGAATATCCAATAATTAGTAATATCGGCTTTAGCATAGAGGGGGATTTTCACATCTTGGTCATAAGCTAAAGAAGAATCGGAAACTTCCATCACCAATAACACATCAGCTGCTTTAGGATGAGCCGATAGATAATCATCAGTACGGTTTTGAACAATCGCAAAATCAGGCTCAGGTTCACTGTTAGGTGGCAAAGTAATCGGCGCTTGTGATTGCAAAGTAGCCTTGTCTCCCAGTATTTTGGGGAGTTCCTTCAAGAGTTTTCTTAAACAAGTTTCATGGGCTTTACCTTTGGATGCCATTTCAATAATTTCCCCATTAATTAATTCAATATGGTCATCTTCATGGAAAAAGCCCAATTCTCCAAGCTTGTGGTATTCATCCAGTGTGAAGCGTTTAGCCTGAGCAATACTCATAACCTTACCTTTGATCTCATTGCCATAATACTTATTCTAAATGTGTCAGAAATTGGTATGCTAAAGGCCGAGACTCGCTATTGAAAAAACAATGCCTGCGCCTACTATTAATTCCACGATCGCTGCTTTTCCCTTAACAGCCGTAGTCGGTCAAGAAGCAATTAAATTAGCCTTGCTGTTAGCAGCTGTCGATCCTGGTTTGGGAGGAGTGGCAATCGCAGGTCGTCGCGGTACGGCAAAATCTGTAATGGCTCGTGCTATCCACGCTCTACTACCGCCGATTGAAGTTGTCAAAGGCTCAATCAGTAATTGTGACCCCAACTATCCAGAAGAATGGGACGATCAACTATTGGCGGAGTACGCAGACAAAGACATTCAAGATGTGCCTGTCGAAATTATCCCCGCGCCTTTTTTGCAAATTCCTCTAGGTATTACAGAAGACCGACTATTAGGTTCAGTAGATGTTGAAAAGTCGGTAAAACAAGGTGATACTATTTTTCAGCCGGGATTACTCGCTACAGCAAACCGGGGTGTACTGTACGTAGACGAAATTAATTTATTAGATGACCAAATATCAAATCAGCTTTTAACAGTATTATCTGAGGGACGCAACCAAATTGAACGGGAAGGAATTAGTTTTCAGCATCCATGCAAATCCCTATTTATTGCCACCTATAATCCAGAAGAAGGCGGATTACGGGAGCATTTATTAGATAGAATTGCGATCGCACTCTCTGCTGATGGTGTACTCGGCTTAGATCAAAGAGTCGAAGCAGTCGATCAAGCGATCGCTTATTCTAAATCTCCCCAAGACTTTCTCCAACAGTACAACGAAGATTTAGACTCGCTTAAAACCCAAATCATCTTGGCGCGGGAATGGCTAAAAGAAGTAATCATCACCCACGAACAAATTGCCTACTTAGTAGATGAGGCTATTCGCGGCGGAGTTCAAGGACATCGCGCCGAGTTATTCGCCACGCGGGTTGCCAAGGCCGCCGCAGCTTTAGAGGGACGAACAACAGTTAATGCCGAAGATTTGCGCCGTGCGGTGGAACTGGTAATTGTACCACGCGCCACAGTTGTGCAGACACCACCACCAGATCAAGCACCACCTCCGCCGCCGCCGCCACAAAATCAAGAAGAACCCCAAGACGAATCAGAAGAGGAACAAGAAGAACAAGAAGAACAGGAAGAAAATCAAGAGCAAGAACCGCCCAGTATCCCGGAAGAGTTTATCTTCGATCCAGAAGGGGTAATTCTTGATGACAGCGTGCTTTACTTTACTCAAACAGCGAAGCGGCAAGGTAAATCTGGTAGTCGCAGTGTCATCTTTTCTGATGACAGGGGACGCTATATTAAACCAATGTTACCCAAGGGAAAAGCGCGACGCATTGCAGTAGATGCCACCTTGAGAGCTGCGGCTCCTTATCAAAAATCACGAAGAGAAAGACACCCAGAAAGAAAAGTTATTGTCGAGCAGGCTGATATTCGCTCGAAACGCCTAGTACGTAAAGCTGGGGCGTTGGTAGTATTTGTGGTAGATGCTTCTGGCTCAATGGCACTGAATCGAATGCAATCAGCTAAAGGTGCGGTGATGCAACTGTTGACTGAAGCTTATCAAAACCGCGACCAAATAGCATTAATTCCCTTCCGGGGAGAACAGGCAGAGGTATTATTGCCTCCAACACGTTCTATTGCTTTGGCGCGTAACCGTTTGGAAAGGTTGCCCTGTGGTGGGGGTTCGCCCTTAGCGCATGGTTTAACTCAAGCTGTGCGCGTCGGCTTAAATGCTCAGATGAGTGGAGATATTGGGCAAGTTGTCCTTGTAGCAATCACCGATGGACGGGGTAATATTCCCTTAGCGCGTTCTTTGGGTGAACAGCTAGAACCAGGAGAAAAGCCAGATATCAAAGGAGAATTATTAGAAATTGCTGCAAGAATTCGTGCTTTGGGGATGCAATTATTAGTAATTGATACAGAAAGTAAATTTGTGTCTACTGGCTTTGCTAAAGAATTATCGCAAACAGCAGGCGGTAAATATTATCATTTGCCAAAAGCCACAGATCAAGCTATTGCTGCTATGACCAAAGGTGCGATCGCTGATTTAAAATCTAGATAATTTGTCATTTGTCATTGGATTTTTGACTTAGCTATGACTACGACCCAGTAGGCATTACCTGTGGTTGTAAATAGCAAATCAAATCTTGAATTCCCTTTTGCAGATAGCGGGTTACTGTCATTGGACTAGTACCAATGTTCTTAGCTGCATCCTTGCGAGAAAGTTCCTTCAAAAATACCATTTCAACTGCCATGCGGGGCTTTTCTTCCAACATATTGATTGCGCCTTGGAGTTGTTGGCGTTCTTCTTCTTGTTGCAGAAGTACATGAGAACGAGGACAAGGAAGTGCCTCACCCAAGGTTATTTGGCAATCAACATAGTTAACTGCGGTTGCATCTAAACTCAAAGGCATCCGGTTTTGAGCAGCTAATTTGGTTTCTTGCCACTCTTGTACAGATACTCGAAGTTGGCTGGCAATTTCAGCATCCTTGGGCGGGCGACCTAAAGAGATTGATAAATCCTTGCGAATCTTTTGTCCTTCATTGTATAATTCTTGCCAACGACGGGGAATTTTTAATAGAGTACTGCGATCGCGCAAAAAGTGCAGCATCTCACCGCGAATATATGGCACAGCAAAGGAACTAAAAGCATATCCTTGGCTAGGGTCGAAGCGCTCAATTGCCCTAATTAAACCAAAATAACCGATTTGTTCTAAATCTTCATAAGGTTCATTGCATTGATGACTGAATTTATGAGCCATCTTCCGCACTAAGCCAGTGTGTAACTGTACAAGTTTATTACGAAGTTTAATAGAAGGATTCTGGTGGTACAAGTGTAATAATTCTATACCATCAGTTCGTAAAGAGGACTCACTTGTTGCCATATACATTACCTTTGTTGTAACTCCTATTCCTGAGAAAATGGAGCTGCGTATATTTATCTTCTAAGCTGTTATTATTTTGCTGAGTCAGGGAAGAATAAGCCATCGTCGTTTCACTGAACTTGTTAGGGGTCAAACTCCACAATTCAGTATTTGTACGCATGATTTTGTTGCTATCACTGTTACAGGTTATTTTTGTTTTTTAGATAACTTTTGAAGGACGCATAATCTTTAGCTTTTGCAACAAAAACTAGCTATTTATCCTGAACAATGCATAACTGACCTAATAGCCATCTGTCATACTGAGAGCAACCTGAATCCGTACTAAATTAATCGCAAAAGAGACTGGGCAATTTTATCTTTTAGTACGCACCGTCATTAATAAAGGTCGAAAATCCAAATTGAAAGTTAGGTGAAAGAACAAAACCTAAGCTACAAAAAACAGAATTCCGACTCATTTTTATGGAGATTTGTACTTAGTTGAGATATATTTCTATTCAATATTGGTAAGATGGAAACTTTGGAAACTTAGTGGAAACATGGAAACAGGTGATTGACATGCCAGTTTGGTAGGTGTCACACTTCTGCAAAACAGGAGGGTGAACAATGAAAATCACCAAACACCGACAAAAAATTCTCGATACACTTCAGCAATGGTTCAGCATCCATAAACAAGGGCCAACTCTAGAAGAATTGTGTCAAGAACTAGGAATGCAACCACGTCAGAAAGCAACAGTTCAGAAGTGGTTGCAAACTATGCGCGGTATAGACGTGGAATGGGATGACCACAGCGCCCGTAGTCTTCGCCTTTTCACATCTGAACCGGAAAAACCTTCCTTACAGCTATCTGTAACTGACACTCTGCGGTATTTAGCTACTGGTGTGGTGCAGTGGGAAAAACTTGGGCTAGAAAAGCGAAGTCAAGTACCAGAAGCCCTTCGCATTGGGATGTCCCGTATGTACTTAACTTCCTTACTACGGGGAGAACAAGCCCCAGAGAACCTACCTCAATTTTTTGATTGGGCGGAAACATCAATTACTTCCTGGAAACCAGCCCAAGAGATTAAATATCTTTCACCAGATGTCAGCGTTATAGAAGACGGAGTAGTTTCCGATTTTGCTACAGAATGGCAAGTTTCGGGTAATGATGTGGTGGCGCAGGTACAAGAGTCAGTACTGAAAGATGTACTGGAATACTGTCGGGGAAATCAGTTAGAAGATGCTTATCGCGCTTTTCGACAACTGATCATTCCTAAACCTACTCTTCATTACTCAGAATATCGGCAACAGCTACGTTTACCCGAACTCAGACCACTGCGCGAGTTATTGTCACGGTTAGAAATCTATGTCGATATGGATAAGTTGGCAGAGGGCAGCGTCTATCATCTGTGTCCGCGCTGCAAGTATGTGCAACGCCAACGCCCTGATGGTACATATACCTGCCGTAACCCTTGGTGTGAAAGACTTTGTGCAATCGGCAACTTTCAATCATTGCCATCTATTTCTAAAGAAAAAGCAGCAGACTGGAAAGCTGTTACCCCTGGCGTGCATTTGTACGGTACGCTTCCAGGAATTTGGGAAATTCAACTTCAAGAAGAACTGACAAAATTGGGTTTGCGCGTTACTCTCTGGCCTTTTGTCGATGAATTTGACTTACTCGTAGAGTTCCCGCGTAAAGTTCGCTGGGCAATTGATTTTAAAGATTGGGCATCCGTGGATGAAGAACGTTTGCAAAAGGTGCAGTATCGGCGTGATGCAACGGAAACTTTTGTAGTTTTTCCAGATGAACGCGAAGAGTATTTGCGGATAAAGGTAGTGCGCGAACAACTAGAACCTGAACTTGAAGGGGTGCGCTTGCGCTTATTTAGCGAAATCATCACTCAGGCTCAAGCAATTTTAGGGAAGAAAAAATAATGCGTGACACCATTAGCTGGCGCAAGGATCTGTGTAAAAAACTCCGCAACTCGGATGAATTACAACAGTATATAGTATCTAGTTTAGTTAACGCAGATACTAAGGTACAACAGCGAGAACTTAAGCGTCTTGCCCAACTCATTGCTGATGTGGAATTAGGATTAACCTTACTTAAGGAAGTAGCACCTGAAGAACCTGCGACTTCTGTGGAAGCTTTGCTGAAAGGATATCGCTTTTTAGTTGAACAATTACAAAGCGATCGCAACTGGCAACTTATACAAAATGCTCGTTTCTATTTGATTAAGCGTAAAGGCAGACAATGGCTGCGAGTTCTTCAGGAGTACATCAACTTACCTGAAATTATTAGAATCTACAGCCTTGAGGAGGCAAGGAATGTTCCTCAAACTATTCCATCCAGTACCTACCCAACTCGTTTAGAGAAGATATATCTTCCAACTTTATTAAAAACTCCACAGCATAGACAACGAAAAGTCAAATTAGCAGATGAGGGGCGGTGGTATGCCAAAATTTCCCAAAAAGGTAACTCTCCAGTTGAGGTTCCTATTGATATTCCTAAGGAAGTTGCTAATATAGCACCTTTGTCTGTAGTAACCCTTGGTCGCACACGGACTAAGCAGAATCCACAGTGTAGCGTTACCCGTGAAGAATTAATACTAGCTGCCCAAGAAATGGACGATAAATTGTCCCAGTTTGGGCAACAAGAAAATTATCATAACCGCTTGGAAAATATCCTCTTCCAGCTATACGATGCCGAATCAGATAATTTCCAGCAAGGTAATCAGCTAACTTTAGAGGGTCTTATCCACATTGTCGGGCTTTTGAATGTGGGTAAGTCTACCTTGTTGGAAATTATGATTTACTTCTTCGCTAAACAGGGAGATCGCTGTGGGTTAATGGTGAATGATGTTGCTACAGCAGTGCGTCTAGCTTCTTTGTTCTGCCACAAATTAGGAATTCCTGCTGCACCAGTGTTGGGTAGTAAACGCCAAGAGCAACTGGCAAAAGTCTACGAACCTATTCTCAAAACTGAGGGTAAGGAAATTACTAAAGGAGGAATGCACCCAGCTTGGCGTTGGTTCAGCCCAGTCTGTCCACTTTTAGTTTTAGTGCAATCAGAAGATAAGTGGGAATTTGGCAATGAACCTTGTCACAAGCTTTATCAAAAAGTTCTTGTAGCTGATAATGATGATTCTGATGATGAAGACTGGCAGGAAAGTGATGAAAAATACACTTGTCCCTTTTATTACAAATGTCCACGTCACCATTTAGAACACGATATTGCTACAGCTTCAGTATGGATTTTCACCCCTGCTAGTTTCATTCATACTCGTGTACCCCGCCAGGGATTTGAACAAGACTTGACCTTTGCTGAGGCTGTTTATCGAGAATGTAAATATCTATTTGTTGACGAAGCCGATCGCGTACAGATTCAATTTGACGAAGAGTTTGCCCCGGATGAAGTCTTAGTCGATGGTTCTGGAAACTCTTTTTTAAATAAACTCGGACTTAATCAGTCTACGATTTACAATTCGGATCGCGGTGATATGGCAGGCGATCGCTTTGTTGCTTGGACAAGCGCACATTACCATACCCAAAATGCAACTAACCGCATCTATCACCTACTCCTCACTCACTCAAAATTGATTGCGTGGTTGGGGCCACTTCCTTTTACAGGTCGTTCTCTATTTGCTCGGATTATCCGTGACTTGGTTGATCCGCCTGAGATTACTGTCTCAGCGAAACCGAAACTAACTCGCCAACAAATCATGGAAGAACGGCGTAAACGCATCATCGAAGCAGACTTGGCTCCCACAGAGCAACGTCGCCGCCGCAAACAAATGATGGATCAACTAGATGGATTTTTGCAACATCCGCTCAATCCCCGTCGTGGTGGTGAACTTTCAGGTTTGGCGCTGACAATACTAACTGCAGAAGATGACCGTCAAGCCTTAGCTGAAATTGCTCCTTGGTGCAAAAGATGGATAGAAATCCATAATCTTTCCCTACCAGATGAAACTCAATTTGAGGAACTAACCCGAAATCTCCAGTTTGCGATTTTAGTCACCATACTCGACAACCGCCTGGGTTTTATAGTTGATAATCTGAGCGACCTCGGCCGGGTAATTAACTTGCACGACTCAAGCCAAAACCTTTTACATCGTCCACCAGATGACTTCCTCCCAGTTTTACCAGAATCGCCAGTGGGAAATATTCTAGGTTTTTTGTATAAGCAAGAACGTAGTGCTAAAAAAGCTGGCAAGTTGGACTATTTCCGCTATGTAGGTGTAGGTCGTGCATTACTGTTAAATTTCCCAAAACTGTTTGCAGTTGACGATTGGGATGGCCCACATACTGTTTTGATATCAGGTACTAGCTACGCTCCAGGTTCGCCAGCTTATCACATTAATATAAAACCCACTGTATTGTTGCAACCTAGAACTGGCGAGGCAGGTATAGCTGAGAGTCAATTTTTCTTTAGTCCCAAACAGAATCCGCAAGCAAACTATATTGCTTTATCAGGATTGCCACCTGCAAGACGCAAACTTGCTGCCCAAGAAATGGTTGAGGCTATGTGCCACTCAGTAAGAGGTGGAGATAATTTTCTAGATGGGGTATTTCAGGATTTAGCACAGCGAAAACAACAGCAACCTGAATGGTGGAGCGATCGCGATCGCATCTTGATTGTCGTGGGTAGCTACGATGAATCCGAATGGGTCACGTCTATCTTACAATCGCGCTACCGCTTCGACGTAAACATCAACGATGACGGTATTGCCACCCTCCGCCGTGACAATGCTCCTACTCATCTTCATGGTATTTTGCGAAGCGAAATTAGGAATTTACAACATTTACCCACCCAGATTGTAGTTGCTCCTTTGATGGCTCTAGAGCGGGGTCACAACATCTTGAATGCTCAAGGCAAAGCTGCATTCGGTGCAGTGTTATTCCTCAATAGACCTATGCCAGTACCTGATAACTGGCAATCTACTGTTCAGCAACTCAATGCTTGGGCACTGAATGAAGCACGAAAAAGACTCCACACTTTACGAAGAAGCTCAATCAATATCGGGAAATCTAACCCTAACTCAGATTGCAGATATCTTCTATCAGAATGCTGTCGCCGAAATGGTCAACTTGAACTACACAGCGTGGGCTTTTAAACAATTAACACAAGGAGAGCGATCGGTACTTTGCTGGACTCAGTTAGTGAGTATCTGGCAAATCATCGGGCGTTTGGTGCGTGGTGGAGTACCAGCAGTAGTTCATTTTATAGATGTAAAATTCGCCCCAAATTCAGCCATTGGCGAACAAGACAGCGAAGTTACTTCACTTTTGGTTGCCATCATCAAGGTGCTGGAACCCTATGTAGAAGGTGAGGATGTTCTGGCGCGATCGCTTTATGGCGCTTTTTTGAACGCACTTCAACAAATGAAACAAAGAAATTTAAACTATGACTAAAATTATTCTTCCTGGTGCTTGGGAACTTACTGCAACGAATCCAACATACAAACTCTCTGCAATCTATGTTCCTACTACATGGCGACAAGTCGCCAACAACCTTGCTCAACAGCGTGCCAGACTCCAAGGTAAAAGTTATCGGGCTGTGCCAGTTTACTCCCTCGATCCCCTGGTAGTTGGTAGTTTTCCCAAAATTATCAAGACTTTGCGTAATGGCTGGCAAAAAGACAATGTACCTTGGTTATTAGCAACAGAAACCACAGGACTTTCTGACTTAGGTAATTTGATCAAAGATTGGTTAATAGAAGAATTTAGTTCCTTGGAGGATGTTGAGTCACAGCTTGCAAATTTGAATAATGATGATTGGCAATGGGGAAATTCACAAACCTATGAGTTACTCCATCCTCAAAACAAAGTCGAAACAAGCAACCTTTACCAAGCAATTCCAGATTACCTTGCCAAGGAGTTTCTCCAAAAACCAACAGTTTCCTTTGGCGTTGATGAGCAGTATCAATTGACATTTTACCCAGTGGTCAGCCTTCAAGGTGCTGAGTTGATGTCATGGCCTCCCAGTCAAGTTACGGTAACAACAGGAAAAGAAATAACAGAAACAGCTTACATTTCATTTGTCATTGAGTTTGTTTTGCAAACAGTTCCCTGGCGCGAAAAACCTATTGTTTATCATCATTTATCAATTCGACGTTGGCTGACTAAACCTTTGAATTATGTACCTTATCCAGGTGTGAAAGCTCATATTGGTGATAACCGTCGCTGGTTAGATGGACAACGCCAACCCTTTTGCTTTATTCCACTGATGATGAACCGTTATGGAAAGGAAGTAAAGTGGCCTCAAGCCATCAGCAATCTTCTTTCTCTCAATGACTCTCAACTTCCTGACGCAAATAATTTCGTTTCTAACCCAAATCACAACTGGTCAGGTGTCAACACAATTCCTAGTGGTATCCAAGCTGCGATCGCCTACACTTCTAAATTAGGAGAACCACCTTGTTTCCCTGGTGTCAGTCCACAAGATTTGGCTAGTTTAGATCAAGCTATTGAAGCACATCTCCCTGTTCAAAGAGTTGGTGACGCTGAGAGGGTAACAGGTAACGTTTTTATTTTCTGGCCTTTAGATAAACCCCAACAGAAAATTGTTCCTCTCCTTGCTGACGAAGATAACCAATCTCCCAAACCTAAAAAAGCCAATAAATCTGACAATCCAAATCATTCACACACCCCAATGCTGCGACCAAAATTAGCAGCGCCAGCAGTATTTCGTGAAACTGAAAATCTCCTTCGTACCATACTAATTTTGTGGGAAACTCCACAATGCCGTGATGCACTAATTGCTGAAATTTGCCAGTTACTGTATTTATCACCCACAAAGGTAGAAAACATCTATCAAGGTTTATACGGTTCTTTATATATTAAAACTCAACATGTTGGCGACCTTACACAAGACCTGGAAATTAAACATTCCTCTGAAGTGAGGAAAACTTATCAACAGCAACGTCCTAATTTATTAGTAGAGCGCATTAATCAAATTACCGCGTTCCTACCCCAAACTAAAGAACTAAGTGGGGCATTAATCGAAATTAGACCGAAACCTCGTATATCTGAGGCTGATCCCAAGTTGGCGTGGCGAATTGGAGCAATGAAGGCAGGCTATCTCAATCAACACATTCACCGAATAACCACCGAAAATGATGCAGAAAAACTGAAGAAATCTGGTTTGGAACCAGTAAAACGAGCAGTATCAGACTTACTAAGACAATTTGGGATTTTACCTGATACTACTTTAATTAATTCCAAAAAAGATGGCATTGATCCTGATGTCTGGTTAACGTACTTTTATGTCCTACGCCGCACCCGGAAAACCAATGCCGAAAACATCCCCAAAACTGTTGTTTTGATGATCAGAGTTAATCCAATAACAGCTAAAGTAGAATTAACAACTCCTGATTTATTTAAAGAACAAGGCTGGATATCATATCCTGTTGGACTCGCGCATCTCCTTGATGAAGACTGGGATTCTAACTCTTATGATCAAAGTAATGAAGAGCTTGATGATGAACAAAAGCATAAAGAGCAAACGAAAGAACAAAGGCTAATCAAGAAGTTTGTTGCTGAATGTTTACAAGAGTGTTTAAATACTCCACTTACTGATAATAAACTCCCGCGTGTACTGTTCATGGCAGAGGCACTAAATGCCCGCAAAATGCTGAACTGGCTACAAAACCAAAATCTACTTACTAATGACCCACTGCAAGCACTAAAACAATACCTTTCACAAGAACAAATCAATCGTCTGTGGGTTGTGCGCTTACGAATTGCAGATACTGGTGAAGTACCAGTTGCTATTGTTAAAGATTCTCCTGGGAGTCGAACTAGTGGTGTTTACCGATGGCGGGATGTATGTGATGATGGGGAGCGATCGCTCTACCTGAGCGTTAGAAAGGCGTTGTATACTGAACGAGGCACAACAATATTACAAAAAAATCAGTCTCGCCTTGACAATGGCAGCAGACAACCTGGAAAAGCCAGAATCTTAGAAATTGCCCTGATTCATCACCCAGAAATCAAAGGCGACAAGCTAGCCCATTTTGTCCATTCTCTCAGAAGTCGCTGGCCTTATTTTGCAAATGACGTTTCCTTGCCTTTGCCTTTTCCCTTTGCAATCAAGGCTAAAGAGTATGCTATCACTACTAAAGATCCAGTGGAATCCTCAGAGACTGACGATTCCAATTTTTAACAACGAAGCTACCTTTCAGATTTGGCAACAATATTAAATCGTTGGTTGTTAACCGCAAAGATTGGTAACAATAGGAATAAGCACAACGTTTTCCTAAAAAACAGTTTTTCAATATGAGCAATACCAGTAATTTTCGTGAAGCTATGCGTGAGGCTAAATCTCACGCCCTCGTTGGCCCAAACGTGATTGCCAACGCCCTCCCCTACGTCGGTGGTGGATTGGTGCTAACAGCATTAGGAACCTACGGCGGTTTGGGAGTTATCCGTACTAACCGTGAAATATTCTTTCCCACCTTCATTGGTGCGGTGATTTTGGAGTTAATTTTGTTCTTTGTTGCCCAAAATGTTGCTCAAAAGGGTAATAAGGGGCTTGCACTACCCCTGTTGGCAACCTACAGCCTTTTGTCTGGATATACTCTCAGTGGCCTGGTGTATGTTGCTTTAGGACAAAAAGGTGTTGGCATTCAAGGTATTGGTTTGGCTGCCCTTGGTTGTGGCATTTGTTTTATTGCTGCCCGTCAAATTGGTTCAAATCTTTCTGAACAAGATGGCATGGCTTTGACGAAAACCATCAATCTCGGCGTTATGGCCTTGGTGGTTGTGTGTCTTGCCCAATTCGGCTTTGCCATGTTTGGTGTTTACGCGCCAAATTGGTTAGAAATTGCCATCTCCGGTTTAGGAGTATTCCTGTTTGTTGGGGTTTCTGTTGTCGATTTCTACATCTTGCCCCGCACTTACAGCGATGACCAATATCTGCCTGCTGCTTTGTCGATGTACCTTACTTACATCAACTTGTTTGTCTTTATCTTGCGGTTGCTAATTGCCATTAATGGCCGCGATTAATTGTCTGTAGACACTAACAAAAGTCAAGTTTTATAAAGTTAAAACCGTGGTTAAATTTTTAGCAACCACGGTTTTTTCGTCGTTTTAATAGTAGAATATCTAGATAAGTTCAGCCTCAAGTGAGCAAAACTATGCTAGAACTCTTAAACATCAAACGTGAAGTAGAAAGGTTGTCTAATATCTTGGGTAAGGCTGAGGAGTGTCTTTGACCTGACAGAACTGAATGCAAAAATTCAAGAGTTGAATCAATTGATTTCTGAACCTACTTTCTGGCATAATTCTGCCACTTACTATCAGAAACTTCAAGAAATTGAATACCTCAACGCTAAAAAGAAACAATATCAGCGATCGCACTTCATTCTAGAAGATATCAAAGCTGCACTAGAACTACTAGAATTATCTGCTGATGAGGAATTGTTACAAGAGGCGCAAACCAACCTTACTCAACTCCAGCAAGAACTTGAAACAGTAGAAATAGAACAACTCCTGTCCGATCCCTGCGACCAAAAGGGGGCATTCTTGGCAATTACGGCTGAGGTTGGAAGTATAGATGCTCAAGATTGGGCTGCAATGTTATTGCGGCAATATCATTGTTGGGCAGTAAATCATAACCACAAAGTATATCTAGTACAAGAGTCAGCAGATGATTTAGGAGGGATTAAATATTTCACCCTAGAAATTACAGGGCGTTATGCTTATGGCTGACTGAAATCCGAACAAGGAACTCATCGCGTAATAACAGTTTCTCCCTTTAGCAGGAACAGCAAGCAGCGTACTTGCCTAGCTAGTGTAGAAGTCAGCCCGATTTTAGATGAGTCTGTTGATTTTGAGATTCCAGAAAAGGATTTGGAAATTACTTTTTATCGGCATCGGGGGAATGTCAACCGAACAGAAACGTGGGTCAAGATGGTTCACATTCCGACTGGGATTAGTGTATCTTGTAACCAAGAGCGTAGTCAGCTGCAAAACAAAGAGAAAGCCTTGGCTATTCTTAAGAGTAAACTGTTTGCGATGTCTACGACGGGCTACGCCTACGCACTAGCCCAAAATATCCAGCTTGATGAAATTCAACCCCAACAGATAAAATCTCTATCTAGCAAGCTCATCCGGGAATATATCTTGCATCCTTACACCAAGGTGAAAGATTTACGTACCAATGTAGAAACACCTGCTGCGACAGAGGTATTAGACGGTAAAATTGACTTGTTTATCAAAGCCTATCTGCAACAGCTAAATCACACTACTTCAGGGGATAAGAAAGTGCTTGATAATTTCAAGTAACTTTTGTAACCTATACAAGTTATGCAGAAAAAATTTGCCCAACTACAGCTAAAATCAAGAAACATAAATAAAAAGAGCAATTTTCCAATCCAAAGCGCTCTATCTATCATTCAGCAAGCATTTATGGATGTCCTAGAACTCAAACGCGAAATCGAAACGTTGTCTGGCCGCCTGGGTAAAACCCAGGACTATCTTTGACGTACCTGCACTGACAGCCAAAATTCAAGACCTCGAAAAAATATCAGCACAGCCAGAATTTTGGAATGACCAAACCCAGGCCCAACAAACGCTGCAAGAACTTAACGATCTGAAAGCTCATCTTCAGCAATATGATCGCTGGCACGCTAATCTCGAAGATACTAAGGCAGTTGTTGAATTGTTGGAGTTAGAAACCGATGAGGCACTACTCCAAGAAGCAGAATCTACCATCACTAAACTCAATCGTGACCTAGATCAGTGGGAGTTACAACAGCTACTTTCTGGGCCCTATGATGCGGAAGGTGCTGTACTGACAATTACTGCTGGTGCTGGTGGCACAGATGCTCAAGACTGGGCATTTATGCTGATGCGGATGTACATCCGTTGGGGCGAAGCTCACGGTTATAAGGTAACTTTAGCTGAAGAGTCGGAGGGTGATGAAGCCGGAATTAAATCGGCAACCCTGGAAATTACTGGTCGCTATGCCTATGGTTACTTGCGATCCGAAATGGGTACACATCGCTTAGTGCGGATTTCACCTTTTAATGCTAACGGCAAGCGACAAACCAGTTTTGCAGGCGTGGAAGTGATGCCGCAGATTGATAACTCTGTGCAATTGGATATTCCAGACAAAGATTTGGATATCACCACAACTCGATCTGGTGGTAAAGGTGGGCAAAATGTCAACAAAGTAGAAACTGCGGTGCGGATTGTTCACCTACCCACAGGTCTAGCTGTGCGCTGTACAGAAGAGCGATCGCAGCTGCAAAATAAAGAAAAAGCCCTAAATCGCCTCAAAGCCAAGCTGTTGGTCATTGCTAAAGAGCAACGTGCCCAAGAAATTGCCGAAATTCGTGGCGATATGGTGGAAGCCTCTTGGGGCAACCAAATCCGTAACTATGTGTTTCACCCTTACCAAATGGTGAAGGATTTACGTACAAACACGGAGACTACAGCGATTGGCGATGTGATGAATGGCGAACTTGATACATTCATCCAAGCTTATCTGCGCCAAGAAAATAAACTAGTAGAAAACACTCTGGCATAAAGGCACTCATTACATAACATCCCGATTGCTAAGGCGTTTCCCTGAGAAACGCCTTAGCAATATATGGGCGATCGCAATTACATCGCAATTCTATCCCAGACCAACTGTTACAGTTATAAAAGAGTCTGTAGACAAATAACTATGAGCAACTCACCTTCGACAGAACCTCAACCTAGCTACGTCAAACTCGCCATGCGAAACATGGTGCGGAAGGGTGGAACTTCGCTAAAGCATTTTGGATTGACTGCTGTAGGGCTTTTAGCTCTGCTTGTTGGTCTTGCTTACCTCACTCATTAACGACAAATTGTAAACCTCAGACAAGGAGACTGTGTGCCCCTGAGAGTTGAACTATATGTGGAGGAGTATTTTTATGAGTTGTCCCCGACAACATCTGTAAAAATTGACGAGACTGATGCCCAAATTCCCCCTGAAACTTGGGAAAACTGGTTTAATTACTGGTTGGAAATACTTCAACCTCAGATTCCGCCAGCGCCAAGTTATGAAATTGGGCTGCGTTTGACAGATGACTCGCAAATTCAAGAACTCAATGCTCAATATCGTCAGCAAAATAAGCCGACAGACGTTTTAGCCTTTGCTGCTTTGGAAGTAGATTTTCCTCAAAGCAAAGAAATGCTTGACTCTGTACCATTATACTTAGGTGACATTATTGTGTCTGTAGATACAGCACAACGCCAAGCTCAACAACAGGAACATAGCCTACTAAGCGAGCTAGCCTGGTTAGCTGCTCACGGTTTATTGCATCTGTTGGGCTGGGATCATCCTGATGAAAAAAGTTTGGAGCGAATGTTAGAACAGCAAGTGAGATTGCTGAATGCAATAGGTATTGCTATTGACATCGAATAGCAGTAGCTGATGTATCTCTTAATGTTAATTTTAGGTAATACTTTTATAATACTTCTGTGGAAAATTGCTTAAAGATTGCCTCAAAGTTAATTCTGCCATTAAGATCGGCGAATATTCCCACTGTAGCAACTCTGTTCTCGTGTTTTTAAGTCTATGACCCAAAAAATTTCTCCATCACCAACGCCTACCTCGTTACAAACACTGGTGTCTAACGAACGGGAATTCTCCTGGAAAGTAGCCTCTAATTTATTTATTAGTTTTAAATATGCCTGGGCTGGAATCAGCTATAGTTTTCAAACTCAACGTAATTTTCGCATCCACGTAAGTGTTTGTGCAATGGCTATCGCTTTAAGTGTTTTTTTGCATCTGCAAGCCGTGGAAATAGCTGTAATTGGTATAACTAGTGGTTTAGTTTTAGCATTAGAGTTACTAAATACAGCGATCGAATCCCTTGTGGATTTAACCGTTAAGCAGACATACCATGAATTGGCAAAAATTGCTAAAGATTGTGCGGCTGGTGCAGTGCTTGTGTCTGCTTTGGTAGCAGTGCTAGTAGCTGGTATCCTATTACTCCCTCCTCTGGTGACGTTGATTATATCGGCTTTATAGATGTGACTTGCGTAGGACTAGCCCACCGCAAGCATCGCTAAGTAACTCGGTAAGAAAATCGCACTCTGTCCAATCCCCTTTGGAAAACATATTCAAAATTTAAGTAATGCGATATCTACAACGGGCTACACCAACGTGCCAAGCATCCTGACTAAAGGATTCCTTGGTAATCTTTGTGAAGTGGCCGCAGAATAGCCGCTTCATACTTACGCGTCCACGTCAGCGTTATTTTTACACCTAACGAACAAATAGCATGAGATACTTATCTATGCTTTTTGCAACTGATAAGTGGTAAAAACCAGGAGTGATAAGCTTTGATTATAGTTATCGACAATTACGATAGTTTTACATATAACTTAGTGCAGTATCTGGGAGAATTGGCATCAGAGTTTCCAGTGGCAGATGATATTAAAGTTTTTCGTAACGACAAAATATCCATAGATGAGATTCGGGCATTAAAGCCGGAAGCCGTAGTTATTTCTCCTGGGCCTGGTCGCCCGGAAGATGCCGGCATTTCTTTAGAATTGATTGAACAGCTAGGACAAGAGTTACCAATTTTGGGTGTCTGTTTGGGACATCAAAGCATTGGTCAAGTGTTCGGTGGTAAAATAATTTCTGCTCCAGAGTTGATGCATGGCAAAACCTCTCAGGTGTCTCACACTGGAGTGGGGGTTTTCCGGGGATTAGAAAATCCTCTGACCGCCACCAGGTATCATAGTTTGGTAATCGAACGTGAGACTTGCCCAGATGTGTTAGAAATCACCGCTTGGGTTGAAGATAACACTATTATGGGAGTGCGACACCGGAACTATCCTCACATTCAGGGCGTCCAGTTTCATCCAGAGAGTGTCCTGACAGCTTCAGGGAAACAGTTATTGCGAAATTTTCTGGAACAGTTACAGTCAAGAGCATAATTAATGAAACGACGACAGTTGATGGGCTATGCTGGGGCGGGGTTGGTAACAGCTTTGTTTACTACCTTCGGTTCTGAACCTCAAGCTGACGCACAATCTAGCGGTTTATCAGTTCAGTGGTTGGGTCATACTTGCTTTCTTTTTACTGGTGGTGGTGCGAAAGTTCTCGTCAATCCATTTCGGACGATCGGCTGTACTGCTAAGTATCGTCCACCAAAAGTTGCAGCAGATTTGGTACTGATTAGCAGCCAACTGCTTGATGAGGGTGCTGTTGACATACTACCGGGAAATGCAAAACTGATCTACGAACCAGGAGTTTATGAGTTTAAAGGCATTAAGTTCCAAGGAATTGCTATAGACCACGATCGCAAAGGTGGTAAGCAGTTTGGCTCAAATACTGCTTGGAGTTGGAAGCAAGGCGGAATTAATATCCTACACTTAGGTGGGGCTGCTGCACCCATTTCCATTGAGCAAAAAATCTTGATGGGGCGTCCCGATGTGGCGTTTATTCCTGTGGGAGGTAGTGCAAAAGCCTACAATGCTGAGGAAGCGAAGCAGGCTGTTCAAGTGTTAAATCCCAAGTTAGTGATTCCAACCCATTACCGGACACAGGCTGCTGATGCTGCTAAATGCGATCTTTCACCACTAGATAACTTTCTAACCTTAATGCAAGGTATGAAAGTGCGGCGTAGCAATGGAGATAGCATTTCCATTAGCCCTAAAGATTTGCCGGAGAATGGCGAGATTCAAGTTTTGAGTTACAAGTTTTGAATAAAGGGCACTGGGAAAGAAGCAGAGGAAGCAGGGGGAGAATGATAACTCCTGCCTCCATCTTCTGAATTCTGAATTCTTATTTTAGAATGTATACCACTCTCCGGTCAGCTTATCTGCGTCGCCGATAGGATTATCAACCGCCGTTGTTCCATCTATAGTCCAGATGGTGTCTGTACCTGCTGTCTGATCGCGCCAGTAAACGTCAGTCTTGCCATCGCCGTTGAAGTCGCCAAGAGATGGTGTCAAGGCCGCGTTATTAGCTGGTAAGAAAGCTTCAGTTGCAACTGTTGTGCCATCCATCAACCAAGCGGTGTTCTCACCAGTTGTGCCATTGTGCCAGAATATGTCAGTCTTGCCATCCCCATTGAAATCGCCAATTTTAGAAGTCCAGGATGAGTCAAGTGTCCCCAAAGCACCCTCGGTGACTAAGATACCATTCATCGTCCAAACCTTGTTCTCACCAGTTTGAGCGTTTCTCCACAGAATGTCTGTCTTATAGTCGCCGTTGAAATCACCAAGGCTAGCAGTCCAGGCGGCATCTTGTGATTGTAGAGCAAAGTCAGTCTTTTGCGTACCATCCATAAACCAAGCGACGTTATCGCCAGTTGTTTGATTGCGCCAGAAGATGTCACTCTTGCCATTGCCGTCGAAATCAACAATGGTAGGAGTATACGCTGCGTCTGTAGTGTCTAAAACAGTTGCATTCAGAACTGTTGTACCATCCATCTCCCAAATAGCGTTCTCACCGGTGGTTGCATTATGCCAGAAAATATCGGTTTTGCGATCGCCGTTAAAATCGCCAATCTGAGGAGTCCAAGCTGGATCGACGCTACTTAGAGCAGCCGCACTACCAACTTTGGTGCCATCCATCAGGACAACGCTATTCTCACCGGTTGTCTTATTGCGTAATAAGAAGTCGGTTTTGCCATCAGCATTGAAGTCAGCAATTTTGTAATCATAGGCGGATAGGTCAAATTGACCCAAAGAACCCTGTTCGATAACTTTTGTGCCATCCATCAACCGAATGATAATCTCACCAGTTGAAGAATTGACCCAAACTTTGTCTGTTTTGCCATCACCGTTAAAGTCAGGAGTAATCGCCGCACTAGTTAAGTAAGGATTAGGATTGGGATTTGCTGACGTTTTAACAGGCGTAGTCACAGGTTCACTTTCTAGTGCTAGTGAAGAACTCTTATTTCCAAACCCCAAATCATAATTTATACTCTTAAGTGAAGTTGTTAAGATTTCTGATTTGGCAAAAGAATCTGATGCTAATCGAGATGTATTCAAAGCTAAGGGTGAGGAATTTTGATTTTCAGGCATGGTGAATTTTTATTATTGGCTGTCATATTTTTTTAACTTTTTTTGGCAATCTCTTTCTGTAACGAAATAACATTTACCTGGTTTTCAGGATTTCTTTATAACTATTTTTTATTTATTAATGTCACTCTTTGAAGATAAATATTTGTTTTTTTTAAACTATCCTTATAAAATTTTCAAGTTCTATATAAGCAATTGCAAAATATATTTTGTAATTTATATATGATTATTTATAAACAAAGATAATTACTTTATCTGTTTTCTTTAATATTTGAAGGTTGTATCAAAAATCTACCTATAAACCAGAAAACTATTTCATGTTTAATTAAACAGACTTAATTAAAATAGAAGCGATCACTACATTATTCCTAATGGATTTGTATCATCTTACCTTTGTTTGATTGGCACTTTTTCAAGTATTGGCTGAAGATCCACTAGTTTTTATTTTGTGAACAAGCTTAGATAAAAAATAACCTTGACCACCAGCTAAACCTAAATTTGAGCTATCCAGCTTAACCCAATAAAAATCAAAGGATATAGGATTTTTGCTAGTACTTGAATATATTTCCCAATGCCGCCAAGTAGATGGTGTAGACTGAGTTAATTCGAGATGATAAACATAACGTTCTTGAATTTCATCCCAATAGGGAGTCATGTTGTATTCATAAATACCCAATAATTCAATAATCCGAACTCCCTTAATACCAGATTCTTCATAAATTTCTCGCTGCACAGCTTCAGATGGCTCCTCACCTTCTTCAACTGTACCAGCAGGTACTTGCACGCCAGCTTCAGGAAAATCAGTATGTGTAAACACCATTAATTCATCTTTTTTGGTCACGTAAGCGATCGCTTTTTTTATTAGAGGTTGAGTAGACATATTTTTTACTATGTGTTGTTAAATTTCTGAAATATCAAAATTTGTATAAAATAAATATTTAAAACTTATTTAACTTCATGAATATCCTAAATCACTCGATAATAACAAAATCCCCGACTTCTTTAAGAAGTCGGGGATCTGAGTCTTTCAAGATAATTAATTCTTCTCTAATAATTTATAACTTGGGTGGAAAGAAATATTGGTTAGAATAACTTAGATTAGCAACTATTAAGAGGCATAATCTGTGCATCTGCCAGTTGCAAAAGTGTAAAATAACACAATGCTTTTAAAAGTATATCAACTATGCAAGCAGAATATCGGCAGCGTCGCGAACAGTTAATGGCAAAAATTGGTGATGGTACAGCCATTTTTCGCAGTGCGCCAATGGCAGTGATGCACAACGATGTTGAGTATGTTTATCGCCAAGAAAGTGATTTTTTTTACTTAACTGGTTTTAATGAACCACAAGCAGTAGCAGTGTTAGCGCCGCATCACGCAGAACATCGGTTTGTGCTGTTCGTCCAACCGAAGGATCGCGAAAAGGAAGTATGGACTGGTTATCTTTGTGGAGTAGATGCAGCAAAAGAAATTTATGGTGCTGATGAAGCGTATCCCATTAGCGAGTTAGATGAAAAGTTACCGCAGTATTTAGAAAAAGCCAGCCGGCTTTACTATCACTTAGGACGCGATCGCAATTTTAACGATCAAATCTTGAAACATTACCAAAGTTTACTACGGACTTATCCGAAGCGCGGTACAGGGCCGATCGCTATTGAAGATACTGGCCCTATCCTCAACAGCATGAGATTGATCAAAAGCGAAGCTGAGTTGGAATTGATGCGTCAAGCAGCTGCGATCGCCACCGAAGCACACAATTACGCCCAAGAAATCGCCGCACCTGGACGTTATGAGTACGAAATCCAGGCGGAGATGGAACGCATCTTTCGAGTCCGGGGTGGAATGGGGCCTGCTTATCCTTCGATTGTGGCATCTGGTGTCAATGCTTGCGTACTCCATTACATTGAAAATAATCGTCAAATGCAGGATGGAGAATTACTGCTAATTGATGCTGGTTGTGCTTACGGTTATTACAACTCGGATATTACGCGGACATTTCCTGTTGGGGGTAAATTTACGCCAGAACAAAAGACATTGTATGAGATTGTTTTGGAGGCGCAAAAACAAGCGATCGCTCAAATCCAACCAGGTAATCCTTTCAACTTAGTTCATGATACAGCAGTGCGCGTTCTTACAGAAGGTTTAGTCGAACTTGGCATCCTCAAGGGTGAAATTGATCAGTTAATTGAAGAAGAGAAATATAAACCATATTATATGCATCGCACTAGTCATTGGTTAGGTTTAGATGTCCATGATGTCGGTGTTTATCAGCATGGTGAAGACAAACCACAAATTTTACAACCAGGTCAAATTTTGACAGTGGAACCGGGACTATATATTGTGCCAGATACTAAACTAGCAGAAGACCAGCCACAGACCGATCCTCGATGGGTTGGTATTGGTATTCGGATTGAGGATGATGTGTTAGTTACACCTGGGGGACATGAGGTGTTAACTGCGGGGGTTCCCAAAGAAATAGATGAAATCGAAAGATAAAAAATGGGGATGGTAGATATCATCCCTAATACCGTTTCACCATAAATTTGATACAGATTCTTGCAGGGGAAGCAGGGGGAGCAAGAAACGTGATTTGTATCAAAAATTTAGTGAAATGGTATAAGAAGATGTTTGTAAAGCTCCGGCGATTTCAATCGCCCAATACTTTTAAAACTCCACTTCTAAAGGAAAAATTGCGGTGAAAGTAGAACCAACGCCTACTTGTGAGGCTAGGTTAATTTGACCTTGCAATAGTTTTACTAAACGTGAGACGATCGCTAATCCCAATCCTGTACTATCAGGAAGATAGGGGCGATCGCTAGAACTGACGCGAAAGTAGGGTTCAAATATTTGGCCTTGGTTTTCGGGTGCAATGCCAATCCCAGTGTCAGATACTGCGATCGCCCATCTCTGCTTCTCCAACATCTGACACATGATAATAATAGTCCCCGACTCTGTATAACGAATCGCATTACTAAGAAGATTTGTAATAATCTGTTGCAACTGAAACGAATCTGTGATTAATTTTTCAGGGATGCGATCGCAATCGACTACGATTTGTAAATTTTTTCCCGCAGCTAAAGGTTCCAACATTTGACAGATATTATCGATTAATTCCCGCACATCGGTAGGCGCTAATTGGATTTTTATCTGTCCTGCCTCATAGCGAGAAAGTTCTAGTACATCATTGATTAAATGGAGTAACTGTCTACCATTGCGTAGTACCCGCTCAATATGTTCTAAATTAGTATAGTTCTCTTTTATATCAGCCTTTCGTCGTTGTTGGCGTAAAAACAGATCCGAATAACCAATTATAGAAGTTAGAGGATGTTTTAATTCGTGTGCTAGTTGAGAAAGATACTCTTGATTGGCGCTAATTAACCGTGTAAGTTCCTCATTATGGAGCGTTAGTGATGCCTGCAACTGCTGTAATTCCCGCAAGCGTTCCTCAACATAACTCTTGAAACATCGAGCAATCGCTTCGTCTAGGATAGCGTCAATCAAACGCATAGAACGAATTATCTCTACAGGTGTTCCTGCCAATAAATCTGCTTGTAGAGCATCAAGTATTATTGTTCGCAGCAGATGATATTCTCTGGCGATTTCTGCTGGATCAAAGCCTTGTTCGGCTCGAATAGCTCCATGCTGAAAACTGGCTGTAACTATTGACTGAATATCATTATCCTGAGATTTTGAAAGTACTGTCACCATAGCTTTCAAAACATCAGGGACGTGATCCTTTACTGCTGTATAAGATAAGTCATCAGCACTTTCAATCCGTCTATCCTTGCGAACTGCTAAAATCCATTTATCGACGATGGTATCCGTTTTTTCAGCCAGTACTTGACTAAAATCCATTATGTTAAATTCAGCTAGGAGATAGATGAGTAAACTTCCATATCCAATTAGTTTAACGAGTGCAGTGGGTTTTTACCAAATTTAACAACTTAGTTCACCTACCAAAAGGAATAGATTATACATGTTATTTTGTTTGCTAATTAAGTAGTCGTATATAAAATTTTATCGGTATATTCTGTTTTGTATTAAAAAATATTAATTAAGCACGTAACATTTTTGATACTTTGCCTAACTATCTTGTTTAGCTGTCTGTGCAAGGAGTTAACTCACAACACAACTAAACATACAAGTCTTATTTATTTTTAGTAAGTAATTGATAACACTTAATTTAAGTATTAAAATAAACAACATTTCTCATAAGATAGATGGCTTTTACTGAGGATCGATGTTATATTGTGCATAATTTAGTATCCATTAGAGTAAGTCAGCCTAATTCAGCGTGTCACAGTGCATAACGCTGGAGCGGAGGAACCAAATTGTGGGGCGTATCTCATAGAAAGTCAAAAGTTGGGAGTGAGGAGTTAGTTTACTAAATACTTAACTCATAACTTATAACTTTCTTCAGAAGGGCATCTCTCAGCCCTAGCCCGTCAGCTAACTTCGTAGGCATTGAGAGGAGACTGAAGAGACGGCATTATTTATAATGTTCCAATCTCATCAGTGTCCAAGGCTGGTACTGCTCGGATTTTTTGTACCTGCACTTAAATCTGTTGAGGTCGTAAATGATATTTCAACTAAATTTGGCTGCGATCGCGGCGATCGCTGGACAAGCTGCTTGGAAAAAAACAAAACCTGTAATTGTCAAGGATGTTTTCTTTCTACCTATATTGGGTTTCTTAGGAATAATTGTGTTGTGGTGGATCGTTGCACTTGCCAACCATGAATTGATGCCCACCCCACCAGAAGCGTTAATTGCTAATCTAGACTACATTTTAAATCCCTTCTATCAGCGAGGCCCAGGCAACTTAGGAATTGGTTGGCTATTGATCGCAAGTCTGCGCCGAGTATTAATAGGCTTTTTGTTGGGTGCAGTAGTAGCGATTCCTCTGGGGTTTCTAATTGGTATGTCCAGACCGGCAATGCTAGCGCTTAATCCAATCATTCAAATTTTTAAACCTGTATCGCCCCTAGCTTGGCTACCCATCGCTTTAGCAATTTTCAACTTAGCAGATCCTTCAGCTATTTTTGTCATCTTTATTACCTCTTTATGGCCAACAATTATTAATACTGCCTTAGGAGTTTCTAGCGTTCCCCAAGATTATTTAGATGTGGCACGAGTTTTGGAAATGCCGCATTGGCGACGGATTACAAAAATAATTTTGCCTGCAAGTTTACCGTATATTTTTACGGGCTTACGAATTAGTTTAGGAATAGCTTGGCTGGTTATCGTTGCCGTGGAAATGCTCACAGGCGGTATTGGTATCGGCTTTTTTGTTTGGGATGAATGGAGTCGCTTAAATTTAAGTTCAGTCTTTTTAGCTGTGTTCATAATTGGCTTAACTGGATTGATTCTTGATTATGTCGTGGGCAAAATCCAAGAATTAGCAACTCACCGTCCTACAGCTTCTAACTAATTAAACTTTTTCCCGCCAATACACCATATACTCATTAACTCACGCCTAGAGCGTGAGCAATTAATCACCAATGGAGCTACAAAAATGGGTGATAATAACTGGACTCGACGAGATTTTATCAAAGGAATAGGAGCAACCACAACGGGAATAGCGTTATCTTCCTGTGCGATTTCAGGAGATAGATCCGCCAAAGGACTAACTGAAGAAGCTTTAGTTGTGCAACCAGTAGTTAAAAGCAGCGACCTAGAAAAAGCCGATCTTACAGTTGGTTACGTTCCCGTTAATGATTGTGCGCCATTTGCGATCGCCTGGAAAAAAGGCTTCTTCCGCAAATATGGTTTGAACGTCACACTCAACCGTGAGGCCAGTTGGGCTACTTCCCGCGACGGTGTAATTTTTGGTCGCTTGGATGCTTCGCCTGTAGTATCTGGTGCCGTCACCAACGCCAGAATTGGTGCTGAAGGCGCACGCCATGCCCCCTTGTGTGCAGCCATGACCATTCACCGCCACGGTAACGCCATGACAATGGACAAAGCCATGTGGGATTTTGGGCTGCGTCCGTGGTATGAGTACCAAGAACAATATGGTGATGGCGCGCTAGAAGCCTTTGGGCGCGATTTCCGAGGCTACTTTGACAAGCAACCGCCAGAAGGTAAAGTTTGGGCGGTTGTTTTGAGTTCCTCCATTTACGAATACTTTATTCGTTACTTATCCGCTGCTGCGGGTGTAGATCCGCTTAAAGAGTTTCGGATCATCATCGTTCCGCCCCCGCAAATGGTAACAAACGTGCGGATTGGTGCGATGCAAGCTTATATGGTTGCAGAACCCTGGAACACACGAGCAATAACAGGTAACGAAAACATCGGCTTTACCTTCGCACAAGGTAAAGAAGTCTGGTTGGGACACCCAGATCGACTTTTGGGCGTGATGGAATCTTTCATCGACCAATATCCCAAAACCTATCGTTCTCTAGTCAAGGCGATGATTGAAGCCTGTCAGTATTGCAGCAAAGCAGAAAACCGCCAAGAAGTAGCCGAACTGCTTACAGACCGTTCCTTTACAGGTGCTAAACCCAAAAAGAAAAATGCCCCAATTGCGAAATATACAAGTCCGGGTATTCTCGGCAACTACAACTATGGCGGCTTTGACGGCAAAGACCGCACCATCAAAGCCGCCGACACCACGATTTTCTTCGATATTCCTGACAACGTTCCCAAACAGCCAGGAGAACATTCCACATTCTTATGGAGATCGAGAAGTATGTGGTTGATGACACAAGCAGCGCGGTGGGGACAAATCAAGCAATTCCCCAAAAATGCCGAGAAACTAGCAGAACTTGGCTGGAGAGCAGATTTATATCGGGAGATAGCATCAGAAATGGGCATCCAATGTCCCAAGGATGATTACAAGGTCGAACCACCAGAGGTATTTATAGATAAGAAAGGCTTCGACCCCAGCGATCCAGTGGGTTATCTGAATAGTTTTGCCATCAGGGCTAACGCTCCCACTCGTTTTTTCATGTCTTAATTCCCAAGTTTAAATATTGATTGACTAAATTATTTCCGGAGCCTTTGATGATGGAATATACCTCATTACCTGTTAATACCCAGACCGAAGTTATGCCCCGCGCTGGATTTTTAGAAATTGAAAATTTAGTCAAGTCTTATCCGACACCTGATAAAGATAACTTTGTAGTTTTAGATGGAGTTAATCTAACGATTGGTGAAGATGAATATATTTCTGTAATTGGTCACTCAGGTTGTGGGAAATCAACTCTCATAAAGATAGTCGCTGGTTTAGAAAAAGCAACTTCCGGCTCAGTCAGGCTAGATGGGAAAGAAATTCGTCAGCCGGGAGCCGAAAGGATGATGGTATTTCAGAACTATTCGCTGTTACCTTGGTTAACAGTGCGAGAAAATATCCGTTTAGCCGTAGATGAAGTGTTAAAAAATGCTAATCGTGCCGAGAAAATTAGCATTGTAAATGAACACTTGGCAATGGTAAACTTGACGGCGGCGGCTGACAAATATCCCGATGAAATTTCTGGAGGTATGAAACAACGAGTAGGTATTGCCAGAGCCTTAGCAATTCGTCCCAAAATGTTGCTAATGGATGAACCTTTTGGGGCATTAGATGCACTAACTCGTGGCAAATTGCAACGGCAGGTATTGGATATTTGGGAAAATAATCGTCAAGCAGTGATGATGATTACCCACGATGTAGACGAAGCAATTTATATGTCCGATCGCATCGTTTTGATGACCAATGGCCCAGCTGCTAATATCGGGGAGATTTTAGAAATTCCTTTTGAGCATCCGCGCGATCGCGCTGCCATGCGAAACTCAAAAGAGTATTTTGAACTCCGCAACCACGCCTTAAATTTCCTTGATCGATATTTTGCCCAAGACGAGTAAATTAGATTATCATTTTTTTAGTGGGTAGCCTAATTCAAATTCATGAAAGCTGGATTTGGAACGGAGGAACCATATTGTGGGGCGTATCTCATAGAAAATGAGGAGTTAAGAGTCAGAAGTTAAGAATTATTAATATTAACTTAGCACTCAGCACTCAGCACTCCTAAGAGAGAGACACCTTCCAGTCTTAGCCCGTCAGCTAACTCCGTAGGCAATGGAAGGAACCCCCAAGACTTTGGCTGTAATACAGTTATTATTGGGGTTTCCTTGACTGATTTAAGATTTGAGATTTTGGTTATCGTCACTCAATCTAAAATCGTTCGACTGAGCGACTTGTGCCGAGCGGAGCCGAGGTAAGCCGAAGTCCAAAATCCAAAATTTGTCTCCCTGCTTCTCATTGCTAATTCATTTCATTAGGAGAAGTAAAGCTGTGCAAATCAAGCCAATGTTAGCACGTCTGCAAAGTGCCACAGGTCGAGATGACTTAATTGAACAAATGGTACTGTTACCAGAACCAAAAAAACCTTTTTCTAAAAAATCTCAAGAACCAAAAGCAGTTAATCTAATTGTTGCTTATGACGCATCTCCTAACAGTCATACAGCATTAGATATTGCCTTTTGGATTGCCCATCAAACGCGTTTAGCCACTAATGCAGAAGTTACAGTTCAAGCCGTTTATGTAGTAGAAGATAATCAAAGCAATCAGTATCCAAATATCTTAAGCTTTCCCCAACAAAAGTCTTCATTGGAATGTGAACTCAGTGAAGTATCAAAGTCTATCACACAGGTATTAACTCAACCTAAATTACAGACAGCGATCGCTCCCCTGCAACAAGCAGATATAATTCTTTGGCAAGCTAGAAGTCTGGCTGAAGAATGGCAAGGTTCCTTCAAATCTCACCTCCGGTTTGGCTCCATTGCCATAGAACTTAAGAAAGTTGTTGAATCAGAAACTGCCGATATTCTGTTTTTAGGTTGCAACTCTGTCAATCATCCGATGATTGAGGCTTTAGGTTTTAATTTTCCGTGTGCTGTTTTGGGTATTCCCAGTTGTATTGATGAATAATCGTTGTTGGAAATTTCAGTAATTTTTATTATAGAGAAGCCACCTAAAACTAGGTGGCTTTTTTCACTATTATGCAATTAATTAAACTCTATAACGTAAGTGTAGAAGACTAGCACTTTTATATTTTGATGTAACAATTGCTAAATCAGTAGAATAGCAAGTTGCTTGATATATTGGTAAGTTAGTAGTAAGTACTTAAGTGCTTACTACTAACTTACTTAATATGTCAGAATCCTTGTGGCAGAATACTAGTAGCCAATTAGGTGCAATACATCACGTAGGACGCTATAACCAGCTAAATCCCAAAGCAAATAAGCAACAAAGCCTATAGCCGCCAAGCGACCATTCCAAATTTCCGCTTGAGGAGTCCAACCGAATAGAAATTCATTGCGGTCTATGCCGTTGTATTCTGCTGCAACAGGTGGTAAATCAGTAGAAGGGCGAGTTTCTTGAGTTGCCATTTTTTTCTCCAAAATTTAGTAGCTTTTTAGGTGTTTAGTTTCTAGTAGCCAATTAAGTGCAATACGTCACGCAAGACGCTATAACCAGCTAGATCCCAAAGCAAATAAGCAACAAAGCCTATAGCCGCCAAGCGACCATTCCAAATTTCCGCTTGAGGAGTCCAGCCAAACAAAAATGCATTGCGATCTATGCCGTTGTATTCTGCTGCAACAGGTGGTAAATCAGTAGAGGGACGAGTTTCCATTGTTTTTTCCTTCCTAATCAAGTTGGTTTTTATTCTTTAAATGCTTTCGTAACTAATTAAGTGCAAAACTCTGTAGCCAACTAAATCCCAAACTAAATAGGCAAGAAAGCCAATCATTGCAAAACGACCGTTTAAAATTTAGCTTTGAGGAGTTTCATCAAACATAAAATCATTGCGATCGCAATGATTTTATTCTGTTGCAATTAATGACAAATATTTAGTTTATAAAAACGATTTGCCATCTTTTTATCCTCAACGATTCGTTTGTTAACTTTAATGTAGCTATTTGTAACTAGAATTCTTTCTGCCTGTAGGCACAAACTATAAGCACTTCTTCTGGACGATTATCAAAAATCTATTCTTGTAAAGATATCCACCTTAAGAGGGTGAGCAAAAATAGATATGTAAACAAATGTAAAGTATCTAGAATAAAATTATAATTTAAACAGAATTAATCACTACAAAAAATCAGCAATTAAAAGATAGCAATACATAATTAATAGTAATTGTCAATTTTATTAAAATTACCACCGAGAGAAAGTAAAAGTTATATCTTCCGTTGGATACAGTTTTCAATCTTTGGAGAGATGCTTTAAACAGCTAAATTCTACGATTCTGAGCTAAAGAGAGTTGGATATTGCCATAGATACAGACAGAAATACTAAGAGTTGCTTCTCAAGAAATTCTTAATTCGCTCAAATTTAAACTTACTTAGAAGAAGGAAATCCAATGTTCCAAAGTACGGAAATCATGCTGGGGCTCTACAAACCACTATTATGGGTGGCACAGACTTCAGTAGATAGCTCAAACGTCACGCCAGCACAGGCATCGGTTCTCACTTCTGGGCCGCGCTTTTTTGTGGCTTTAATCTCTGGCGTGATTCTAGCCTTTGCTTTCCAATTAGTTCTAACTAATCTTTCTCTTGCAGCTGGTATTTCCTACCTGGGGCACTCATCTGACTCGGATTCAGATAATGGGGAAGTAGGAAGTTTGGGCGGCAGCATTCGCAAAATCGGCACAGCAGTGGGGATTTGGACATTAGTCACTGTGACGATCGCCTTATTAATTGCTTCTTTTCTGGCGGTAAAATTGAGCCTTGTAATTCTAGACCCAACATTGGGAGCAATTCTCGGTTTGGTGATTTGGGGCGCTTACTTTCTGCTCCTCGTTTGGGTAAGTTCCACCACTGTAGGCTCCTTAATCGGCTCAGTTGTGAATACAGCAACATCTGGGTTTCAGGCGATTATGGGGACTGCTACCGCCGCCTTGGGCGCTAAAGCTGTGAATAACCAAGTGGTAGCGACAGCTGAAGCCGCCGCCGCCGCCGTGCGTCGAGAACTAGGAAGCGCCATCGACCCCGTGAGTATCCGGGAAAACATTGAAGATTACTTAGACAAGCTGCGACCTCCAGAGTTAGATGTGTCGAAGATTCGGAGTGATTTTGAAAATTTACTCAACGATCCGCAACTAAAAGCGATCGCGGGGACTCCAGATATCCGCAACATCGACCGCCAAAAGTTTATCGAGTTAGTCAGCAGCCGCACCGATCTTTCCAAAAAAGACGTTAGCCGGATTGCTGATACCCTGTATA
Organism: Nostoc sp. DedQUE02; assembly: GCF_034531035.1. NCBI lineage: Bacteria > Bacillati > Cyanobacteriota > Cyanophyceae > Nostocales > Nostocaceae > Nostoc > Nostoc sp. DedQUE02. Next base: position 264,417 of record NZ_JAVRBY020000003.1, on the reverse strand, counting down.
AAGTTTGGCAGCAAGTGGTAAGTCAGCAACCAGCCACCCAAGACCGTTTGGGTGAGTTAGTCGATTATCTGAAATCACTCCCCGCAGGACAAAGCAAGACAGATGAACTCAACGCCAAGCTAGATCGGTTACTAGCAGAAAAGGGTGGTTCCAAAGAATCTGACCAAAAAACTGCTTCAGGGCCAATTCAAAGTACACTCCAGCAAGGATTATCTGCTTTAACGGGCATTGTGTTGGGACGCGCAGATTTGTCTGATTTGGATGTGGAAAAAATCTTAGGTAGTCTTACTAGCGCGAAAGATAAAGTCACCGAACAAGCAGATAAGTTAGGCTTGCCAACACCATCACAACCCTATAGCCCAATTCGGGCTGATATCGAAAACTACCTGTACAATACTTATGCTTGGCAACTGAGTCCAGAAAGAATTGCCCAGGAATTTCATGATGTTATCTACGACCCAGCAGCCGATCCTGGAATCGTCCGTAGGGAACTAGAACGACTATCCCGCAATGATTTCGTCAAAATTTTGCAACAACGAGGATTGCTGACTCAAGGTCAAATTCAACGCATTGCCAATCAGCTAGAAACTGTCCGCCAAGAAGTGCTAGTAACAGTCAGAGCTATTGAAGAAAGAGATATAGTTCAAGACTTGCAACGCGCAGTAGAAAGTTATCTGCTCGTTTCTTCCAAGGCAGATTTGACACCCGAAGGCATTGAGCAGAATTTTAAACCACTGCTGGAAGACTCAGAGGCAGATTATGAAACTCTGACATTGCGACTAGCGCACCTTGACCGCCAAGAAATTCGGCAGATATTGCTACAACGTAACGATGTCCAGTTATATGAAGTAGATAGCATTGTCGATGAGTTGGAAAAACAACGCGATCGCGTCTTGGTAGAATCCAAAGGATTAGCAGAACAGGCACAATATCAAGCAGAAACCCTGTGGCTGAATGTAGAATCATATCTGCGTAACACCGGCAAATCAGAATTGAATCCTGATGCCATCCGCGCCGACTTCAAAAAGCTACTGGAAGATCCCCAAGCTGGAATTAGTTCAATTCGGGCACGCTTGTCTCGCTTTGACCGCGATACCTTAGTACAGTTGTTGAGTCAACGGGAAGATTTGAGTGAAGATCAAGTTAATCAAATCATCAATGCTACTGAGGAGTCATGGTACAATATCCGCCACACACCCCAAATTGTAGTCGGTAAAGCTAAAGAGCAATACGACTCTGTGACGACAACGATCGCAGATTATCTCCGCAATACTGGCAAACAAGAACTCAATCCTGAAGGAATTCAGCGAGATTTGAACAAATTGTTTGAAAATCCCAAAGAAGGAGCCGTCGCATTGCGCCGTCGGTTGTCGCAGGTAGACCGGGATACACTAGTGAAATTGCTCAGTCAACGCCAAGACTTGAGTGAAGAACAAGTCAATGAAATCATTGATTCTACCCAAACTTCGATTCGTAACTTTGTACGTGCGCCTCGTCGTCTAGCTAGCCGTACACAACAAAGAGTGGAATCATTCAAAGGTTATTTGGAAGAGTATCTGCGTCAAACGGGTAAAGAAGAACTCAACCCAGAAGGTATCAAACGCGACTTGCAATTATTGTTGCACGATCCGCGAGTCGGTGTAGAAAGTTTTGGCGATCGCCTTTCCCAGTTTGACCGTGATACCATCATCGCCCTGCTGAAAATTCGGGAAGATATTTCTGATGAAGAAGCTGCGCGGATTGCCGATAACATAGTGTCCGTAAGGGAGCAATTTGTCGAACAAGTACGCAGCATCCAACGGGGCATTCAAGATGCAATTGACGGGGTTTTTGCCCGCATTCGTAACTATCTCAACTCCCTGGATCGCCCAGAACTTAACTATGATAGTATTAAGCGCGATATTCGCACAGTTTTTGACGATCCCCAAGCCGGATTTGATGCCCTGCGCGATCGCTTGTCCTCCTTTGACCGTGATACTCTAGTGGCAATTATGAGTTCTCGTGAGGACATCTCTGAGGAAGATGCCAACCGGATCATCGACCAAATTGAACGGGCACGCAACACAGTATTGCAACGTGCAGAACGCATACAGCATGAAGCCCAACGCCGCCTAGAACAGGTGAAGCATCAAGCACAACGGCAAGCAGAAGAAACCCGCAAAGCCGCAGCTACAGCCGCTTGGTGGTTGTTTGCCACAGCACTCGTCTCCGCCATTTTCTCTGCATTAGGAGGAGCGCTCGCTGTAGTTAGGTAGTGTAACAATTTGTCTTTGCTAACTTTTAAGCCTCCCATGATGGGAGGCTTTTTTATGTTATGCAGACTTACACGCCATACTCCTTAAACCATGCCAAAAGACGTTTCCAACCTTCTTTGGCTTCTTTCTCACGGTAGGAGGGACGATAATCGGCAAAAAATGCATGGGGTGCATCGGGGTAAACGATGATTTCAGATTTGCTACTACTGGACTTTAAGCGATCGCGCATCTGCTCTACAGTATCTAGGGGAATACCTGTATCTTTCCCTCCATAGAGTCCGAGAACGGGGACTTTCAGCGTCGAGACAATATCGATGGGATATTTGGGTTGAAGTTCGGTAGCATCACCTACGAGTCGTCCATACCACGCTACGCCTGCCTTCACCTGGGGATTATGTGCTGCATATAACCAGGTAATGCGACCACCCCAACAAAAGCCTGTAATTCCTAACTTATTACCATTACCCTTAGCTGACTTCTTTGCCCATTCGACTGTGGCATCAAGATCAGATAATACCTGGGCATCTGGTACTTTAGCAACAATTGGGCGAATTTCGTCTATGTTGCTTAACTTTGAGACATCACCTTGACGCACAAATAATTCTGGTGCGATCGCTAAATACCCCAACCGAGCAAAGCGACGAGTGATATCCTGAATATGCTCGTGTACGCCAAAGATTTCTTGGATTACCAGAACAATTGGGAAATTGCCACCAGTCGCAGGTGCTGCTCTATAGGCAGGAATTTCGCCATCTCGGACTGGAATTTTCACCGCACCAGCTACTAATCCCTTGGCATCAGTGGTGATGACTTGGGCAGAAATGGGTTGGACTGCGAGGGCAAAACCCGTTGCTAGGGTGGCTGTTGCAATAAATTTGCGGCGAGTTACTTCTTGCATCATCTCTACCTTGAATTGCCAAAAACTTGATTATTTCTTAGCCGTACAGTACTTTAAAACAAATACTACAATTTATCAATCAGCTTACCGTAATAATTAGCTTCGTTTCTTATCCAAGTGTTCTTGTTCCATATTTAGCGATCGCTTACAAATAATCAAATTAACTTACTCCAGCCGCATTTAAAGCTGGAGTGTCAATTCAGCGAAAATTAGAGAAGCCTTGAGATTGTCGGCAGACTAAAGCCTGTTTTATCTTTCTATGACAATTGTTTAAATTCTTTGCGGACTCTTTGAGTACAATCTTCATTTAGAACATAGGATTGTGTTCCTTATCCCAACACTTATGATCGCTCCAATTTCTCCCAGTATGTTCACATTCAGATGCATCATCTATCCAAGGAATTGATGTAGAGTGGTACGAGTTTTCAATAGAAGCGAATAAGCTAGCAGTGAATAAGGGTAATAATAAGGATAAGGTTATCAACGTACAAATCGGGAAAATGATTAAATATCCAGTAAGCAGAACAATATTACTATGAGTCCAAAAAACTGTGCCTATTTTATTTTTTTTGCGAGTTTTTAAGCTGGTTTTTGAATTCGAGAAAAGCATAATGCAACCCTAATTAATGCCAGTTTATATAGAAATCCCATTTGATTTATCAAAGCCAAGCTGACTCAGAGCTAACCGGATTAGGTTTTGGATCTCAGTATATTTAGCAAAAATCAAATAAAATTTCTATAGGAGTACGGATTTTTACGTAAGAATATTATTGAAGCTATATGCTCTGATGTCAAAGGTGCAAGTGATGACTTCTTATAACTTTTAATTTTTGGGCGCTAAAAAATATTTTTCATGAAAAAATCTTGAACTTGTTGTGTCGGTTTTGCGTAAATTCTGGTTAAGAAAGATGCGACTAATGGATAGCCCCTTAGCAAGGGGAGACAAAGCATAGCTTTGGCGGGTGGGGTTCTTCAGGTTTAATAAGTAATCTATAGGAATCTGGTTTGATTACTGAAATCACTTGGCTTAGTAGGCAATAGGCAAGGGGATTTTAGAAGATTAAGGTGTACCGAATTTTTTTCAAAAATCAAATATGAGTCCTATAGCGGATTTTGGTATGAGCGCTCAATCGAACGCTAAATCTTTCTTGCAGAACGCATGAGGGATGAATAAGCGTTCATCCCTCATGCGTTCTGGCTACTGAATTCAGACTTCTGAATTCTTATTCAAGCATCTTGAGGATTCAGTTCTTTTAACTCGTCAGTGGTGTAAGTACCTATGGGAGTCCAAACTAGATAGGGAAGGAGTAACAGCGCCGCCATTAAAGAAATTGGCAAAACGCAGATTGCAAGAACAACACCTGAAATCAAACCGATTAGCCCAAGAATTTCCCCAGCTTTGAGACTGCGAAACCTCAACATTATAGGTATGTAGGCAACGGTGATAATTTCCACCAAAAGATACAAAGCCATTAATAGCCAAGTAATGATGCCTCCGGGATTTTTTTCCCAGACAATATAAGCTGAAGCCGCACCACAAATAAAAATCACAGTCCAGATGACTGGAATCAGTGGCTCAAAAACTAGCCAGCGAGGGCGACTTAACTTTGCAAACCATTTAACATCACGCGGAGTGATCAAGAAACTCCCAAGGGCGACAAAGAAAGTTACAGCCCCAATTATTATCCAAGATGGAATCATAATGCACTCAAGTTTTGTGTATTTGTCAAGTCATACACTGCAAGTTTGACAATTTAGGCTAGATGTTTAATCATTCCCTGGTGCGATTCTTAGGCATCTTGAGGATTGAGACGGATCATCTGCCAAGTGGTATAAGTACCAATGGGACTCCAGAGCAAATAAGGAACTAATAGCAATGCTGCCCAACCAGAAATATTTAAAACTGCAAGTATCAATAAAGCGTTAATTATCAAACCTGTGCCACCGAGAATTGTGCCCACTTTCAGACTGCGAAGCTTGAACATTACAGGCGTATAGGCAATGGTGACAATTTCTAATAGCAGATATAAACCCATGATTAACCAGGTTGAGGTGCTTCCTGGGTCTTTTTCCCAGACAATATAAGCTGACCAAGCACCGCAAATAAATATTACAGTCCAAATAATCGGAATTGCGCCCTCAAAAGTTAGCCATCTTGGTCGTTGTAAACGCTTGAACCATTGGCGATCGCTAGGCGTAATCACGTTCGCGGCTAAAGCAACCAAAAAAGCCACGCCCCCAATCACCATCCAAGATTTAATCATGCCCGTTAGTCCTTTACAAGCGCTATCTATCGCTTAATATCACTCTTTATAGTCTGATTTTGTCAATTTAATTGCTAATTACTCATCATCCCTGAGTTTGAACCCTTCGCATCGTTTGGCAGGATTTTAAATTAGACTTCTTGCAAAAGTCGGGAAAAGGGGAATGGGAAAGGGGGAAAGGTTTGTTATTTTCCCTTTCCCCTGGTTGGTGAGCTTGCCGAACCATAACCTTTTCCCTTTTCCCCTCTCTTGCAAAAAGCACTTTTGCAAGAGGTCTATTATGGGCATTGGCATCGCTATCGCTTTGGAGGCGTTGGCGTAGCCCAACCTAAGCATCGCTTTATGCAACAATTCTATTTTTTTGGTGAGGTGCACCTCGTTCTAACTAAGAGCTTTTAGTAACTAGAGAGGTATGAGTTAGGTAGATTCGCGGGCAATTTTCGAGGCGATCGCTCAAATCTAAAACCCTCAACAAAACAGAGAAAGCAAGGGGCCAAAATCCTTCGTAACCAAAAAATTTATCTGTTTATCTTCTCTGTAGCAACTTCCGTCTTCCTTGCAGCAGCTTCCGCCTTCACGTTTCCGTGTTTCGCGCACCCTGTAGTAGCTTCCGCCTTCCTTGCAGCAACTTCCGCCTTCACGTTTCGGTGTTTCGCGTACCCTGTAGCAGCTTCCGTCTTCCCTGTAGCAACTTCCGCTTTCACGTTTCCGTGTTTCGCGTAGTCAGTAGCAGCTTCCGCTTTCACGTTTCGGTGTTTTGCGTAGCCAGTAGCAGCTTCCGCTTTTAAGATAACGAGAGTTTAATTACTGCGATCGCTTGCATCCATCACTAACCAAAATTACTGATTTGGCTTTGTTTGGAAAGCGATCCAATTAATTAATCTTATACCAACTAAAAGTGCGATGCTTAGGTTGGGCTGCGCCTACGCACTCTTTTACCAATTGAATTAAGCAAAGGTAGCAAGATCCCGCAGGATGTCTACAAAGAGTAAGTCACACAGAAATCACTCTTTTGATGTTTAGTAAATGCGATGCCTGCGGCGGACGTAGCGATCGCATAAAATTGCCTGATGTTTATGTTGTAAGGGCTGAACAGGTAATGGAATTCCTTGATGAGTCTGCGGTTTGTCAGTCTGCGCCGATATTAGTAGTGGAAGTTGTCAGTCCTGATTCAGTAAAACGCGATTATCGATATAAACGTTCTGAATATGCAGCGTTAGAGATTCCTGAATATTGGATTGTAGATCCAATAGAGTCAAAAATTACAATTTTATTGTTATCAGAAGGATTGTACGAGGAAAAAGAGTTTAGCGGCAGCCAGCAAATTGTGTCTGCAATTTTCCCGGAAATTGCACTTACAGTTGAACAAGTGTTGTCTGCGGGTAATGTTGGTTAGAAAATAATCATTCTTAATAGTCTAGTATCGCAAGGCGAAAGTCACGCATTCACGCATTCAAAAGTATTATGGAATAACTCTATTCTTTTTGATGATGAAATCTAATTCCTAAAAAGATGTCATAAACAAATTCAAAAAAGTCCTTTTTCTGCAACAACCCTGAAGTTTGATAACATCCTTTTTCATCTAACAGGGGTTTCATCACATAGTATGCAGGTTGGTAATTATACCAAGGAATAGAAGGCCACAAATGATGAATTAAGTGGTAATTCTGTCCCATAATCAAGATATTGAGAATCGGGTTAGGATAGACGCGAGCATTTTTCCAGCGATCGCGCTCTGCAAAAGGACGATGAGGCAAATAGTCAAAAAATAATCCCAGTGCTATCCCCACCACAAAAGCCGGTATAAACCAAAAATTCAGAATGTAACCCAAAAAGTGGTACTGCACTGAGATATAAACAATTACACCAACAATTAAGCGGCTGATGAACCATTCTAGTAGCTCATATTTACGCCACAGTCGCCGTTGAAAGAAAAATACTTCGTGATACAAAAAGCGCACTGCAATCAACCACAACGGCCCACCCGTAGAGACATAATGATCCGGGTCGTCTTTAGGATGATTGACATGACCATGATGCTGTAAATGCACTCGCGTAAATACAGGAAAAGCAAAAGCTAGCATCAAAGCGCTGCCATGCCCTAACATCGCATTTATCACCCGATTGCGATGGGCAGATTGGTGACAAGCATCATGAATTACTGTTCCAGCACAATGCAAGGCAATAGTATTAATGCAAAAGCATAGCCAGTGCGGCCATTCCCAAAGCCAGTAACCAAAGTTGGATAATACCAACATGGATACAGCAACAGAAAACAACAGCAGCGTCGGATTGAAATCACCAGGAGGCGCTAAAAATTCCTTGGGTGGGATTGTCAGTGGCTTTTGTGCCTCCGATGCGATCATCTCTAACATTGACTCCTTCTTGAGCAGACATTACGAATATACGATAAATATTAGTGAATAATAAAGTTTTGCAAATTTTTGTATAGCAATATTTATCCACAGCTTTGCATATCAGCAGATGAATAACGCTATGATTCCAGACGAAGCCTAGTCTTTACTGATAAGTGGGGTATGACAATCGGCAAGAAGTTGATGGAATAAACTCTTTCGTTAGGAGGATGGATACAAGATTGATGTACTATATCTAGTCTATCCCACAGCCCCCACTCTCCCATAAACCCTCATCTAACTGCTTATATCTGATTGATATAGCAGTGACTGAAAAGGAGATGCCACTTCAGTTACGATGACTTCCCAGATAGCTCCCTAACTTCAGCCCTTATGCAATTACGAGATTCTCTGCGCCGGACAAAAATTGTCGCTACTATTGGCCCCGCCACTAGCAGTCCTGAAATGCTCAAGGCGATTATTGAAGCGGGAGCCACGACGCTACGGCTAAACTTCTCTCACGGAACTCATGCCGACCATCAGCGTAGTATTCGCTTAATTCGGCAAACCGCTTTTGAATTAAATCAGCCAGTGGCTATTCTCCAAGACTTGCAGGGCCCAAAAATTCGCTTGGGGAAGTTTGACAATGGGTCTATAGTTTTGGCAAAAGGCGATCGCTTCACCTTGACAAATCGTCCAGTAGTAGGAACGCAAGAAATTAGTTGCGTCACCTACGATTATTTAGCCGAAGAAGTCCCAGTCGGGGCAAAAATTCTCCTCGACGATGGACGAGTAGAAATGCTGGTGGAGGAAATTAATCGGGACAAAGGTGATTTGCATTGTCGCGTCACCGTACCTGGTAAACTTTCTAACAACAAAGGCGTAAACTTTCCCGGCGTTTACCTGTCAATTAAGGCAATGACCGACAAAGACCGAGAGGATCTGATGTTTGGTCTAGATCAGGGTGTCGATTGGGTGGCACTTTCCTTTGTCCGCAATCCCCAGGACATGATCGAAATTAAAGAACTAATTTCTAGTACAGGCAAGTTAGTGCCAGTGGTTGCCAAAATTGAAAAGCATGAAGCTATTGAACAAATGGAGGCGGTTCTGGCTTTGTGTGATGGCGTGATGGTTGCCAGAGGCGACTTAGGGGTGGAATTGCCAGCAGAAGATGTTCCGGTACTCCAAAAACGGCTAATTGCGACTGCAAATCGCTTGGGCATTCCCATCATCACCGCTACTCAAATGTTAGATAGCATGGTGAGCAATCCCCGTCCCACTCGCGCTGAAGTTTCGGATGTGGCAAACGCGATTTTAGACGGCACAGACGCGGTAATGCTCTCCAATGAAACCGCCGTGGGTAGCTTCCCTGTAGAAGCAGTGGCGACGATGGCACGAATTGCCGAGCGGATGGAGCAAGAACAAGCCCAACACTTAAACTTACGTTCTTTAAAAGATTCCCGGCGCTCCATTCCCAATGCGATTAGTCAAGCTGTAGGTCAAATTGCCGAACAATTAGGCGCATCTGCAATCATGACCTTAACGCAAACTGGGGCAACAGCTCGCAATGTCTCTAAGTTCCGTCCCCAAACACCGATTTTGGCAGTGACACCCCATGTAAATGTGGCGCGGCAGCTACAAATGGTGTGGGGAGTCAAACCGTTGTTGGTGCTAGGATTACCTTCCACTGGTCAGACATTTCAAGCTGCGATTAACGTGGCTCAGGAACTTCAGTTACTGTCGCAGGGAGATTTAGTAGTGATGACCGCCGGCACACTCCAGGGTATTTCTGGCTCTACAGATTTGATTAAGGTAGAGGTGGTAACGGCAGTACTAGGTCAGGGAATTGGACTAGGACAAGGTTCAGTAAGTGGTCGCGCACGGGTGGCCAATACTGGTATGGATGTGAGTAACTTTAATCCTGGAGACATATTGGTTGCACCCCGCACTAGTGCCGATTTTGTCGAGGCAATTAGGAAAGCTGCCGGGATTATTACTGAAGATGAAAGTCTTACAAGTCACGCAGCAGTGATTGGGTTGCGTCTTGGTGTGCCAGTAATTGTCGGCGTGAAGCAGGCAACGCAGGCAATTCGGGATGGAGCGATTATAACGCTGGATCTGCAACGGGGTTTGATTTACTCTGGGGCAGTGAGAACGGCTTAAGGATGCTAATGGCTAATGGCTAATGGCTAATAGGGAGGATGAGGGAGACAATCAGAAGAACCCATACCCAATTAGCAATTAGCAATTAGCAATTAGCAATTCCCTAAATCAAACAGTTGCGATCGCAGCCCCAAGCCACCCAGCAAAGTTTTGCTGCTGTGTGGAGTTAGGATGGTCAACAGGCTTTACCTGATATCGAATCGGATGTGGCGAGGCTAGGGTGATGGAATAGGTACGCAGTTCGTCTTGGTGGAAAACTGCGACTTGGATGGTATCGTTTGGTTGATAATCTTTCAGGCGATCGCTTAAGCCACCTGCTGTTATCTTAATCCCATCAATTGCTAACAACTCATCACCTGCATCAATTCCCCCTACCTGTGCAGGTGAACCAGTCTCCACAAACTTAACCATCTCCCGCCCATTTTCTGTATTTATTCTCACGCCTAAGTAAGGTTCTTCCTGCTGTTCACCTAGCAACTGCAAGCCAAAGGGTTCTAAATACTGATTGAAAGGCAAATCATCAGTACTATCAATGTAGCGTTTAAAGAAATCAGTCAAATCGATTCCGGCAACAGATTCGATAACTTCCTGTAACTGTTCTGGGGTATAGCCAATTTCATCTTGCCCAAATTGCTGCCACATTTTTAGCATCACGTCATCGAGGGAGCGCTGATTCTTGTGAGTAGAGCGAATCAGCAAATCTAGCAGCAACGATACCATTTCTCCTTTTAAATAGTAAGAAATTTGAGAATTACCGCTATTGGCATCTGGGCGATAAAGTTTTATCCAGGCATCAAAGCTCGACTCAGAAACAGGTTGTACTTTGCGTCCAGGTGTCATTTGATACTTAGTAATTTCCTTGCCCAAGTTATTCAAATACGACTTAACATCATAAATTCCCGCCCGCAAAGGAATTAACAAGTCGTAGTAACTAGTAGTGCCCTCACAAAACCATAGTGATGGTGTGTAGTTTTCTTGATCGTAATCAAAAACCTCTAATGCTTTTGGACGAATTCGCTTGACATTCCACAAGTGAAAGAATTCGTGTGCAACTAATTGCATAAAGCGATCGTATTTTTCCTGAGCGCGAAATCCAAAACGCTGATAAATTAAGGAGCAAGAGTCTTTATGCTCCAAACCGCCAAAAGCTTGGCTAAATAAATGTAGCAGAAACACATATCGTTGATATGGCAAACCGCCAAACATCTGCGCTTCTACCTGGATAATTTTTTGGATATCAGCAATCATCTGCTGAACTTGGTAATTACCTTGTCCCCAGATTGCCAATTCATGAGGTTTTCCTAATACCTCAAATTTATACAATTGGTGGGAACCAATCTCAAAGGGAGTATCCACCAAAGTATCAAAATCGCCAGCTAAGAAAGTATTCGTTTCTTCACTAACGTGTGATAAGGCGGTAGTTACCTGCCATTCCGGCTGTGGTGGTACTATGGTGACGCGAATAGGTTGCTTATCCCAGCCAGATATTCTAAAAAATAGTGCCGCACCGTTAAAATAACCGTGGGTAGTATCTAAATGATTTGTCCGTACCGATAGCTCATTGGCAAAAATCCGGTAACGTACAGTTAATTCTGAAATACCTATTTTGTCTACCTGCCAGTGATTTTTACCGATCTTCCGCCAAGTTAAAGGCTTATTCTCTGCAAAAGCCTCAAAATCCTGTAAATTTTTCGCGTATTCCCGGACTAAATAGGAACCGGGTGTCCACACTGGCAGTTTTAAATCGAGAATCGGTGAGGAATAATCGACAAGCTGTAAAGTCACCTCAAACAGATGGGTTTCTGGTTGTGGCATTGCTACCAGGTAATGAATCGTTGGCCCAGTTTCCTCAACGTAGGTATTGGGACGAGTTGCGGTTGCTTTAGTCATTTTGTGTACTGAGTTAATAATCAATGGGTAATTTTCCCCATCATGACAAATTTGCTTTTAACATCGCACACAAACAGCCTTTCATTCGTCATTATCCAAAATCTTTGGCGTTAAATCTACAAAAAGCAACCTACGCAGAGCGTCTTGTAGAGAATCGGATAAAGCAATTACACTTTGCCAGCCAAATTCATCAACTGTTTGAAGTTCACAAGATAAGTGATGTTGTTGGCACTATCAATTTTTATCCACCCTTTTTCATTCAGCTTTTCCATGATTTTGGTTGTTTCTTCAACCCCGATTTCTGTCACCTCTGCTAAATCTTTAAAGGGAACGTTAAAAATTTCTCTTCCTAAGTCTGATTCCTGACCATAGCTTTCACCCAAAGTCACTAGAGTATGGGCGAGTTTAACTGCTGGTGGTGAAGACCGCATTTGTAGGCGCTGGTTAATTTGCCGCAATCGCCGCACCATCAGTTGCAACATCCGGTGATGTAACTGCGGGTCTTTAAACAATATTTGAATAAAACGCTCTCTGGAGATACTAAGTAACTTCACTGGTGAAAGGGCAATGACATCGGTTGAGCGTGGAGATTCATCCAAAATTGCCATTTCTCCAAAAAAATCGCCACGCCCAAAAATTGCCAAAGCTACTGAATCGTCCCCGACGGTACGCCGGACTTTGACCCAACCAGAAACCACGAAGTAAACGGCGTTACCCCAGGCATCTTCCATCACAACGGCTCGCCCAGATGGGTATTCATGTTCAATTGCAACGTTGAGTAGCCATTCCAAAGTCTGTGGATTGGCTGTACTCATTAAGGGAAAAAGTTCACTAAAAACCTCAGTTAGCATGAAATATTTGCAACAATGGGATTCAAGAGCGGGAAACTAACTTTGCTACTATAAGTTTGTTTAAACCGTAATCTTACTTAGAATACGATCGCAAAATTTGTATTTATCTGAGATGAACCTCTAAGCTTTATCGGTCTAGGGTTCCATTACAACATAACAATTATGTATGCGATCGAAATCAGCGTTTTCACTTACATACCGATGATTTACTGTTTGTTGGTGGATTGCTATCTAGTGCCAGTATTTTGATTTGTTGGTCTAAATTTTTTACTAATTGATTTAGGGTAACTAAAGCCTCTAATTGCTGAGAATCATGGCTGGGATTTAATAAAAGCCTTTCTTGTAGTTCATGTAACTTAAAGCTTAGTTGCTGAGAAATTCCTAAAGCATCGCGCCCCAGACGCGTTAATTGTTGTTGTTGATAAAATTTTAATGCTGCTCCCCGCAATACTTGGAGTGTTGCCTCTTCGCCGTAGATTCCCGGCATGACTCGTAAGCGTAATAATAAGCGGTTTTTTTGATATACGTATTCCTTTTCTACCTGTTTTGGTTCTGCAACCGTTGTAACAGGCAGGCAAACAAACCGCTTTAATTCATTCAGTACTCCTTGGAAAATCGAGAGCGGCAGTTTATCTAATACAGACTGTAAAACTCCATTGTCACTCCACAGTATCCTGCCTTCGTAAGCTTGTCTTTCTAAGTACAGGCGACCAATTCCCCCAGCCAAGATTCGCCCCAGTAATTCTTCTAGTAATTTCTTCGATGGCAGTGTTGTTAGCGACTCAGTTGGACTCAGTAGTTCGGCAACTTGTGTGGGTAAAATAGGTAAATTATTTGCTGCTTCGGAAGTCTCTTCCTGTTCAGTTATGGAAATAGAGGGCAAGAGCGTCGGAGTTTGAGGTGATTGGTCTAGTGGGATAGGAGGCAAGTCTATGCGTTGCCCAGAATGTTGACGCTTTTGTGTCTGAAATACCATCAATACTGGTTCTGAGTCAGCATCTAGGGAGGAAGCAGGTGTTTCAGCAGTGCTAACTATGTTATTGCTTGGAGGAGAGTCTGGTGTTGGCTGATGCACTTTTGCATCTAGCTGGTATGTATTTTTATAGTTGAGGTAGGCTGACAATATTCTACGGTGAGCGTCGGCTGCGATCGCCTCAATCACCATTGTGCAATTGATAGAAGATAAAATGCGACCAACATAGTCTAGGGCTTCGCTATCTTGGGGATGAACCATACCTAGCAAGAGGGTTTTACCTTCTAATCTAAAAGGCAAAATCTGGTGGTAGAGGCAAGCTTCAAAGGACAAAAGACTATCAATCATCTGGAATATTTGCTCGCGATCGCCTCCTTCTTCCCACCTAGTTTGAGCCGCAGTTAACATTTGCTGTCTATTTGCTGCGGTATCGTTTCGTTCGCCCTCTGAAGACAACATAGATTTGATTCGTTGGTGTTTATTTATATTTTGCCTCTAATTCAATAAGTAGTTAATAAAGATACTTTGTTTAATTGTTAAAATTTCAGTTATATATACTTAAGTTTACGTAAGTAAAAGATGAATTTTAGATTATAGACTGTGGATATTACTGAGAATTGGGAATTGGGAATTGGGCACTTGTACTGAGTTTCGACACTTCGACTACGCGGTAATCGAGCGACTTGCACTGAGTTTCGACTACGCTCAACTACCGCGCAGTCGAAGTATGCTCCCCACTCCCCAGTCTCCATTTCCCACTCCAGGCTACTCTTGGGTTCTTAAAGCTTGAGCTGCAAGATAGACTTTTGTCCATTCGCCTAGCACTTGATGGGTTTTGAGTTTTAAGTGTTCGGCTATTGCTTCTATTGAATTACCCGCTTTCCGCAAATCTAGAATCTGCTGTCCTAGTGGAGTCAATTTTTCATTAAGTTGTTGCCATTGGTTTTGCGTTAATCCTAAATTATGTTCTTGCAAGGAAATTGAGAGCCAACTGTCTACGAGTTCTGGTTTACCTTTGAGGGCAAAAACACGTACAGCATGGTAACTAATTTTTTCTCGCAGTCGGTAGACTTCTTTGGTCTGCTTATTCAGTTTCTGGGCGATCTCTTCCTGTGACTTCCCTTGCAGATAGAGTCGTAGCCATTCCACTGCATCTGTTCCCAAATTTTGTTGTAAATAATTTTCAAATTCTTTTTGTACTGACTGGCGCAGCACCTGTTGTTCCTCTAGTTGTTGTGCTTCTTGATATTCTGCGATCGCCAGACTATCGACTAAGTTAACTCGATTGTCACTGTCGTCTGTAAGAACTTCTTCTGACACTAGTCTAATCAAGTCACTACCAGGCACTTGGGTTAAACCACCGCGCTGAGTACGACGCAAATAATTCACAAAACGGTAAGCTAATAGGGGTTGATTGCGGACTGGCCGCAAACAATATTCTTCTACACTGGCAAATAGCAGAGCATCCCCTAATCGTCGATCGGTTGTATATTTGGCAATATCAGCCATTTGCTGTTGCATCTGGCTATCGCTTTGGAGTAATTCTTGGAGTACTTCTTGTAACACATCCATCACACTGCGCTGGCGATCGCGGCTGAGGGAAACCCATGTCTGAATTTTATTCCGTAATGTTACTAAACTCCCCAATCGTGTTATCAAGTTACGATAAGCACGTTCTCGCCCCAAGCCTAAGTAGCGTTGACGTAAAATCCTCCAGCGATATTCCATCGCTTGCTTGGCGATATCGAGTTCTTTAGGATTAAACAAATCAAACCGTTTTGAGTCAGATCCCAATAGCCAGAGAATAATGCTTTGCCTAGCGGCTTCATTTTGGTCTGGACATTCTACAGCCAAGCGCTTTTGCCAATCTACAGCAAGTGTTTCCACATCCGTTGTCATAGTGAGATTGCATTCCTCGAAACTCAATTTTGAAGTTTGCATCACAACCCCCATTCGTTCCGCCTAATTGTTTAACCGGCAGCTGCCCCTTCATGAGTTTCATGAAAATAGCTCAGTGATTCTACTTTTATTACGTCTTAATTCACTAAAATTATGCAGAATTTTCTACATTGATGTTTTTCTTTGACTTCAAAATGCCTAAAACCTATGCCTACCAAGCACTTAGTTTAATTTTCTCAATTTAAACTTTTTGTAAAGTTATGTTCTTTAACTGAGAACAGAAATCTACCTAAAGTGTTGAGGATACACCTTTTGATGAGATGGATCGGTTAAATCTGACATTTTGTAACAAATGCGAACAACTAATCTAATTTAACTCAATGTCAGACGTTATTTTATCCGTATAACTTTCAACTCTCTACAATCTCTTACGTAGTAGAATACTTAGTTAAATCTCAATATGCTTGGTGTTAGTAAGATACCCAGCGCTACAATCAGATTACAGCTTGTAGCTGGAAATGTGTCTTAGATTTCGCCGCCTGTATGAGATTTCACCTTGCAAGATTCCCCAACTCGCTATTCTGAATAGTAGGGATTGATAGGCAAATTTATCTTTTTAAAACTAGCTTCAGTTACAATTACGTCTTTAATATTAGTAAGTTTTTCTTAAAACTTTTATATTCTTAAAAATGAATAGTCAACAGTCAATATTGGTTTTGACTATTGACTTTGACTGTTGCTTTCCTTCTACTTCAAAATTTAACTTATGCAAAATTTAAAAACAGAAACAATGCAACCTAATAAAGTTTTGATGGTCAGAAGCTTGACAATACACTTCTCTTTAAATTTATTTATGGGAATTTTTGTTTTGAATTCCCCCACAGGAGGTTGAATCTATCGATTGTTCGATCTAACAATGGGATTTTCTACAGATTCTCGATACCCTTGGACTTGTTCTGTGTAACCAATTGGCAGAACAGCTTCAACGTTTTCATGGGGACGAGGAATAATTACCCAAGATTCTAGGGTACCGCCATAAACATTTTCTGCGGCTTCAACACCGGCAGCCATAGCGGCTTTTACTTCAGAAACATCCCCACGAATATTAACTGTAAAGCGAGCGCTACCTACCCTGATATAACCAACAAGGGTAACTCGACCAGCTTTTACCATCGCATCTGCTGCTGCTAGCACCGCAGGAAAACCTTTCGTTTCAAGTGCTCCAACTGCCTGTAATGACATTACTAATCTCCTGTATGAATAAACGATATGGGGGCTACAAGTTAATTGTACGAAGCTTCGCTACAGATTTTGATAGCAAAATTGCTTAGAACATGCGGAAAGGTTCTGATTCTTCAGTGAAATGGATTGGTAATATGGTTTCCACATTTTCCGGGGGATTAGGAACGATGTAGTAGGTAATTACTGTACCAGCTTTTACTTCCTCACCCGCTACGATTCCGGCTTCAACAGCTCTATTTACTTCAGAAACCTGTCCCCGGACGGCGACTAACAAGCGAGCACTTTCCGCTTGACCATAATACACAATTGTGACTGCGGCAGCTTTGACCATTGCATCTGCTGCTGCTAAGACACTAGGAAAACCTAAAGTTTCAATTACGCCAACCGCCATTGGCATGGCATTAGCTCCTGGATTAAGGGATAAGCGATTTTAATTGTACGTGGCTTTAGTCCCAATTTTGACATTTTGGAAAACTTTCTTTGATGCCATATTTTTTGGGGCAGTTGAGACGCGATTAATCGTGTCTGTTGGGAGTTAAAATATTTTGATAGCCCCCGGTTTATATTTTATATATTACAAATAATACTTTAGCATCTTAAGATTGTGTAACTTTGTTGTTCAACAAAATCAGCGATGCCTGGAAGCAAGCTAGTACGATAAACTGAAATTTATGTTTCCGAATTTTCTTCCTACAGCAGTTGGGCAACTGACAGAACCTACTTCGATCGCACTAGCTCGGAGTATTCAAACAGCTGCGATCGCTACTCCTTTAACTAATCAACCAGTAACCACAACTTATGTCAAGCAAGGGAGTGGTGGAACTCCGATTTTATTAATTCACGGCTTTGACAGTTCTGTATTAGAATTTCGGCGGCTTTTGCCATTACTTTCTGAAGACAATGAAACTTGGGCAGTGGATTTATTGGGTTTTGGGTTTACAGATAGACTTTCAGGAATTGCTTATAGCCCAACTGCAATTAAAACCCATCTTTATTATTTTTGGAAAAGCCTAATTAACCAACCTGTAATTTTAGTGGGCGCTTCGATGGGTGGTGCGACGGCGATTGATTTTACGTTGGCTTATCCAGAAGCAGTCAAAAAGCTGGTGTTGATTGATAGCGCAGGGTTGGCGGGTGGTTCGCCATTGAGCAAATTCATGTTTCCCCCATTAGATTATTTAGCAACTCAGTTTTTGAGTAATATGAAAGTGCGCGATCGCGTTTCTCGCATTGGATATAAAAATCAAACTCTTGCCTCTATCGATGCATTATATTGTGGAGCATTACATTTACAAATGCCGAGTTGGCATCAAGCTGTAATTTCTTTCACTAAAAGTGGTGGTTACAGTGCTTTTAGATTCACAACCATATCAAAAATTGTGCAACAAACGCTAATTTTGTGGGGCGATTCTGATAAAATTTTGGGTATTAAGGATGCTATGAGATTTAAAAGAGCAATTCCACACAGTACTCTCACATGGATTCAAGATTGCGGTCATCTCCCCCACTTGGAACAACCACAAATCACCGCGCAGCATATTTTAGACTTTCGAGTTGAAAGATAGCCTAACTCTCAATAATTTTTCTATAACGCCTCTGAAAAGTTTTTCATCTGTTGCCAAGGCTTCTGTCATAGCTACTATTTTTCTCTTTAATCTTGTTAATTTTACAAAATTTTAGGGAACTCAGTAGCTACGATCGCAAACGTGTATTGCAAGACAGCAGTTTATTACTTAGTAGGTAGATATGAGAATTTTATATGAGTAAATCAGATTAAAATGGGCATTACAATGCATACCCTACAAGCTCAAAAGATTTATTTACACTTGCACTTGGTAATTTAGGTTTAATTCATCTCCTGTTGTTCCCCGGATACCCCAGTTGTGTTTTGGGGTTTCTGTAATCGTGATTTCTACATCTATAGGTGCAATTGCAACTTGTTCAGATAAGCGAAGAAATAACAACCTAATTAATTTCTTTTTCGTTTCAATAGTGCGTCCCTCAAACATACTAATCTCAATGATGATGTATTTCTCTGAACGTCCTAAAGGGTAGATGAAATCATCGGGTTCGAGAGGAAAGAACCGATGGGCACGCTTGTCTTGAGGATATACTAGAGCTTCAACAACACAAGAATGAATTGCGTCAGAAATGGCACTGCGAGAATGACGGATAAATGAAGCAGTGCCATAGATTTTGATTTGTACCATTAACCTTTAACTGACTGATTAATTAACTCTAATCAAGTAACCACATCTCATTAGAACTATCAGGATACTCATTCGGCTGATTTTGTGGTTGATTTTGAGCCAGTGTTTCCGATGAGCGATGTGATTTTTTGTAGTTAAGTGGATTGTAGTGGTCTTTTACTGGTTTGATCGCGCTAGTTTCTTTGACAACAAGTTTAGATTTCTCTTCTACTTTTTGTACTGCTTTTTGTTCGGCTTTTTGTTTTAAAGAATTAATTTCTTCTATAAGCTGGGAATTTGCTTCTGCAAGTTGCAGTGCTGTTTTTTTGGTTTCATCAAGTTCTTTTGTTAGCTGTTCTAGTAATGATTTTTGTTCTGATGCAAAGGTTTTTTGTTGAGATAATTTTGATTGCAAATCAGTAATTTCTTGTCCAAGAGATGCCTCTTTTTTGTGGCTTGTTTCTAGATTACTTGTCAACTCTTTGACAGTTGCTTCTAAATCAGCCTTAGTAGGACTGCGTTTAGTAGAAGTTGGCTCAAGTGGTTGTCCTAACGATTCCTCATCAGATGAAGCCTGTTCTTCAACAATTTTTTCTGCTGTAACTTCGATCGCAGATTCACCTTCTGGGGGTGTAAATTTTTGCGCCTCTTCTTGTAGTAAGTCAGAGAGACTTTGTTTCCTAGCCATTATTATTTTCTCCAATCACGCTGTAATTCATCAGCTGCACGGCGGTAGTCTAATTCCGCCTCCCGTGCATTTCCTCCTCGCCATTGAGTAATCGCTACACCTTCCAATGCTGCTCGTTCATGAGCTTTATAGGCACGGATAAAGGTATTACAAGTAGGAATACCTAAGCGAGTCAGAGTGTTTTTTGCTTCTTGTGCTTCCCCCAGACTGCGCGTATCGACTTTGGTGAGCAATACCCGATGGGGGGTTCCCAAGGGGATGACGGCTTCTTTGACTGTTTCCACGAGGATTGCTAAATCCATTGCAGATGGGGGTGTAGGCAAAACTAGATAATCTGCGATCGCAACTACCGCCACTAATGCTTCAGAGCGCAGGGCGGGAGGTGTATCCACCACTACTAAATCGTAACCTGTTATCTTTGCTAAATCACTTAAAAGTGCGGGATCGGTTTCTTGAGATAAATCAAATCCCATTCCCTGCTGACTGCGCCCAAACCACCAACTGGCAGAACCTTGAATATCTGCATCAATCAGCAGCACCTTTTTTTTCTTCGCAAAGTTTGCAGCCAGATTGACTGCGGTAGTCGTTTTCCCGACTCCTCCTTTACCGTTGAGAATAGCGATGATTTTTGGCACTGCTTGCTTCCGATGCTGCCTTTTGTTAGCGGTAGCGGGGCGTTTAGCCCGTGCTGAGTTAGGAGTGCTGAGTGCTGAGTTAAGAGTAGAGACGCGATTAACCCTTGTCTGTACAAGAGTTATTATTACCCTCTTTGTCTTCTTTTCAGTTCTCAGTCTCCAGTCTCCAGTCCCCAATCATGAATATACCGCTTTCTGTAACCCTAAGTAACATGAAAAGTCGTAACAATAAAATTCAGAAGCCAACAACTCCACAAAATTCTATGACAACTACTTACAATTTGCCTGATGGGCCTCAAATGCCGCGCTGGCTGAGGATGATCAAGTTTATTACTCAGCCAGTGAAATATGTGGATGATTTTGCCAAAATCTACGGTGACACTTTCACGATCAGGAGTAGTAGCTCTGATAACCATCTTGTGTATTTTAGTCAACCCCAAGCCCTTGAGCAGATTTTTACTGCTGATTCTAGGCATTTTGAGGTTGGGAGGGGGAACACAGGACTAAGATTTTTACTTGGCGATCGCTCCTTTATGTTAGCGGATGGCGATCGCCACCAGAGGCAACGGCAACTATTAGCTCCTCCCTTTCATGGCGAAAGAATGCGGGCTTACGGTGAGGAAATTCGGGAAATCACCCGACAGGTGACTTATGAATGGCAAATTGGCAAGCCTTTTAAGATCCGTGAGTCGATGCAAGAAATCACCTTGCGTGTTATTTTACGGGTTGTATTTGGTTTGAATGATGGACAGCTATTTGAGGAACTGAGGCGATCGCTAAGTGACTTATTAGACTTCATCACTTCGCCCATAATGTCCAGCGCCTTCTTTTTCCAGTTCATGCAAAAAGATTTCGGTGCGTGGAGTCCGTGGGGCTGGGTTCTGCAACAACGGCAAAAAATCGATCAACTTATTTATGCTTTACTTCGAGAACGTCGGGCTGAACTAGATCAAAATCGCCAAGATATCCTAAGTTTGATGATGGCGGCTCGTTACGACGATGGTCAAGGGATGTCAGATGAAGAATTACACGACGAGTTAATGACACTGCTAGTTGCAGGGCATGAAACTACCGCTTCAGCATTGACATGGGCTTTTTACTGGATTGATCGTTTACCAGAGGTGCGTGAGAAGTTGCAAAAGGAACTCAACACCATTGGAAACCACGATTTGAGTAGTGTGGCTAAATTGCCTTATTTGACAGCTGTTTGCCAAGAAACATTGCGAATTTATCCAATTGTCATGACTGCTTTCCCACGGATTGTAAAGACCCCAATTACAATTATGGGTTACGAACTGCGAGAGGGGATGGTAATAGTTCCCAGTATTTATTTAGCGCATCATCGCGAAGAAGTTTACCCACAATCCAAACAGTTCAAACCAGAACGCTTTTTAGAAAGACAATATTCACCTTATGAATATTTACCCTTTGGTGGCGGTAATCGTCGCTGTATTGGCATGGCATTTGCCCAATATGAAATGAAAATTGTCTTGGCAACTGTTTTGTCAGAATTTCAAGTATCGCGAATGAATAACCGTCCTGTGCGTCCTGTGCGCCGTGGGTTAACTTTAGCCGCACCCGCCGGAATGCGGATGATTGCAACACCTCAAGTTAAGCGTGCAAATACACCAGTGTTGGTGTAATATCGTGTCCACTTGATTATTTATTAAACCCCAGGAATCCCACCCCTCTGCAAAGAGAAAATTAAAGGGTGGGGTTCTCCAAGTTTGGTTAATCAGTTATGCTGTTCAGTGTCAGAATTAACTGATATTTCAGGTTTAATCTGTTGTTTATTGGCGAGTTGTTCATAATGTTCTTTGTCGCGGTATTTAATTATTCTCATCGGTTGATTCCCAACAATTGCTAAAGGTTCAACATTAGTAGTTACAACCGTACCAGCCGCCACAATTGCACCATCTCCAATGGAAACTCCTGGAACAATAAGGACATTTCCGCCAATCCAAACATTGCGGCCGATGACAACAGGTTTATGAATGTAGACGTTATGTTCATAGGGCAAATCATTACTTTGATAGTCATGGTTTGCAGAGAGGATAACCACATTAAATCCAAGTGTGGTGTTGTCGCCAATTGTGATCCCACCACGGCCATCTAATATGACATCCGGGCCAATGTAGACTTTATTTCCCAGAGATATATTTTGTGGATGGTCAATTTTAATATCTCGCTTAAATCGTAGACCTGAGCCACAAAATTTTAATTGACTCTTCAGTTCTTGATGCTTGTAGCGCCTGATTTTGGTTTCTAGATATTCTCCCCATCGTACCAGGCGAGGTACTAGCCATTGTTCCAATAGTCGCTCTAATTTATTCGTAATTTTATTTTTGATCTCTTTCATAAAACCTCATAGAAGTTTAGGAATCCTCTGGCTTTCAACCAGGAAGAGAAAACGACGCGGGTACTTTAGCACCCTTCACATTTATTATGTTTCCCCAATGAGAGTATTTTCTCTCGTGTGAATAGCCTTTATTAAAAATCTGACTAGACAATGAACCAGAATCCCACTCATCAACTCCAAACACTTCTGCGTTCCCAATATTCGGCGACTCTTTTTTCCCATTGCTGCCAGTAATCTTTAATCGCTGCTGACTCCCCTTTATAAGGGGAGGGTTAGGGAGGGGTAAAAAATATTTGATACGTCAATTATGACTTGTCAAACATCCTCTTAGAAATCGCGGTTTACCTTGCACACAAGCAAAATTTTGCGTAATCACTCTTGTTTTAATTGTGCTAATGCTTCCTCTATATTCAGAGGTATTTCATGTTCTACTGTCTTCATTGCTAAGATAAGTCCTTCATTTTCAATAACTTCTAGCAAGTGTAAATAATCATCAAAATCTATGATTACTTTGCGGATATTACCTTCTATATCAGTAATCAGTTCTTGAACAAAAGGGTATTTATCAACTTTCATTTCGATTGTGATTTTGGTGTATCAAATTGCATCTATTTTTGATTTTTATGTTAGTTTTGTGATTTCCTGTTGCAGGGAAGTGAATAAAACCCTATTCCATTCTAAGGAATAGGGCTGAAGATAAGAGTTTGTAACACTGCCAAATGTCACTTTTACTTCAAATTATCCCCCTCTGTTTCCTCTGATTCCAGCAATTCCCAAATTAGAAAGGCAATTTCTATGAAAATACCTGAACCTGGAATTAACCAGTCTGCAATTAAGGGAATTACAAATAGTAAAATTGTCACCAGCTTTTTAATATTGATAGATTTCGTTGCTTTTTGCATTTGTTTCACCTGGAATACTGAAGCAACGGTAGATTTGGGGTAGTCAGTGAAAGCAAATGCGGTTGTTTGTTGGCTGTAATGGGTGAATACCCGGAGATTTGAGTTTGGGGATGCTAGATTAAGTTTGGGGATTCCCCAAACTTTATCCAAATTTGAGCAAAAGTAACCGATGGCGCGTGTTAGCTATGGCGATGATGTTAAAGCGCGGGTAAGGCAGCTGTTAGAAAGGTTGTTGGCTTATGCCAATGATGAGATAGAAAACCCTGAGCGTTTTAAAATTGACTTTAATTGGCAAACACCAAAGCAATTAGTTGTGAGGACACAGCTAAGGATTTTGGCGGAACTTGGTGGTTTAGAAAAAGAACAAGTTCGAGAAGCACTCAAAGCACTTGCTGAGTTTTTGAGTATTCTGGAAGATTTGCGCGAACACAAACGAGGTTCGGAGGACTGGCACTTTAAGCTGACGCTTTGGTGCGAGAAAAAGCACAAAGAAGGGAATTTAAAGAAATTTGATGAAGAATGGCAAAGCCGTAGAGAAGAATTACCTGGTGTGCAGCGTGTTGAAGCGAGAAAAGCTAAACCCAAGGCTACGTTTTACGAAAATATTCCCTTAAGTGGGGTGGTGCAGTTTGTTGGACGTGAAAAAGACCTCGAAAACCTCCACCAGCTTTTGCAGGAAAACGAACAAGTGGTAATAGCTGCTGTTGCAGGAATGGGTGGAGTTGGTAAAACCGAACTTGCCCTACAATATGCAAGGAATCACCGCAAAAGTTACAAGGGTGGAATTTGCTGGTTATTGGCAAAAGTTGGTGATGTGGGCATTCAAATTGTGCAGTTTGCCAGAATTGTGCTTGATTTAAACTTACCAGAAGGTTTGGATGTCTTGGCACAAGTGCAATACTGCTGGCGGCATTGGTGTGAGGGCGATGTGCTGCTAGTGTTAGACGATGTTGGGGAATATCAGCAGGTTAAGCCTTATTTACCCTCGTCATCTTCCCGGTTTAAAGTGTTGATTACCACGCGTCAATACTTGGGAGCATCTATTAAGCAATTATCCCTGGATGTATTGCAACCAGAAGCGGCGCTGGAGTTATTAAAGTCGTTTTTGAAAGAAACACCACAGCGAATTGAGCAAGAATTAGCTGTTGCAAATCAGTTGTGTGAGTGGTTGGGATATTTGCCTTTGGGTTTGGAATTAGTGGGGCGATATCTCAAGCGGAAAGTAGATGTTTCTTTAACAGAAATGTTGCAACGGTTGGAGAAAAAGCGACTAGAACAACCCGCCTTGGATAAACCAGAAGGCGATATGACAGCACAACGGGGTGTGTTAGCAGCTTTTGAGTTGAGTTGGCAAGAATTAAAAGACGATGATAAGCAATTGGGCTGTTTATTGAGTTTATTTGCACCCGCGCCTATACCTTGGAATTTTGTGGAACAGTGTTTACCAGAAGAAGACGAAGAAGAGTTAGAGGAAATTCGGGATGATAAGTTATTGAATTTGCATTTACTCCAGCGCAAAGATGAGGGAGTTTACCAATTGCATCCACTATTGCGCGAGTTTTTCCAATATAAGCTTACAGGTTTGGAACAGGCAGAGGAATTAAAGCAAAGTTTTTGCAAGGTAATGGTGGCAGTTGCTAAAGATATCCCTGAAACTCCCACACTTCAGCAAATCAAGGATGTCACCCCTGCAATACCTCACTTAGCAGAAGTAGCGAACCATCTCATTCAATACGTCAGCGATGAAGATTTAACTTCAGTATTCATCGGTCACGCTCGATTTTACGAAGGTCAAGGGTCATACGACCAAGCTTTACCTTGGTATCAGCAGTGTCTAGAAACCAGCAAAAAACGTTTGGGAGAAGAACATCCTGATGTTGCAGAAAGCCTTAATAACCTAGCGTTACTCTACCGTTCCCAAGTCAGATACAGCGAAGCCGAACCTTTGTTCATCGAAGCTTTGACATTATGGCGACACCTACTCGGAGAGGAACATTTAGGTGTTGCAAAAGGCCTTAACAACTTGGCAGCACTTTACAACTCCCAAGGAAGATATGATGAAGCCGAACCCTTATTTTTGCAAGCTTTGCAACTGAGGCGACGGCTATTAGGAGAAGAACATACCGATGTTGCACTGAGCCTCAACAACTTAGCAGCAGTCTATATTTCCCAAGAAAGATACAGCGAAGCCGAACCTCTGTTAGAGCAAGCTTTAGAACTATGGCGAAGTCTGCTAGGAGAGGAACATCCTTATGTGGCATTAAACCTTAATAACCTAGCATCACTCTACAACTCCCAAGGAAAAGACAGCAAAGCCGAACTATTGTACTTACAAGCGTTGACACTCAGGCAACGTCTGCTAGGTGAGGAACATCCAGATGTTGCATTAAGCCTTAACAACCTAGCGTTCTTGTACAACTCCCAAGGAAGATATGATGAAGCCAAACCTCTGTTAAAGAAAGCTTTAGAACTATGGCGAAGTCTACTAGGAGAGGATCATCCCAATGTGGCATTAAGCCTCAACAACTTAGCGTTTAGCTACTATTCCCAAACAAGATACAGCGAAGCTGAACCCCTTTACCTGCAAGCTTTAAAACTCAGGCAAAACAGTCTGGAAGAGGGGCATCCAGATGTTGCATTTAGCCTCAACAAAGTTGCACAACTCTACTGTTCCCAAGGCAGATACAGCGAAGCTGAACCATTGTTCATCCAAGCTTTGGAGATTTTTGAGCAAAGATTAGGGATAGATCATTCTAATACTGTAACTGTACGTAAAAATTTAGCAGATTTGCGCGATCGCCTCTCCTCACAATAGCAAAATTCAAGTTCCCAACCTCATCAATCAAGCTTTTATCTCCAAGTTTCCTGTTCTGAACTCAAAGTTTCATGTTTTAAACAAGAACGTTTCTGTTCCAAGTGAGAACGTTCCTGTTTCAAACGAGAATATTCTTGTTCCAAATGAGAACGTTCCTGTTTCAAACGAGAATATTCTTGTTCCAAGTGAGAACGTTCCTGTTTCAAACGAGAATGTTCTTGTTTTGAGGTGGAATGATGGTGTTCTGAGGGCGTAGGCGTAGCCCGTCAAAGACATCGCTCTACCTAAATTGTAGAATGAGGTGCGATCGCCTTTGATAGTTGAGAGATAATTGCGATCGCGATCGCTTTTTGAGCCACAATGGATAGAACGATAGGGAGTCCATAGAAGAAACAATAGCTAAAAAGAAACCAAATCAGGAGAAGGCTTGATGCAATCAGCATTACGCATTGAAACTAAAGTGTTACCAGGCAACAAAATTGAAATCACTTTGCCTGACGATACACTCTCAACCTCTGTAGGACAAACTATTGAGGTAATTGTCCTGATACCACAAAAAACGACACTAGAAGGACAATCGATTATCCACCTGCTTGAAGAAATCCACAAACAGCGTCCTGTTGGCAGAAGTGTAGAAGAAATCAATCAAGACCTCCAAGCAGAACGAGATGCATGGCACAACTAATTCTGCCAGTTGTGATTCTAGATGAGGTGCTGAAATCGTGAGCGATCGTTTTTATGTGTTCGTTGATAATGGAGAGCGATGTCTGCGACGGGCTACGCCTACGCCGATTACAAAATAAGCATTATTCAAGTAAATTAAATCCCTGTTCGCTTCTTAACTTTCTGTCAAAAGTTACTATTGAACTACAACTATTATGTTGAGCAATCGCGCCGATCAAATAGTCGGATAAATCTGCCTTTCCCTGCTTAAATCGCTGTAATGCTTGATAAACTAAAGAGCGATTTTCTAACTCAAACACTGAACATTGCAACATTAACTCTATAGTGTTGCTAATTTCTTCCTTACTAAATTGATATGGCTTTCCCCGTAAAACCCAAACCAACTCACAAAGAACTATATTTGCTACAAAACATTGCTCTCCTGCTTCGATAATTTCAGCAGCTTGTTTCCACTGCTTTTCATCATCTTTTGTGAGGTAGCGCACTAAAATATTCGTATCAACTCCAATCACTTGCGCCTTCTTGGATTGCTGCTTCCATTTCTTCTAAAGTTGCACTTTTCATCGCCGGACGATGTAAAATGCCGGACAGGGTTTGAACAGGAACATTGAGTGGAATTAGTTTAACTGTCCCATTTTCATCAATGACAAAATCAACCTTACTACCTATATCAAGATTAAGATAATCCCGAATTTCTTTAGGAATAATTACTTCTCCTTTGGTGGTGATGGTGACGCTAGCCATTACGTTTTCTGACATAAATTATTTACTTAAATATAACGTTTCTTGGCAGCTCAACACTGCAAGCGGTATAAATAGAGTCTTTTCTCTGCGTTTCTCTGCGCTTCCCTCCGCGTCCCTCTGCGTTAAAAAACAATCTCCTCCCTCATTCTCTCCTCCAACACATCCAACAATCCATCCACATCCTTCCCAGCTTGCTCAAAACAAATTGGTGGTGCTGGTTCCGGTGCAAACTGAATTAACTTAATTTCCCCCTTCCCAATCCCAATCATCACAACTTCCATTTCCGGCTTGTGATTCTCGACAATTCCCAAAATTTCCTGAAGCCGATTATCAACCTTATTATTTAAATTCTCTATCTGCTCTTTCGGACAATAAACAAAATGCGGCGTTGGTTGCAAATCAATACCAACAGTCCCCTGACTGTCACCATTTGCTAACCACAATCCCCAAAACAGCGCCGCCAATTCCTGCTGATTTGCTTTGACAAATTTATCCAACTGGCGACGCCACTTAGTATCACCTGATTCTGGTTGACTATTACCAAAAAACATAAATAATTCGTAATGAAGACACAGACAATAGGCGAAACTTATCTCAAACCCGACTGTACGCGCCAGAGGCCGGAATAAATACCGTCTTTCTCTAGCAATTGCTCGTGGGTTCCCGACTCTACTAATTTCCCATGTTCCATGACATAAATGCAATCAGCATTGCGGATGGTGGAAAGACGATGAGCGATCGCAATTGTAGTTCTATCGACTGTAATCCGTTCTAGCGATCGCTGGATTGCTGCTTCTGTCTCATTATCCACTGCCGAGGTAGCTTCATCTAAAACTAGAATGGGGGGATTTTTGAGAACTGCACGGGCGATCGCAATTCGTTGTCTTTGTCCACCAGATAACTTTTGTCCTCTTTCCCCGACAATTGTCTCATAACCTTGGGGCAATTCAACAATAAATTCGTGCGCCTCGGCTATCTTTGCCGCCGTGATGATTTCTTGCTCTGTAGTCTCAAAGCTACCATAAGCAATATTCTCCGCTACAGTGCCATGAAATAGAAAGACATCTTGACTCACCAAACCAATACAGCGACGTAAATCTTGCAAATTCAAATTTTGCAAGTCAATACCATCAACAGTAATGTTTCCAGCTTGCACTTCATATAACCGCAACAAGAGTTTGACTAAAGTGCTTTTACCAGAACCAGTAGAACCGACAATTGCAATAGTTTTTCCCGCCGGAATCTTCAAAGATAGATTTTTAATCACTGGAAATCTATCTTTATAGGCAAAATAAACATTGTTAAATTGCACTTCCCCGCGTACTTCATTCACAGGTAACGCCACATCACCTGTATGAATGGCGATAGGAGTATCCAATAAATTCATGACTCGATTAGTAGAAGCCATTGCCCTTTGATATTGGTCAAATGTTTCGCCTAATCTAGTTAAAGGCCACAGCAATCGTTGAATTAAAAACACTAATACGCTGTAAGTACCTACAGACATTGCTCCAGAAACTGCTGCCATTCCACCATATAAAAGTAATGCCGTGAATCCCACCAAAATCAGCATCCGAATTAACGGCACAAAAGCAGCAGAAAGAGTAATTGCCTTAGAGTTACTATGGCGATAAGCATCACTATCTAATTCCAAACGATAAGCTTCATAAGCTTCAGATGTGAAGCTTTTAATAGTAGTAATTCCGCTAATATTGTTTGACAACCGCGAATTGAGAAAACCGACCTTTTCGCGGACATCAGCGTAGCGAGGTGCAAGCAGTCGTTGATAGGCAAAAGAACCCCAAAGAATGAATGGCATCGGTGACAAAGCCATCCACGCTACACTAGGAGCCAGAATAAAGAAAGCAGCGCCAATAATTAGAACCGTTGCAGAAACTTGGATAATATCATTTGCTCCTCCATCCAAAAACCGCTCTAATTGGTTAATATCATCACTGAGGACAGACATTAAACCGCCAGTGCTGCGTTCTTCAAAATAAGCCAATTCCAACTCTTGCAAATGTTTGTATGCATCCAAACGCAAGTCATGCTGAATATTCTGAGCCAAATTCCGCCAAAGTCGAGCGTAGGCGTACTCAAAAACCGATTCTAGTATCCAAATGACCACAGTCAGGAAGGAAATAATCAAAAATTGTCCAAAGACATCCCGCACCCCTAACTGTGCAATTATAGAATCCTGTTGCTTAACTACCACATCCACCGCCACGCCAATTAAGCCGGGTGGTGCTAAATCAAAAAACTTATTGAGGATAGAATAAGTAGTCGCTAACCAAATTTGTTTACGATACTGGTGTCCATACTCCAGCAAACGCTGAAGAGGATACGTTGAATGTTTACGCCTTCTTGATGCCCGATGAGATTTTAATACAGTAGCCACGGCTTTTTGCGATTTCGTGTGACTGATATTACCACGGAACAAAGTCTTGAGTCCTAAGTCCTGAGTCTGAAGATTGATTCAGACGGACTAATGAGAAACTAGTAACTGAGTTTATTCAAGAGCTAGCTAGGGGGCAGCACTTCGGCTACGCTCAGTGACCGGGGGACATGGGGAGAATAACTAATGACAAATGACCAATGACTAACTAAATATTGGAGAAAGGAATTTGAAAAATCAGCAATTTGGTAATTGGCAAACCACAGTTTTGGGAATTGTGTTAGCAATACTGGTGATTATTGGGCTAAATTCCTTTATCATTATTAACCCTGGACAAGCGGGAGTAATCAGCATCTTGGGTAAAGCCAGAGATGGCGCTTTATTAGAAGGTATTCACCTAAAACCGCCTTTTATCACCGTGATAGATGTGTATGATTTAACGGTGCAAAAATTTGAAGTACCAGCAGAGAGTTCCACTAAAGATTTGCAAAATTTATCTGCAAGATTTGCAATTAACTTTCGCCTCGACCCGATAAAGGTAGTTGAAGTTAGAAGAAAACAAGGAACATTAGAGAATATTGTCTCAAAAATCATTGCACCCCAAACACAAGAAGCATTTAAAATTGCCGCAGCTAGAAGAACAGTAGAAGAAGCGATTACCAAACGAAGTGAGTTAAAAGAAGACTTCGATAATGCGTTAGGCGATCGCTTAGACAAATATGGGATAATTGTATTAGATACTAGCGTCGTTGATTTAGCATTCTCACCAGAATTTGCCAGAGCAGTCGAAGAAAAACAAATTGCTGAACAACGAGCGCAAAGAGCCGTTTATGTAGCACGGGAAGCCGAACAAGAAGCGCAAGCAGACGTGAATCGCGCCAAAGGTAGGGCAGAAGCTCAAAGACTTTTAGCAGAGACACTCAAAGCCCAAGGAGGGCAGTTAGTTCTGCAAAAAGAAGCAATTGAAGCTTGGAAGACTGGCGGCGCTCAGATGCCAAAAGTCCTGGTTATGGGTAATGACTCAAAAAATGGCGTACCCTTTATATTCAACCTTGGAAATGTCCAAAATCAACCGTAAAAGGGAAGTGGGCATGAGATCGCAAGGTCTAAAATTTATGGAATTTGCTCTGACCTCAGACAAATTCTCCAATACATTGGACTATTTCCAATTCAAAACCTAAAATCCAAAATGGTATAAGTTGGGTTAGTCCCAACTCAAACACCACAGAAAAGCTAACCAGATAATAATCGAAGTCTATGTCAACCTCCAATCCTCAAAATCTCACTGCCGAAGAAGCCAAAAAATTACTGAACAAATTCAACTGTCTAGACATTGCCCCTATCCTCAATTCATCAGAAAAAGTAGTAATTCGTAATGCCTTAATTTTGCTCACCAAGCTTACTGATTACCAAATTTTAGGAATTTGTGCTGATACGGCAGAAGAAGGAATATTGGCAATGAAAACCTATTCTCTGGCTTTGGGTTATGAACCGCCAAACAATTTACTTACACCCGAAGGGCCAGTTTATATCAAATTAAATGGCAAAAACGGCTTGTGTTATCTTGATTCCTATGATGGACATCATCGTGGTGTATTAGTATCTTGCCAGTCTTATGACGAAGATGGAATCAACGAAATGTATGGACACCTTCCCTTGGACTTATTTGTATAGAGTTGTTGCGAATGTAGGTAAGGTATTTGCCTTACCTACTTACTAATGAAAAATAATTAATGACTTCAATCTTATGAGTATTATTACACTACAATCAGTAAAAAAAGACTTTGGGATCAAGGAAGTTTTAAAAGATGCTAGCTTTAGCCTTGATGCTACCGATAAAGTTGGATTAATTGGTACTAACGGTTCAGGGAAATCAACTTTATTAAAAATGATCGCTGGGTTAGAATCTATTGATAGCGGTCAAATTTTAATTAATTCTGGTTCTAAAATTATCTACTTACCGCAGCAACCAGATTTAGATGAAAATCACACAGTTTTAGAGCAAGTTTTCGCTGACAGTGGCGAACACATGGCTTTAGTACGCGAGTATGAAGAACTTTCTGATAAATTGGTTCATTATCCAGATGATAGCCAACTGATGTCTCGCCTTTCTATGGTGATGCAACAGATGGATACGACTGGTGCTTGGGAATTAGAAACTAATGCCAAAATCATTCTGACAAAATTAGGAATTTCTGACTTTGATGCCAAGATAAGTACTTTATCTGGAGGCTATCGCAAGCGCATTGCTTTAGCATCAGCCTTGCTATCAGAACCAGATGCTTTGCTCATGGATGAACCGACAAACCATCTTGATGCTCTTTCTGTGGAATGGTTACAAAGTTATTTAAATCGCTATCGCGGCGCATTGTTTCTAATTACCCACGATCGCTACTTTCTAGATCGCGTTACCAACCGGATTATTGAAATCGACCGAGGCGACATTTACACCTATTCAGGTAACTACTCATATTACCTCGAAAAGAAAGCTTTAGCTGAAGAATCTGCCGTCAGCAGTCAACGCAAACACCAAGGCTTATTGCGCCGCGAGTTGGAATGGCTCAAAAAAGGCCCAAAAGCCAGAAGCACTAAACAAAAAGCTCGAATTGACCGCGCTCACGCTCTACGGGATACTGAATTTAAACAAGTTCAGGGTAAAGTTGATATTTCCACAGTTGGTCGTCGCATTGGGAAAAAGGTTATTGAGTTAGATAACATTTCTAAGGCATACAATGGACGCACTCTGATTAATAATTTCACCTACGAATTTAGTCCAGAAGACCGCATCGGCATTATTGGCGCTAACGGTGCTGGTAAATCCACTTTAATGGACATCATTACTGGACGGGTTAAGCCAGATTCCGGCATTGCCGAAATTGGTACTACCGTTCACATCGGTTATTTTGACCAGCATTCGGAAGAATTGCTCACAGCCTTAAACGAAAATCAGCGCGTGATTGACTACATCAAAGAAGAAGGAGAATTTGTCAAAATTACCGATGGTACTCAAATTACCGCTTCGCAAATGTTGGAACGGTTTTTGTTTCCTGGGAATCAGCAGTATGCCCCAATTAGTAAACTTTCGGGTGGGGAAAAACGCCGTTTATTTCTGTTGCGGGTTTTGATGAGTGCGCCTAATGTCTTAATTTTAGATGAACCGACAAATGATTTAGATGTTCAGACATTGGCAGTATTAGAGGATTATTTAGAAGATTTTGCCGGGTGTGTAATTGTAGTTTCTCACGATCGCTACTTTTTAGATCGCACCATCGACACAGTATTTTCCTTTGAAGAAGGCGGTAATCTGCGGCAATATCCAGGTAATTACTCGATTTATCTAGACTATAAAAAGGCTGAAGAAGCACAGCAACAAGCTGCGAATGCTAAAGAGAAGCCCAAAAATGCCGAAGTCCAAAATGGTGCGGCTTCACCCAAACAGGTAGAGAATACCAAGCGGCGGAGATTATCGAATTGGGAGAAAAAAGAATTTGAGCAGTTGGAAGGTAAAATTGCCGAGTTAGAAGCTGAGAAGGCGGAAACCGAGAAAACACTAGCGAATGTCTCACCGGGGAATTATAGCGAAGTGCAAAAACTCTA
The DNA here is from genome assembly GCF_034531035.1 of Nostoc sp. DedQUE02. NCBI lineage: Bacteria > Bacillati > Cyanobacteriota > Cyanophyceae > Nostocales > Nostocaceae > Nostoc > Nostoc sp. DedQUE02. The sequence continues at coordinate 230,620 of NZ_JAVRBY020000003.1, read as the reverse complement.
TAATCAGGTGGAAAAGCTCAAGCACGCGATCGATGTGGCGACTGAACGCTGGTTAGAATTAGCAGAGATGGAATCTTGAAATTACTAGCTATAGGACTCATATTTGATTGCGTGAAAAAAACTCAGTACACCTTTATTCCTTCTTCTCAGTCCTAATTATTAGGGTTTTGCCGAGTTTTTTTACCAAATAAACCAGACATATTTAATCCTGTCACCAACAATCCCAGAAGTCCTAATCCATTCAAAATTGGGTAGATTCCTTGCAGATGAAAGATTTCGCCTGTATGGATACTTAACAAGAAGCTAGCTGGAACTCCTATACCAATAGACCACTCGCGGACAAAGGTTGTTAATATCCCAGTCAGCACAGTTAACATAAGTGGCACAGATAGGATGATGCCAAGGATACGATGATACTTACGAAATGAACGTTTCATGGTATTTTTCCGGTCAGTAGAAACTTTTTCCCAATACAATGTAGGCTCAATATCACCTGAAATGCAAATGAAATGAGAAAAATCGAGTCTTTTCAGACAAGACTCGAAGTCAGTAATTGGTGTGAGGAGTCTTGATAGACTCCGTTCTTAAGGTAAAGCACAGCAAGTAAAAAACTCGGAAAGAACCAATATTTTCTCTTTCCGAGTTTTTTACCTTGATAGCATTAATATTTAAATGACAAAAATATTACCTAATATTTTTGTTCATAGTCAGCGTAAAATATGAACGCTAGTACAAGTCGGCGGAAACAAACTTACTATTTCATTACCGCTATAAAGCCCAAAATTAAAGCATGAGTGACTTTTGAATTTTGATTTCCGCCTTGCGGTACTAATCTACACAAACGAGTTTTGATGAGGAGTTGAGAATGAATCGTTTTAATCCAGTACTGATAGTTGCTGCAATTAGCCTAATGACTTTGGTTGGATGCAATAAGGCTGACGAACCTACTGCACAGACGCCACCTGCTGGGAGTTCTATCTCTGATACAGCAGCCACTCCTGCTGCGACAACTAGCCCTGGTGCAGCAGCCACTCCTGCTGCGACAACCTCCCCTGGTGCAGCAGCCACTCCCGCTACAACAACCGAATTTCAAAGTCTACAAGGTGTTGTTACCAATACTAAGGCCGCAGTTGAGACGGGAAATTTTACCAAAGCTAAAGGGGAATTTGATAAATTTGAAGATTTCTGGTCAAAGGTTGAGGATGGAGTCAAAGCTAAATCTCCCACTACCTACAAAGAAATTGAAGATAAAGCTGATGAGATTAAGGCAGGACTAAAAGCCTCTGCACCAAATAAACCGAAATTGTCAACCGCTTTAGGGGTTCTTAACAAGGATGTCACTAGTGTAGCCAAGCCTTAAGAGCCAAATACATAGACTGAGTATTTGTTGGCTAGTTTGCTAGTAGTACGTCAAGTTGAAATTGACGGATAAGCAAGTTTGTAGTAAGGATTTTAGTCCTGATTATTTTAAGCACTAAAGTGCTTACTACAAACCTTCAAGATTAACTTAAACACTGGCATCGTCTGTTTGCAGCTACTCAACTATCAAGTAGGTATCGAATTTAAAAACTCACGCATCTGGTGAAAAATGCGATCGCACTTCCACAACACGCTACTATCTCTCATCAACTGCGTAGTTTACCGCCGTAGGGCGATCGCTTTGCACTAATACAAAATTTGATGTTGCTGAATCGAGGTATGAATTTGGATGTAGAGACGTTGCATTGCAACGTCTCTACAAGGATTTTGAAATAACGCAAAATTATTTTTCATACAGCAATCAGCAACGCCAAAAATTTTTTAAATCCTTCAACATCTCTCTCAAGGATGAAATTAACTCATAACTGTAGGTAGTAGCACTAATATTTAAGGATGGCTAATCTAGATAAAGTTGACTTAATACACCAATTCTCAGTGGCGCGTACTGGGAATTTGTTGGCTGTCTGGATAGCCTCAATTAAATGTTCCTTAGCACAGCGACAGATATGAAAGCAGACGAACTCCTGAAAAACTATGCCGCAGGTGTCAGAGACTTTACTGGTGTCAACTTGAGCGAGGCCAATCTAAGGGAAGCTAATCTCAGTGGCGTAATTTTAGATAAAGCAATTTTAGATGGAGCCAATCTGAGTCACGCTAATTTAGCTTACGCCAGTTTGATTGACACAGACTTAAATGGAGCAGATTTAAGCAATGCCGATCTCAGTGGTAGTAACTTAAGCGGAGCTATTTTGGATGGAGCTATCTTAGATGGAGCCGCAATGGAAGGAGCTAATCTGAGCCATGCTGATTTGACGGTTGCGAAACTGATTGAAACTAACTTAAGCGAGGCAGATTTGCAGGAAGCAAGCTTGATCGCGGCGAATCTAGATGGAGCTGATTTAAGTGGTGCAGATTTAACCGTAGCCGACTTATCGCAGGCAAATCTCACTCAAGCAGATTTGAACCAAACAAATTTGAACGGAGCAAATTTGGATGGAGCCAATATAGAAGGAACAATCCTAGATGAAAATGTCTAAAGTCACAGAGTTTTGCAGATGAGGTGAAATATCAAGAGAATACTTGAGCATCGCCTTCATCAAAACGGCGAATAGCGCACCGAAAAATACAGCCCATTTTCTTGAAGCGATCGCTTTTCACCATCCACCGAGATCAGGGGAATACCCCAATCTAGGCGCGCTAAAAAGTCATCACCCTGTTTCCACAACAAACCCAATCCAGTGCTAAGAAGTGTACTCTGTGATGGATTTTCGCCCTTGACATTCCAGCCTTTACCAACATCAATGAAGGGTGTCAGTTGCAGCACCCCGTTTATCTTGTTAGCGCGGACAATGGGTACTCGCAATTCTGTTGAAAATAACAGGCCATTATCTGTGAGTAATGCGTCTTGGCGATAGCCTCGTACACTTAGCTGTCCACCAAGACCAAATTGCTCCAGAGGCACTAAGGAATCTGCTGACAATTGGAAATCGCCTCTAGCCAAAAAGAGAGTGTCCGGTGCTAATTGCCGCACCCACTGCGCCTGTCCGCGCCACGCAAAAAAGCGACTATCTGGTTCATTTTCACTGACATTAGCATCGAACCAATCTACACCAAAACTCAATTGCGATCGCGCTGCAAATACATACCGGTTATTTCGCTGGGTATATTCTTGAAAAAAGCGCAGGGCAGAAATATTGGTTTTTCCATTTGCATCTGCACCAGGGGAAAGTCGAAACGGCCCAATGTTATCAATACCCAACTCAGTTTGGCTTTCCTGGCGCGAGAATGACAGCCCAATCGCTAACTCTTGGGTTGGTTTTTGCACCAGTGGTTGCCGATAGCCTAATTCGTAGGATCGGGTATTTGACTGAATATCAAGAACGCTGAATGGTTTTTCAATTACGCGATTCCACCCCTGACTAAAACCAAAAGAGACAGTGCCATTATGGGCATTAATCGGTAGCGTGTAATTGACATTGATTGTATTACTACCATCAGTATTCGCATATCCCACGCTCAGGGTATCACCCAAGCCCAATAAATTGGCTTCTTGCAGATCCACTCCTCGGCGAAAACTGCCGACGCTAGGCGATCGCCCATTATCTAGACTTGCTGTCAACTTAAAAGTTTCTGCTTCTTCAACCTCAACTTGCAAGACATTGGTTCCTGGATGCACGCCTGTCTGCAACTCTGCTGACAAGTTTTTAATCCGTGGATCGAGGCGAAGTAATTGCAGTTTTTCCAGTAAGTGTGGTATATTTAAAGGTCTACCAGCACCAAGTTGGATGCGATCGCGAATGTATTGACTTTGCAATCGCCTATTACCAATAATCTTGATTTCTTGTATACTGCCTTCAATGACTTGAATTTTGATTACCCCAGCTTCTACTGTCTGCGGTGTAATCAATGCGCCTGTAGTAACATAACCTTTATCAGTGTAAAGCTTCGCGATCGCATCTCTAACTTGCAACAACTCTGCAAAAGTTAGTTCCCGTCCCACAAAAGGATCTGTGATCGCGGCAAACTGTTCTGCTTTGAAAACTGTACTACCAATAACTTCAATGCGGTTAACCCGAAATTTAGCATTAGGGTCATTTTCCTCCAGAATCGGCTGATTCGGTAGGTTTGGGGATGGAAGCAATTGATTTTCGTCAGGTGGTTTGGGCAGCACATCCGACGGTAACTGAGTGTCAGGAACATCCTCTAACCGACCTGGCGGTACTGTCTGAGGATTGGGAGTCTGGGCCGCAGCTACGCCCGTGGTAGACATCGCATCTTGATAGTTGCACAATACTACTGCGATCGCAAAGTTAAGTGTTAGAAATTCAGCAAAGATCCTCAGTTTGCCCACGAAATTGAAGACCTGTGGCTGAACTTTAACCAAGGTTTTTCTAATCATTATTTGTAATTAAATAAATTACAGAAATACTTGGAAATTATAAGTACGTATACGGCAGGTACTATATCTAACCTAAATTCTGCGGGATAAAATCAGTAATATTACTATTTATTCTGATATTATTACTTATGCAACTGTATCAAGATGATTACACAAGCCCCAAAGCAAAAGTTAGAGCAGAGGAAGTCTCCGCTCTAAACTTTCTAATAGAGTGTCCTTATTTAAATCCCCGTTGGGCTGACGCTCACGCAACGCCTAGCTTTAGTTATGGGGATTAACTATTAGCTGATAACTATTAAGCACTATATTTCACCCACAAATGGATATGTACTTACCGTAGTTTTATTTTTTGCACAGTGTGATTTACGAGGCTTCAGAGGCTTTTTCCTCTTTAGGAGAAAGAGAGCGAATTAACTCCCGAATTACATCAGTTGCAGGTCTCCCCGTTATTGAACAGTATTGTTCCAGCTTCTGTGCCTCGCTTGAGGTGAGATTGATTGTAAGTCGTTTAGCAGCCCATTTTTTATTCATGTATTAGACAAGCTATATATTTAAACTACTTCTCTAATATCAATCATGTAGGCTGCTAATACAATGGTATAACTAACGACATTTGATTTAAGTAATGATGAAGTTGGATAGGAGATTTTTTTGAGCAATAGTTAAGATGTCTAATATATTCTAGAGTATAAAGTTTAGCTACTTTTTGGGCAGTAATTATAAATAGAGCATAAAAAATATTATGGGATATCAACCGAAAACAAGTATTCTCACATAATAGTTGAGGACAATAATCCAGAAAACTTTTGCGGCGAATAGCCCTGACGAATTCTATGAAATTATTAGTGAATGAAAAAAGAGTCAAACCAAACATCCCAAAAACCCAAAACCCTGTAGAGACGTTCCATGTAACGTCTTTACATCTGGTTCATAAAACTTCTAACTGCTGTATATTTATCAACATTTTTACAAACCAAAATCTAAAATTCAAAATGGTATCAGCCAATTAAGAAAGGCAAACCGGGGATTAGCTGGCTAGAAAAATCAGCACATAATACATATAACAAGTAACAAGCCACTCATGCCGCAAAAAAACCAAACCGCCATCGAATTCCACAATGTCACCTTTAGCCGCAATCATCGCCCATTAGTGTCAAATCTCAATTTCAGCATCCACCAAGGAGAAGCACTGGTATTACTCGGACGCAGTGGTAGCGGCAAGACTACAACCATGAAGCTAATTAATCGCCTATTTACACCTACACAAGGCGAAGTTTTATTTGATGGCATTCCCACAATTCAATGGGATGAAATTAAACTGCGGCGAAAAATTGGTTACGTCATTCAAGAAATTGGTTTATTTCCCCATTTTACTGTCGAACGCAATGTGGGTTTAGTCCCGGCTTTGGAAGGTTGGCAACCGAAACAAATAAAAACGCGGGTTTATGAATTGTTGCAATTAGTAGGCTTAGAACCAGCACAATTCGCTGGGCGTTATCCGCAGGAACTTTCGGGAGGGCAAAGGCAAAGAGTCGGTGTGGCTAGGGCTTTAGCAGCAGATCCGCCAGTGTTGTTGATGGATGAACCTTTTGGGGCACTCGATCCGATTACACGGCTAGAACTTCAACAAGAGTTTCGGCATTTGCAGCAAGAATTAGGCAAGACAGTTGTTTTCGTCACCCATGATATTCAAGAAGCCTTGGTTTTGGCATCGAGAATTGGTTTAATGTATGGCGGAGAATTGGTAGTATTGGGGACAAAAGATGAATTTATGCGATCGCAACACCCAGAAAGCCTCGCTTTTCTTCAATGTCTGCGTTCTCTGCAAGATACCTTATGAAAAATTTCTTCCTGGTTAAGTATGCCTCAGAAATTCTTCAGCATACTCTAGAACACCTATTTTTAGTAGGCATTGCTATCGGAATTGCCATACTTGTAGGCATTCCATTAGGTATTTTAATTACACGTAAAACTTATCTTCGCCAACCCATTCTCGGCATAGCAAATATTCTCCAAACTATTCCTAGTTTGGCACTGTTTGGCTTACTCATTCCTATTCCTATAATTGGCGGAATTGGTACAGTACCAGCAATTTTTGCCCTGACTGTATATTCTTTACTGCCGATAATTCGTAACACTTATACAGGTATTACTGGCGTAGATCCAGCGATTCGGGAAGCTGGGAGAGGCATGGGAATGACAGATAGGCAATTATTGTTACAAGTCGAAATTCCCTTGGCAATGGGAGTAATTTTAGCAGGAGTGCGAGTAGCAACGGTAATTGCCATAGGTATTGCAACTATTGCAGCAGCAATTGGTGCTGGTGGTTTGGGAGTATTTATTTTTCGCGGTATATCAGTAGTGAACGATCAGTTAATTTTAGCTGGTGCAGTTCCGGCGGCAGTAATTGCATTGCTGGCTGACTTTGCAATTGGCTGGTTGGAGAATAAATTAAAAATTAAAAATTAATGAAAAGATTTTTCACACTTTGCTTTTTAATTTTTGTGTTACTAGTAATCGCTGGCTGTATGCCGAATTTAAACAGTAGTAACGGTGGTAATATTATCGTTGCTTCCAAAGATTTTACCGAACAAGATATTTTAGGGGAACTGTTAGCACAGCAAATCGAAGCCACGACTAATTTAAAAGTAGCTCGTCGCCCTCGTTTGGGTGGTTCGTTTGTTTGTCATAGTGCTATTACTTCCGGTAAAATTGATGCTTATATTGAGTACACAGGTACAGCTTTTACTGGAATTTTAAAGCAAAAAGCAGTTAATGACCCCAAAGAAGTTTATGAAAGATTAAAACAAGCATATTCTCAGCAGTTTAATTTAGAAGTGATGCCAAGTTTGGGTTTTGAAAACACTTTTGCGATGATTATCCGGGGTGAAGATGCCAAACGCAACAATATTCAAACTCTCTCACAAGCCACTCAATATACACCGCAGTGGCGTGGCGGTTTCGGCTACGAATTTTTAGAACGGGAAGATGGTTTTCCCGGATTAGCTAAAACTTATGATTTACGTTTTTCTAAACCACCGCAAATTATGGACTTGGGTTTAATATATCGGGCTTTGATTCAAAAACAGGTGGATATGGTAGCGGGTAATTCCACTGATGGACAGATTTCTCGTTTGGGTTTAGTTGTACTAAAAGATGATAAACACTATTTTCCACCTTACGAAACTGTGCCGATTGTCCGACAAGAAATATTAAAAAAATATCCCCAATTAAGAACTGCGATCGCTTCACTCGCCGGAAAGATTTCGGCAGATGAAATGCGGCGGTTAAACTATTTAGTTGAGGGGGAATTACGCGATATTAAAGATGTTGTCCAAGAGTTTCGCAAATCAAAGGGATTGAAATGATTTGTAATTCCTAATTGTGCGTTACCGTAACACATCCTACTGCTGTTCGCGCAAAAAGTTCCTTAACCACCTCATGACTTCACTAGTTGTTTGCTCATTGGCCATTTGGAGACATTGCTGTACAATTTCTCTGACGTTAGGAAAGTAGCTGCTTTCTGTAAGCACATAACTTTCTCCCTGCAATCTATAAATTAATAGCCGATTACTTTTTAATATCCAGACTTCTGGTACTCTATAAGGCAAGAAATCATTAATATCGGTGTAGCTTGTCACATCTATTTCAATTGCTAAATCTGGTGGTGGATCTGACTCCCAATCAATTCTTTTTTTGCCTACTACTGCTCTACAATTTTCAATGTAAAAGCAAAAGTCTGGTTCAATACCACTAATTTCTGGCAAGCTCATGGTAATGGGCGTAAATGACTCGTACATACGGTTTAAATCATCCAGCAAAACCTTAGCAATATCTGCCAGCGAACTCGCATCCCTTCCATGCTCTGGTAGCGGTGCCATCAGTAAAATTTCTCCTCTTCGATATTTAATGCGAGGCGAGGAGCGATCGCCTAATTGCTGACTCAATATTTGATAGTCTTTCCAGTCTCCCAAAAGCTTTAACACCGCGCCAGGTGGTAACTCGATTCTTTCTGGTGTAATTACAGTATTCATTTTCGGCTATTTCACTAATTTAAGTTAGCCAGTCGATTCCAATATTACATTAAAAAGTTATTTTTAATTAGTTATGTAAACATTTTTTCAATTGTTTGCATCATTAGAAACAACCGATAAGGAAAATTAGGAAATTGAATAAAATTATAATGCTCATAAAAAGAACGCGCTTTGTCGTCTTTGGCATCAACCACTACAGCTATTGTGGCAATTTCGCTTTGTAGAGTGCGATATAGGGCATCCATTAACAGCATTTCCCCCAGCCCTTTTTTTCGATGATTTTTATCAACTGCTAATCGACCTAAAAGAGTTGCAGGAACATTTGGATATTTTGGGAGCTTCTTTGTGATCTCAGTTGGCAATTCATCAAATTTAAGACTTGTTGATGATAGTGTGTAATACCCGGCAACGATTCCAGAACTTTTTTCAATTAAAACAAAAGGAGCAGCCATCCGCTTGCGGGCATCTTGTCCTGCTTGCTGTTTTAAATAAATATCAAGTTTCTCAACATCACAAGAAAAAGCCGCCCGGTCTTGCTTTCCTAGCGGCTCTATTAAATAATCATCAAAAGTATCAGGTAACGCCACTTACACACCCATGTTTTGTTTATAGCGTTGAGCTGCCGCCTTTAATTTTGCACTTGGTTCTGGTGGATTGAGCAGTGCTTCTACAAAAACTTCTTGGTCTTGTCTACTTAAGATCATCATTTCATTTTCCTGGATAATCTGTTTGGCAACGTTCATAACGCTGCTAATCACAAAATCTGTTAATGTTCGACCTTGAATCTCAGCAGCACGCTGGAAAATTTCTTTTTGTTCTTTACTGATACGAGCTTCCAGGCGTTCATCTCTGGAGGGCTTTAAATTTGCTTTGCGGCTTCGAGCCGGAGTATTAGCCATCATAGCCTCTACATGATAAGAATAATGTTTACCAAAAAATAAAATGTACGGCATTTGTCCTTACAAATTCATAGTAACAAACATAAATAGAAATTTGAACAAGATTTAGCGATCGCTCTGCAATTGGCCAATCAACAAGCAAGCAGCGTATAAAATGCACACCTTAACGGTAGGCTAAGAAATATCAAACAAAATGGCATAAAAATGCTTACTGTTGCTAAATCAAAACAAGCTGCGATCGCAATCTTTTCCTTCACTGTTTTACTTTACAGCCAAGTTGCATCCGCCGCCTTGACTTTACCCCTACGCAGCAAGAAGGGAATGGTGGTTTCGGCCAATCCTCTAGCAAGTGAAGCGGGAATTTTGATGTTACGCAAAGGTGGTAATGCAGTAGATGCAGCTGTGGCTACAACCTTTGCAATTTCTGTAGTTGAGCCTTTTTCGGCGGGAATTGGCGGCGGCGGATTTTTGCTGATGCACTCTGAGAAAACTGGCGAGATAAAAGCGTTAGATTTCCGCGAACGCGCACCCCTGAAAGCCACAAAAAATATGTATCTTGACGCAGAAGGAAAGGTACGTCCGAATGCAAGTATTAATGGTTATTTGGCAGTGGGGACACCAGGAACGGTAGCGGGACTTTATGAAGTGCATCGCCGCTATGGCAAGCTTTCTTGGCAAGAAGTAATGAAACCTGCGATCGCACTCGCTAAAGATGGCTTTATTATTAGCAATCTGGTAACTTGGCGTTCTCTGCAAGCTAACGAGTACCGCAAGGAAGTCATTCTCAAGAATCCAGCAGCGCGAGAAATTTTCACTCGCAATGGTGAATTTTACCAACCAGGGGAGAAGCTAGTGCAGCGTGATTTGGCACGCACTTTAACAGCAATTGCCCAAAACCCGCAAAGTTTTTACACCGGAAGTATAGCTAGGGCGATCGCTTCTGATATGGTGAAAAATGGTGGTTTAATTACTCTAGAAGACCTCAAAACTTACAAACCAATCTGGCGCACTCCCGTTTGTGGAAACTTTCGGAAAGCTAAAATTTGCTCAATGCCACCACCATCATCAGGAGGCGTTCATTTATTGCAGATTTTAAATATTATCGGTGACACTGATTTAAAATCTTTAGGATGGCATCATCCCGACGCGATACATTTAATGGTAGAAGCAATGAAGATTGCTTATGCTGATCGCTCACAATATTTAGGCGATCCTGATTTTGTCAAAGTCCCTGTACAAGAATTGCTCAGTCCAGCTTACGCTAAAAAGCGCCGTCAAGAAATTAATATGCAAGTGGCTAGACCATCGACCGAGATCAAGCCAGTAGATAAAGAGACGCTACAACGTTTTAGTCAAACTAATATTCAGAAATCGAAAGAAAATATCATTCCATCATCCCTTCAATCTCTACAAACGAACACAAGTCGGCATGAATCTCCCGAAACCACTCATCTTACTGTTGTGGATGAAGAACGCAATGCCGTTAGTCTGACTTTCACGATTAATCTCGGTTTTGGTGCTGGTGTTGTGACACCGGGAACTGGAATTGTTCTCAACAATGAGATGGATGATTTTGCTTCTGCAATAGGTGTGCCTAATGCCTTTGGTTTGGTTGGTAATGATGCCAACAGCATTGCACCCCGTAAAACTCCCCTATCGAGCATGACTCCCACAATTATCACCGAAAATGGTCATTTTCGGATGGCAGTGGGTGCGCCTGGTGGTAGCACCATCATCACTCAGGTTTTGCAAGTAATCTTGAATGTACTGGAATACAACATGGATGTTGGTGCAGCTGTTTCTGTTCCACGCATACATCATCAATGGCTTCCAGATGAGTTACGCGTGGAACCCTGGAGTTTGGATGCTCTAACTATGCAAGACTTACGCCGTCGGGGTCACAAAATTAAGGAAACTACTCCTTGGGGTAATGGTAACGCGATCGCTGTTACATCTGATGGAACTTTAGAAGGAGCGGCTGATCCTCGCGGTGAAGGTTCCCCCAGAGGTTTCTGAGCGAATGAGGAACTGGGAAGACGTACAGAGGCGGAGAATAGCAACTGAGTAGTGACTATTGATTTTGGATTGTTGACTCTGCAAAGCTGCTGCCGCCAAACTCGTTTGCCCGTGCGCTAGGCACTAGTGTCCAACCTGCTTTGAGAAGTTTTTGATAAGTTGCCCAACCTTTAGAACCACCTGGTATTTGATAATCTGGGACTGCAAAATGTCCAAAAGCTGTGTAGGGACGCCAAGGTTGATTGGGTTCTGTCTGCAAATACAAAATTTTTTCTCCGTCGCCACCAGATTTAGATAACCAGCACATTTGTCGATGCATTGCAAACTCCTTTGCTTTTAAGCTAATAATGCATAATAGCAGACTTTTGTCAAGAAAATTATCACCCTGTGGATTACTTTTTTGCAGCTGAAGTGTAATTGATTTTTATACACTACACTTATGGGTAATTACTTAAGAATTTCTACCCTTGAAGATGGCTGCATACATAGTAGAACACAAAGATAAACAGCTTTCCCTCACCTTATCTGATGAGATTTTTCTCATGTTATCCGCGTTTTTTGCGATCGTGTGTAACAATAACTACTGTTTTAGTTGAGTTTCGCAATCAGACTATTTGTTTTTCTGCTTACATACATAAGCGCAGATTTTGGAAATTATTTATAATTGAGCGTTTTATAATTAATCATGTTTAGCTAGTTATTTCTAGAGTAAGAGGTTATTTATAAGGCTTAGAGCTAGGCTATAACCTCAGATATCTTCCTTACAAAATCTCTTCAAAATGATATTCTCAAACTCTCTCCAGAGAAAGACCTCTTTATGCTTATGATTTTTTAAGCTGTTCTTAGTCAAGTCAAAAGTTTTAACAGTTGAAAGTACCATGAGTGATAAAAATCAAGAAAATCAAATTAATCAACCAGTAAGTGAAGATCGGGATTCTCGTGGGCCAGATGTAAACGAAAGAAACTTAACCGCGAATCCTGGAGATAGAATTGCTGATGAGCATCAATCAGTTGAAGAGAAGGCTAAACAGGCAGCTATCGAAGATGTACCAGACATTACAGGCGATAGAATCACAGTCCCGACTTACTTCGTTGTTGATGAACCCGATGGCGAAAAAAAGGCACTCCATCACGTTAAAGATGCTGAAGAGATTTCCGATGTAATTCGACAAGCACGAGTTGACGAAAATGGAAATCGAATTTGGTAGTTCTTTATTATTAAATGAAGATGCAAAGAAGCAGAGAAAGTATTTAATAACTTCTCTGCTTTTTTGTATATCCTGCCGATCGCGTTTTCTTTGGTGAAGTTAGTCTATTAACAGGATTTAAACAACAAATTAAAAACGAGTATAATGGTTAGCTAGTATATAGGAATTCGCTTTGATTTCTGTTCGGGCAGCGTAGCGTAATAGGCAATAGGCAATAGGCAATAGGCAATAGGCAATAGGCAATAGGCAAGGCGAAAGAAGACTTCCTAGTTCTACTGAGCTTTTTCAAAAATCAAATATGAGTCCTATAGCTTTCACGTTAAACAATCCTCATGAAAGAGAATTCTTTATTGACTGCAATTGCGACCCGTAATTGAGCGCTAGAAATTTTTCACAGTTAGCGATCGCAGATGCGCCCCTATATAAAATTTCGGCTTTATATTATATCCGCTTGATTACTTATTAAAATAACTCGTAATACTTCGGCTACGCTCAGTACAAGTTTGTAATTATGTTTTGTGACGTAATCGCATCTTTCTTAAGATTATCGGGACATGATATCAGACTCCAATTCAATTCTGAATTCTGAATTCTGACTCCTGAATTCTTTTTCTATACAAGCCTTCCATAACGTGCTGTAACAGGATTAGCTGGATTAGATTGATTATTCAGCCAAGCCCACATTTGATCACCAATAGAAAAATGCCACCACTCTCTAGGATTGCGTTGAAAACCTGCTTTTAACATTACATCTCGCAATAGTTGACGATGAGCATGATACTTTTGCGTTTCTGAGCGATCGCTATTGGCATAATAATCTGGATGCGATCGCTCTGACATTTCGTCAATTGGCGAACCCATATTCACTATTTGCCCTACATCATCTACCAGCGTCACATCTACCGCCCCACCAGTACTGTGAGGAGGCGGAGTTTTTTCATCCAAACTAGGTGCAGCCCAAATTGCATAAACCGCTTCCCAAATCTCTTGGCGTTGGTTTGGTGATAACTCCACGTTAGTTAATCCCCTATCCCGCACTGCTTGGGCGAAGCTGTAATCTACCATAAACTGCTGAACTGCTACTGGGCGATAGGCATCAAAAATTTGGATATGCCAGTTAGGATGCAACAGTTGAAGATAATTTTGCGCTTGGAGCAAATTTTCGATAACGCTTTGGCGGAGATAATAGGGGGAGCGATCGCCATAAGGCGCACCTAACTTTTCATAAGGATGGGGAGATTCCACTGCAAACAATTCTAAAGGAATCTTGATTAGCGGTTCACCACACTCAAAAATTGGGATTTGATGATAAGGTCTCATGTGAATAATTCGTAATTCGTAATACTTCGACTTCGCTCAGTACAAGTTCGTAATTCGTAATTATTACCTCATGCTGTGCATCAGGAATAATTTATTTCTGTACACTAATAAATTTACCTTTCTTGTACCTTCAATTACGAATCATTAAATGCTCAATCAAAACCAAACACCTCTGTTAGATGCCTTAAAAGCCAATTCAGCAAGACCTCATGCGCCTTTTTACACTCCAGGACATAAACTAGGTGAGGGAATTTCTCAACCTTTGGCTGACTTACTGGGTAAAGCCGTCTTTCGCGCTGATTTAACCGAATTAGCAGATTTAGATAATCTCTTTGCACCCCAAGGCGTTATTCAAGAAGCACAACAACTGGCAGCTGAGGCGTTTGGTGCTTCGCAAACATGGTTCCTTGTCAATGGTTCTACTTGTGGGATTGAAGCGGCAATTCTCGCTACCTGTGGGACAGGCGATAAAATTATTCTGCCTCGCAATGTACATTCATCTGCGATCGCAGGTTTAATTCTCTCTGGTGCAATACCAATTTTTCTCAATCCTGAATATGATCTAGTTTTAGATATTGTCCATAGCATTACACCCAATGCTGTAGAATCTGTACTCCAACAACATCCAGATGCTAAAGCAGTACTGATAGTTTATCCAACATATCACGGTGTTTGTGGAGATTTGAGTGCGATCGCCAACATCACACATCAATATAATATCCCTCTACTCGTAGACGAGGCACACGGCGCACACTTTGGTTTTCATCCCGAATTACCCACTCCAGCTTTAGCCGCAGGTGCAGATTTAACTGTACAATCCATCCACAAGGTACTCGGTGCAATGACACAAGCATCGATGCTGCACGTTCGAGGTAACAGGATAGATGGCGATCGCATCAGTAAAGCATTGCAACTCGTACAGTCTACCAGTCCTAGTTATTTACTTTTAGCTTCTTTAGATGCAGCGCGTCAGCAAATGGCACTCCACGGAAAAATGCTAATGTCTCGCACTTTGCAACTTGCTGAGGAAGCTAGAACGAGAATCAGTCAAATTCCGGGATTATCAATTTTGAAAATGCCTCGGTTAGAGGGATCTCCCGGCTTTGTGACTTTAGACGAAACGCGACTAACTGTTACTGTTTCTGGTTTAGGTTTAACCGGATTTGAAGCAGATGAAATTCTCGATGAAAAATTCGCTGTCACTGCTGAATTTGCCTCACTGCAACATCTCACCTTCATCATTAGTTTGGGTAATACCCCAACCGATATTGAGCAACTGGTACAAAGTTTTACTACTCTTGCCAAAGAATATCGCCGAACCAACTTAACTGTTAAAAGCGATCTTTGGCAGGATATTTTCACTACACAATCTCATGCTTTACATTTTTCTCCTCGTGAAGCCTTTTTTGCTGTCAGTGAAATATTACCTTTGATACAGGCTAGTAAACGCATCTGTGCCGAAATCGTCTGTCCCTATCCCCCAGGAATTCCCTTGTTAATGCCGGGAGAAATCATCACCAAACCCGTTCTTGACTATCTGCAACAAATCCAGGCGATGGGGGGATTTATTAGCGGTTGTGGTGATATTAGTTTACGCACCATAAAGGTAGTAAAATAATGACTTACATGGTAAATTTAAGGATAATAATTTGAATACATTTTTCACAATATCGCAATCCGATTTAATTTCTGAAGTTATTGGCATAGGAGGCAAGAGGCACTCTTGCAACAATCAAGAAGCCTCTTTGAGTTGTACTGATTTTTTTCAGAAATCAAATATGACTTTTATAGTTATACCAATTTAAAAAAATAATGCGACAGATACATATTCCCAAACTTTTGTTCTGTCTCGCTTCCCTAATTTTGAATTTTGAATTTTGAATTGGTATTATTTGCCCATTTGTCAAATTTAGCTAAATAATACTTTATTAAGAATAAATTTAAATCAATGAAGATAAATTTTTGGGTAGTAGCAGTTGTACTGTCTCTGGTAACAACCTATAATCGAGCTACATTTGCTCAAAGTCAAACTAATATTTCACCAAGTAGTAACGCTCAAGAAATCGAAAAAGCTAATAATATCAAGAAATTGTTCGATTTGACTGGTGTAAAAAATATTTCTCGACAGATTTTGACTCAATTATTAAATGATTTCAAGTCCAATTACCCTCAAGTACCTCAAAAATTTTGGGATAAGTTTGCTACTGAATTCAAATCAGATGATGTTGTAGATGAGATTGTTCCTATTTATAATAAATATTTTACTAATGAAGAAATTAAACAACTTATTACATTTTATCAGACACCTTTAGGGCAAAAAGCAATTACCGTTATTCCCCAAATTTATCAGGAATCTTATGATGTTGGGAAAAGATATGGAATAGCAGCAGCTCAAAGAGCCTTAAAAAAATTAGAAGCAGAAGGATATATCCGCCCTACTAAATAAAGCATTGTATAGATGTTAACTTGAATTTATAAATGGGTAATTTTTAGGTTCTGCTCAATTACTAATCCTGTTAATAAGAAGCAAAGGAGAAAAATTCTTTTTGCTCTACGACTCCCGTTGTGCTTATTTTAACTTGCTTGATAAAGCAACTTGAAACCTAGATCAACTTCAATACTTGTCGGGTTTTGGGGAAAAGGGGAAAGAAAAAACCTTTAACCTTTTCCCTAAACCCAACTCCGAGTTAAAAATCCAAAACCCGAGCAGTATTGAGATCAACTTTGCTCTCTACCTTCTACAATAAAGATAGACTTTATTGAGATTTGTATAGTTGGGGATCGGCTGTCATGGCTCCCGCCGTTTTCATTCAAAATTTGCAAAAGCGCTACGGCACAGTGGTTGCCGTCCAAGATGTTTCCTTTCAGGTAGAATCAGGAGAAATCTTTGGTTTACTAGGCCCCAACGGTGCTGGGAAAACTACTACCTTGCGTGCCTTGTGTACGCTGACCACACCGGATGCAGGCATTATCGAAGTATCTGGCATCTCTGTATTAGATCATCCCAGAGTGGCAAGACAACGATTAGGCTATGTAGCTCAAGAAGTCGCTATAGATAAGGTGTTGACTGGAAGAGAACTGCTGCAATTGCAAGCAGCACTTTATCACCTCCCAGGCGCAGTAGCCAAACAGCGTATTGAAACGGTATTAGATTTACTCGGTTTGCAAGAATACGCCAATAAAAAGACAGGAACCTACTCTGGCGGTTTACGCAAGCGCCTAGACTTGGCTGCTGGATTGCTCCATGCACCGGATGTTTTGGTATTGGATGAGCCAACTGTAGGACTTGACATAGAAACCCGTTTTGTGGTGTGGGATTTCCTGCGAAAATTACGCGCCTCTGGGACAACGGTAGTAATTACCAGCCATTACTTAGAAGAAATTGACGCTTTAGCCGATCGCGTGGCAATTATAGATCGCGGCGTTGTAATTGCCAGTGGTACACCCTCGCAATTAAAAGATCAAGTAGGGGGCGATCGCATCACCTTGCGAATCCGCGAGTTTTCCCCCACTGAGGAAGCTGAAAAAGCTAAAAACCTCTTAAAATCTTTACCCTTTGTCCAAGAAGTGATTATCAACAGCGCTCAAGGGAATTCCCTCAACTTGGTGGTGACACCTCAGAATGATGTTTTGATTAACATACAGCAAGCGCTGAATACTTCGGGCTTGCCCATATTTGGCATCGCCCAATCTCGCCCCAGCCTCGATGACGTTTATCTTGCCGCCACAGGACGCACACTGATGGATGCAGAACTGGCAGCCGTTGCCACTCGCGATCCTAAAGCTGAGAAAAAGCAAAATATGAGATAGCTAGAGAGCAGGGGAGCAGAGGAGCAGCACTTCGGTTACGCTCAGTGACCGGGAGCAGGGGAGAAGTAGCAGTAAGTTTTTCCTCTCCGTACCTCTGCCTCTTGTGCCCAATCTAAAATCCAAAATCTAAAATCCAAAATTGCTATGAGTGTTACTCCTAAATCTGATATCAATTGGCAGCCGCTAGCATCGCCACAAGCAGATGTTAATACTGCACCTAACTTTTTCGGTGAATTGGTACAAGAGACGTTGGCTTTAACTCGTCGCTTGTTTATTCAATTGCAACGCCGTCCCTCATCTTTAATTGCTGGAATTATTCAGCCAGTAATGTGGT
The DNA here is from genome assembly GCF_034531035.1 of Nostoc sp. DedQUE02. Classification (NCBI taxonomy): domain Bacteria; kingdom Bacillati; phylum Cyanobacteriota; class Cyanophyceae; order Nostocales; family Nostocaceae; genus Nostoc; species Nostoc sp. DedQUE02. Next base: position 212,621 of record NZ_JAVRBY020000003.1, on the reverse strand, counting down.
TAGTGCTATTTGGTGCTTTGTTCCAAAATGCTCCCAAAGGTATATTTGGCAATACAACAAATTACGGTCAATTTTTGGCTGCTGGCATCATTGTGTTTACAGCTTTTGCTGGGGCGCTGAATGCTGGTTTACCGGTAATGTTTGACCGCGAATTCGGCTTTTTGAATCGTTTGCTGGTAGCACCCTTAGCATCGCGGTTTTCTATTGTCTTTGCCTCAGCAATTTTCATCATCAGCCAAAGTTTGCTGCAAGCTGCCGTAATTGTTGCAGCAGCAGCGTTCTTGGGCGCGGGACTACCAAATATAGCAGGTTTAAGTGCGATCGCTCTAATTGTCTTACTCTTAGCTTTGGGTGTAACAGCCATCTCCCTCGGTTTAGCTTTTGCTTTACCCGGACACATTGAATTGATTGCAGTGATTTTCGTTACTAACCTACCATTATTGTTTGCTAGTACTGCTTTAGCACCTCTATCTTTCATGCCTCAGTGGTTACAGGTTGTGGCTACCCTGAATCCTCTTAGCTATGCGATCGAACCAATTCGCTATCTCTATTTCCATAGTGATTGGGAATTAGGTAGTGTAGTGATGCAGGCTCCTTGGGGTAATGTTACCTTTGGAGGAGCGTTGGTGGTGTTGTTTGGCTTTGCCCTAGTCGCCTTATTGAGCATTCAACCCCAACTGCGGCGGACTCTTGCTTAAAGAGATAAAATAGATAAATTTTAGGTAGGGTAAAAATCCCATGAAAAAACCATTTTTACAAATTCCTAGACTCTTTGTAGCCAGTGCGGTAGGAATCAGCTTTGCTTCCTTGCTCATGGCTCAACCGAGCTCCGCTCAAATCAGCAGTCCAGCAGATGCTTTCCCCAGTAATAGTACCACAGACCAAAATACCGATCCTTTCTCCCGCTCAAACTCAGACAATTTCAATATGTTTGATCTGATTCATCGGGCAAATTTCGGGACTCTCAACTGGGATTCTAACCAACAGAACGAAGAATTAAACTCAGCAGCAGCAGCTTTTAAAGCAAGACAACAAAAATTAATTCAAGGTCGTCAACAACAGCAAGCAACCCCCAGTTTGCCAACGGTTACACTACCCTCAGTTACGCAGCCATCGGTTACATCACCATCAGGTAACTGAATTCAAACAAAGAACCCCAAGTCTTAGAGGCTTGGGGCTGAAACTATTTAAAAAAAATCCTGAATTATCAGGTAAAAAACTACAGTCCAAGCGCAGCTAAAATATCGCTAGCATGGTTGCTGGTATTTACATTAGCGTCAACATGGGTAATTTTACCGCTGGGGTCAATTACGTAGGTGACGCGTTTAGCATAACCGCCGCCATCCACATCGAAAGCTTTGATGAGGGATTTGTCGGTGTCAGCCAGTAGGGGAAAATTCAAATTATATTTTTGGGTGAATGCTTGATGGGAGACTTCATCATCTGCACTGACTCCCAAGATGACAATATCTTTACCTTGATATTCAGACTGGGCATCCCGAAAACTACAGGCTTGTTTGGTGCAGCCTGGCGTGTCATCTTTGGGGTAAAAGTATAAAACAACTGTCTTTCCCCTCAAATCAGATAACGAAACTGTGTTGCCGTTTGTATCTTTGGCGGTAAATGCAGGTGCATCCGTACCAACTGCTAGAGGCATAATTAACCTTTCCTGTTTCAGATTGTTGATGCACTTGAAATTTTACATTAATTTATAATGATTAAATATAATTATTAAAAAATCGCATAAGTATATTTTAGATAACTAATTTTGGTTTAATGGGGTATTTGGTACAAGAAAAAATAGATTATTCAATTAATCTTTATTAGAAGAAAAATTTATACCCATAGACAATGGCTGCTGTTGATTCCCAAAACCCAAATATTTTTGTCTATCCTCAAAGCACAGTAGAAAGAGCCGAGCGATCGCTAGTGTGTTCACCCTTTAATGTATCTTTATTTGAAGTGATGGGGCACCAAAGTGTATCAGTAACTGCGATCGCTCTGGAAAATGGACTCAAGCAGGGCTATACTAAACGCCCTTTATCAGAATTAGCCTGTGATAACGCCTTGGGCTGGCTGATTAAAGTGGGTGTATTACGGCGAGAAGTCGATGGCCAGGGAATTACAGATAGTTTTCGTCTCACTCCCTTGGGTCGTCAGTTAGTAGAACAGTACCAAGGAAAAAATTGGCGTACTCCTTCATGGCGCGATCGTTTATACGATGCTGTGATTCGTTGGTTGCGGATACCTTTCTAGAATAAAAAACTCAAGAGTTAGGATTAGGGAATCAAAGGGAACAATATATACGGAAACATCACATCTATTCATGAAGTCTTTACCATAACCATCTAATTGAAATTTGTGATGCTTATAGTAGGCATTGGGGCATGGGGCACTGGGCATGATGTATTAGTTCTTCTTTGCCCGCTTCCTCATCTCCCTCATCTCTCCCTGCTTCCCTGTTGTTTGCTCCTAAAAACTCACCCTGTATCTTGAAAAACTAAGTGATAAGCAACTATGAAATCAATTATGGTAGTGGGGACAACATCCCATGCAGGGAAATCACTTTTAACTACAGCTATTTGTCGCATTCTGTCGCGGCGTGGTTGGCGAGTGGCTCCCTTTAAAGGTCAAAATATGGCTTTAAATGCTTATGTCACTGCCAGTGGTGGAGAAATTGGCTACGCCCAAGCAGTGCAAGCTTGGGCTGCGGGAGTCATACCTTGGGTAGAAATGAACCCAATTTTACTCAAACCCCAAGGGGATATGACTTCTCAAGTAATTATTAAAGGTAGGTCTGTAGGCAAAGTGAGTGCCTCAGATTACTACGAGCAATATTTTGAACTGGGGTGGCGGACAATTGAAGAATCGCTACAGCATTTAGGAACAGAATTTGACATGGTGGTTTGTGAAGGTGCCGGTAGCCCTGCGGAAATTAACCTCAAGCACCGTGACTTAACTAATATGCGAGTGGCAAAATATTTAAATGCGCCAACCATGTTAGTAGTTGACATTGACCGGGGTGGTGCTTTTGCCCATGTCGTGGGAACCTTAGAGTTATTGGAACCAGATGAACGCGCCTTAATTAAAGGCATAGTAATTAATAAGTTTCGAGGGCAGCGATCGCTCTTAGATTCGGGGATAAAATGGTTAGAAGAACGCACAGGTATCCCCGTTGTCGGTGTTATACCCTACTTACAAGAAGTGTTTTCCGCAGAGGATTCCCTAGACTTACTAGAACGTCAATCTTCGTCGAATAAACCCCAAACTGACCTCAATATTGCTGTCATCCGCTTACCAAGAATTGCCAATTTCACCGACTTTGACCCACTGGAATCAGAAAGTACAGTTTCAGTTAAATATTTAAGTCCTAAGCAAGATTTAGGACATCCTGATGCCGTGATTATCCCCGGTACAAAGACCACAATTGCTGATTTGCTACTGCTTCAAAAAAGCGGTATGGCAGAAGCTATCCAACACTATGCTGCTTCTGGTGGAACGGTTTTAGGTATCTGCGGCGGCTATCAAATGCTTGGTCAAATCATCGCCGACCCAGAAGGGATAGAAGGACAAGCTGGCAGATTTCAAGGGTTAAATCTTTTACCAATCAGAACTGTAATTACAGGGCAAAAAATCGCCCGCCAGCGCCAAGTTAGCTCAAATTATCCACAACAGGGCTTACCAGTAAATGGCTTTGAAATCCACCAAGGGCGATCGCGCATTGAACAGCAAGGTATAGATCCTCAGTCTTATCACGCCTTATTTGACGATATTAATTTAGGGTTAGTGGATAGTTGTCAATCGGTATGGGGAAGTTACCTGCACGGACTTTTTGACAACGGCCCTTGGCGACGCGCTTGGTTAAATCGCCTCCGTCAACAACGCGGTTTAAAATCTTTGCCCACAGGTGTTGCCAACTATCGCGAACAACGAGAGCAGATTTTGGACTCCCTAGCCACCGAAGTTGAAAGCCATTTAGACTTAAATCCGTTTTTGTCTTAAACTAAAATGCATAAAAATCGCACATTTTTTAGATTAAAGTGTCATTAGTCGCTAATGACCAATGACCAATAACTAATCACTAATGATTGTTCGTGTCCGCTTTTTACCAGATGATGTCACAGTAGATGCCGAAGTGGGAGAAGCCCTATTGGATGTAGCAGACCGGGCTGGGGTATTTATTCCCACCGGTTGTCTGATGGGGTCTTGTCACGCTTGCACCGTCGAATTAGAGGATGGAGAGATCATCCGCGCTTGTATCACCGCAGTACCGCCACGTGAGGAATTGACAATTAATTTATTTAGCGATCCTACTTGGTAGTGTCGCCCCTGTTATTGAGAAGGACTGATATGCTATGCGGATATTAATTGTGCTATCGTTAATATATTCAATTATGAGTTACGTAACGCATAACATATAGCATTAGTAATTTATGTCTCCGTCAGACAAATATCCTAAGTTTAAAGATAAAAGGACGGAGCGGTTTGCTTTAGGTGAGAGGGTAAAAGAGTTTCAGGCTTTTACAGATCAAGCATATAAACGACTTGATATATTAGAAGCCGCTACTAGCAAAGAATCTCTTATGAAACTACCGAGCAACCATTTTGAGTCTTTAGAGGGCGATCGAAAAGGTCAATATAGCATTCGGATAAATAAGCAATGGCGAATTTGTTTCAATTGGGCAGATGAAGAATCTAAACCTTTCAACATAGAAATTACAGACTATCATTCTTAAAGGAGAGAAAAATGGCACGGCCACCTATCCATCCTGGAAAAATTCTTGCTGATGAGCTTCATGAATTGCAAATGAGCGCAAGTGAGTTAGCACGTATTCTTCATGTACCAACAAACCGGATTACTGAAATAATTAATGGTGAACGGGCAATTACTGCTGACACGGCATTACGATTAGGGCAATGGTTTGGTACTGGTGCTGAGTTATGGATGAATTTACAGAAGAATTATGAGCTTAGACTAGCTGAAGAAAAAATGGGTGAAGAAATTCAGGCAACTATTTCTCCCCGGATCTTACCTGAGTTAAAACAAGTCAAGGCATAAAAAAATCGAAGATTCAATTTTTTGGATAGATAGCAACTTCCCACTGCTTGACTAACAGTAAAACTAGACGCTTCTTCAATATTCCAGAAACTCGAACCTGGGTTCTTCATCAATATATCAATTAGCTTTAACATTCAGCGCGTATTCTTTAAACCTTTCCAAATCAGCTTGAATCGTTGATTCAACTATCCGTCCCAAAAACAAGTTATCCATAATTTTGCCAAGAATGCCGGGGATGGCGTAGGAAATAGTCATTTTCACAATGCTACTATTGTGGCGATCGTAAAAGCGAATCGCTCCCTGATTCGGCAAACCATCAACAGATTCCCATTGGATAATTTGGTTAGGAACAACTTTGAGAATCCGGGATTGCCAATTAAATTCTAGACTGCCAGTTTTTAATTTCCAAAGAGATATATCTGGATTATCTGGCGGAATTTTCACTGAATCAATCCACTTCATCCACCGGGGCATTTGCTCTAAATCAGACCAGAGGCTCCATACTAAATCTATGGGAGCCTCTACTTCTACCTGCACAGTATGCTCTAACCAGTCTGACATTCTCTACTCTTCCTTTGCGCCCTTTGCGCCCTTCGCGGTTCGTTATTTCTTCAAACTTTCCAAAATCACTTTTGCCGCACGTCGTCCAGAAATAGTAGCACCTTCCATGCTGTCGATGTAGTCTTGCTGAGTATAACTGCCGGCAAGGAAGAAATTATCTACTGGTGTTTTTTGGTTGGGACGGTACGCATCCATCCCTGGCGCTTCTCGGTAGAGAGACTGAGCAAGCTTTACAACACTGTACCAAGTCATATTTAGCTCCCGCGACGAGGGAAACAGTTCATGGACTTGCTTGAGAACATGTTGTGCGATCGCTTCATTACTTTGGGCAATAAACGGATCTCCTGGTGTCAGCACTAGCTGTAACAAAGATCCCTGTCCTGGGCGATAATAATCAGCAGGGCTAGTCAACGCTAAATCGGCAAAACAAGAAAAGTCAGCATCGGCTGTGTAAAGTAAATTATCGATTCCAGCCGCATGGTTTAGCTGTTTACGTTGCTCTCCATCTTTCAGTTCTGTTACCCAACCATCAAAGCGTAACTGCACTGTAGCCACTGGTACTGGATCCAGTTTGTAAATATTGTCAAATTCTGACCACTTACGCCACTCCTGGGGTAGGATGCGTTGAATTCCTGGAACATCACAGGCAAAAACGTAAGCATCAGCAGCGATCGTTTCTACTGCATCACCTTGGGCAACTACTATACCAGTAACGTGGGTTTGTTCGCCTGACTCAGTAAACTGAATTTCCCGAACTTGTCGGCGCGTGTAAACTTTGGTGCCTCTAGCTTCCAGATATTCCAGAATCGGCTTGTGTAAATATTTAGCTGGAGAACCTTCCAGCATTCGCAAAACTGAAGCTTCAGTTCTAACAGCAAATAGCTGGAATATGGTTAACATACAACGGGCAGACATATTTTCGCAATCAATAAATCCCAATGCGTAAGCAATCGGGTTCCACATCCGCTTGATGCTGCCATTACTTCCACCATGACTGCGAAACCAATCGGCAAAGCTAACTTTATCTAAATTGCGGATAGTTTTCATCGCCCCATCAAAGTCTACCAATCCGCGAACTATCGGACTAGTACCCAAAGCGATCGCATTTTGCAATTTATCCTGCAACGATAGTTGGGAAGTAGTGAAAAATGCCTTTAAGCCATTGAAAGGCGCACCTGTAAGAAAGCGAAAATCCAAAGCACCAGTGCGCCCCCCTTTATTAATAAAAGTGTGGGTATGTTCCTTGAGGCGTAAGTTTTCTAACACCCCCACTTTTTTCATCAAATCAAATAGTTGGTAGTAGCACCCAAAAAATACATGCAACCCCATTTCTAGATGGTTGCCATCTCCATCAACCCAACTGCCAACTTTACCGCCCACAAACGGACGAGATTCAAAAATCTCTACTTCACAACCAGCATCAGCTAGATCTACTGCGGTTGCTAGCCCAGCCAGTCCCGCACCTACGATTGCAACGCGCATTCCGTCGTTCCTTTTCAGTTTCTTTACAGATTGTAACTGGCTTGGTGTCGGAATTTGCTACTTAATATCAACTCCACCAACATATTAAGGTATGGCAATGTCGATACTAAAACCTCTTTGATCACTTCTTTTAGCCCCGACAAATGACCAGACGCAAGAAAAACGCGTCTGTATCATCTAGACAAACTCTTGTCCATAGCAGCGAACTCTCAAAAGTATCATAGATATTTTTCTGGTGGCAAAGCAGTATCTGGATAAGTTGTGAAAGTAACTTCTTACTTATTTGCATCTTTGTTGTCGTCGGAGACAGGCAAACTTCTAATCAGTTCACGAATCACGTCAGTTGCGGGTCTACCTGTTTGTTGGCAATATTTTTCTAGCTTTTCCGCTTCCTGTGTTGCGAGATTGACTGTTATGCGTTTAACGGCCCATTTTTTATTTGTCATTATCATGCTATCTGCTGTATATTTAGATGGTCGAAAGAGTCCAAATTAAAGAGGGAACCGATAAGATTATCAGAGTTTGTCTCAGGAAACAAGTAATACCATTAATATTAAAAATGTTCGTTTTGTCAAAGGATTCATCATTTTCTAAAAAAATCAAAATACTACACTTTATTTGTTACTATTGTGACAGTCTAAAACGCACATAGTTGCTTTTGAAGATAATAACCCTACTAACAGCATGAGTAAAGCCTGACAATGAAATTTTATAAATGAATTCGAGACACCTCCTGTTGACTCTATGAACATTTCCAAGGTTATTCTCCATTGAAAGCATTTGACCTTCTCTCTTAACTAAGTTCGCTAAACCCGCTTGGAGAGAACATCCGCTAAAACACCAAAAAGTAAAGCTTCAGAATCATTATCATGCTGAAATGCTGACTTAGAGGCGGGTTAGAGTGGTATATATATAACATCAATAGTCAGTTAGAAAGTAGGCAAATAAGCGATCGCTTTAGAACAAACACTCAGATGCACCCATTACTGTAACCAAAAAGTTAATAGCTACTTGAACAGTTATAAATTTTGGCTTACCTTAATCAAGTGATTGCTTTTCAGGGCTAATATACTAGCCAGAGTAGACACTACAGGTGTAAAAAACTAATTAATTTGGTAAATTTTTACAGCATTATCTGTAATTTTACACAGATGAATTAACCCAGAATATATGTGATGTCAGTTGACTGTTGCCAAGCATAATATTTCAGTTTTGCTTCACACGTTTTACACTAAATTTCCGTAAATATTATGATGGAATTTTGCATATTTTTTATCTTCTCTCTAGCGATATAGCTTGCTTTCAAGCCTGCATTTTTTTTACATTTTCTCTATTTATAGAGATTTAGATATCTAAATCATTTTTAGCCAATTGTGCTGCTATAAAATTGTCCGTAAATCTTCTTCTCAGATTTCAACTAAGAAATAAATTCCTGACGAAAAAAATTGATTTATAACTATTTATTACTTGGTAAGTATACCTATAAAAATAACTATATATTTCAATTTTAGATTTCGTGTATTCATTATAGCTATTATTTATGCACTTTAAATAATCTTCATTTACACATTAAATAAGCTCAACTTTATGTTTTATAAAAAAATTACAAAGGAAAAGATATACATCTGAACTTTTGCTTAATGATATTGATATACAACAAGACGCTAAACTCAAAAAATTGTTCACAAAAAATTCCGATATTTAAGTGCGTTAGCGAGGTTTGACTAAACTAAACTTTGCAGACAAACTTTCAGTACTTTTGTCGTTATTTATACTAAATATTTTCCGATAAAATGACTGTAAAACTATGAAAATACAGGTACTTCATGAAATTGAGGTAAAGTTAACGTGAGTTTGACAACCCTGTTCCCCGCCTCATACTGTTTCACCTTAAGGTTGATACAGATTCTTGCAGGGGAGGCAGGGAGAGCAGGAAAAATGATTTGTATCAATAATTTCGTGAAATGGTATCAGAGGTACGCGGATGAAGAAGGCTGAATGGATTACTTCGCTCAACGTTTAGTTGGTAAAGAAAAGAGGGGAAAAGGTAAAGTCTTCCCCTTTTCCCCTTCCAAATGCAATTTCAGTCAATATGCAAATTAAATCCAGATGGCTTAATTTTTCATACCCACAATTTGAGATTGAAAATTATGGGAATTAGTGCAACTATTCAAATTTAAGTTGGGGCATCAGTTGGAGAGTGCCAATGCCTAAATCTTTAGGGGAAAGCGATCGCGCTTCAAACAAAGACATCATATCTTTTAACTGAGGATTGCCACGGGAGGCTCCCGTTAGTCCTTTGGCAATGATTAAGCCACAGTAGCCCTTAGTATTTTTACAGCGTTGATTCCATTTTTTTCGGGCTTCTACATGAATCGGATCTTTATCTAAAAATTCACCGAATAGGAACAATTCGCCATTTTGAGTTTGTAATAAACCCAGGTCGTAGCGATCGCCATCGAAGGGGTCGGCACCTGGGTTAAAGCAAATTGCTCTCAGTCCGCCTGCTGCTTCAATTCTCTCAATTACAGTCTTCGCCTTAGGCCGGGAAGTTTGAATTAAAATCACCGGCAAACCATCACCCACTTGTTTGATTTCACCAGCTTGATGGTAGCTGACCCCCTTTCGCAGGAATTCCAACATTTCCCAGGACACCACACCTAAGCTGAGGAAGGAATCTTCTGGTATCAAGTCATCTTGCAATGATGGGAAATCTAGGTTGTCAATTTCCTGATCGTCAATCTCAAAGCCTGCCATTTCCTCTAATTCTGCTGCTAGCTGCGGCATAGTAGAGACTGTCACAGGCAGAGATTTAATTGATTCTTCAGGCTGCGGTAGAGAAATGCGATAGCGACGGCTAAGGGTAGGAAAGATATCTTCATGAAGTTGGCGACGGTGATCGCGAATAAAGCGGCTCAGGCTTTCGATCGCAACCAAGATTACCAGTGCTTCTTCGTCATACAAAACAGACCGTAGTCCTTCTAAGGGGTGGATATTACCGAAAGTAGGGTCAATTTCTGATAATGCCAGATCCGCCAAATCATCTTCATCGGTTTCGTCAGCACTCTCAAAAGTGAGAAACAGGCAATCTTGCTTAAGGAAAGCTTCTTCTAAATGCTCCGTAGATTCTTCATCTGTTAAAACTGCGGCACGAAATTGTTTTAAAGACTCTTCTGAGCGATAAAACAAAATCCCATATTCCATTCCCAGCATTCCCATGACTGAGGCGTAGAGTGTACCGACATCCCACTTATTAATCTCGATGGATAAAATTTGCTGTTCTTCCAAAAACTCCCAAGGTGCAGCTTGCCAAATGGTAAAGGCTTTCTCTCGCAAGATTTGTGCATACTGTGGGGGTAAATCGGGCGTTTGACTATCGAGGATGTCGGCAAATCCACGAAATAGTTCGTCAATTAAAGGCAGTTCTGGCGCGTAGTCAATCGCAATATCTAAATCTTGTAACACCCCCCGCAGGTAAAATTGGATTTCGCGGTCTTTGACTACAATTCTTTGGGGTCTGGCAGGTCTTGCCGGACTCTGGGGATGCTCCATTGCTTGCATTAAGGTGCGAACTATTGCTTCGGGGCCGATATCTGAAGCTACCACATCCATTCCTCGAACAATACCTTGGGAGTAATCTACCCAAAGAATGCATTCTCCCTTTGCCTCTGAGTCTGAGAGTTGGTTTGGTGATGACAACGGACGGCGATCGCCCTCCCATACAGAAGGAATTTGAGTTAATTTCTTCAACCGACGACTGGTAGAGCGATTAAAACTTGTCATAGCGATCAAAAGAAGCAATTTGGAAGTAAACTTTGGGGAATAGCTAGCCTCGAATTAAATTTTTATGGCTGCACCTGAAGGATGGTTGCTTATCAGGCTGCCGCAAGGCTTGAACTTCAAAAATATCGAATGTTGTAGGAGGTAGGGGGCAGAAGGCAGGGGGCAGGGAGCAGGGGGCAGGGAGCAGAAGGCAGAAGACAGAAGGCAGGGGGCAGAAGTAACCCTTATTTCAAAGCGTGAGATTTAGGCTGTGGACGACGATGCCAAATGATCCACTTGGGATGCATCCCAGACGCTCTTGCTAGCTTGCTTCCCTGTAGAAGAAAGGGAAGATGCCAATGGAGAAAACTGCACGGGCTACGAAAGTATCTTCGCACTATGCGGCTTCGATACAATTCATATTTTTAAACTGGATTTTATACCGAGAACTAAAGTTTTCATTCATAATTATTTCCTCCTGCCTCCAGTCTTCTGCCTCCTGCCCCCTGCCTCCTGCCTTCTGTATAAACACATTTAATCTCTCAATTCTAGAATAAAAATATTTGGCTGCTTTTGACGGAGTGTTTACAATTTGGCATCTAGCGACATCTAAGCCGCTAGAATGAATACAAAAACACCAAGAGCAACCCACAGGCATTAACAGGCCGATACAGGGTAAGGCTGAAACTAATTAAGGAGTTGAAAAAGCAGATGACACAAGCAATTCAGGCTCAACAACGCGGAATTCTGTTGAGCGAAGCCGCACTGCACCAGGTAAAAGCCCTCCGGGATAAGCAAGGTACAGATTTATGCTTACGCGTAGGAGTACGTCAGGGTGGCTGTTCGGGGATGTCTTACATGATGGATTTTGAAGACACTAGCAAGATCACCCCTAATGATGAAGTTTTTGACTATGATGGCTTCAAAATTGTCAGCGATCGCAAGAGTCTTTTATATCTCTACGGCTTAATGCTCGATTATAGCGATGCCATGATTGGCGGTGGTTTCCAATTTACTAACCCTAATGCTAACCAAACTTGCGGTTGCGGTAAGTCATTTGGGGTGTAATATTGTCAGTTGTCATTTGTCCGTTGTCATCTGTCGTTTATCATTTGCAATTGCCTAATGACTAATACTTCGACTACGCTCAGTACAAGTGACCAATGACCAATGACCAATGACTAATACAGTTGAATCCCTATTTGATACAGGTTTAGAACGCTATAAAGCAGGAGAATCAGCAGAATCTTTAATCCCTGTATTTAAAGAAGTGTGCGATCGCTCTCCTAAAACTAGTGCTGCTTGGGTTTGTTTAGCGTGGTTGTATCTACTCGATAACAAACCCAACTTGGCTTACAAAGCTGCACAGAAAGCAGTTAAGTTAAATCCACAAGATCCCCAGGCTAGAATCAATCTCGCCTTAGCAATGCTGGAAACAAAGCAAAAAGGTTTGCGGGAACACATTGACATAGCACAACAGTTGATTTTTGTCAATGAAGAATGGAGTGATGAAATAAAAAATAGTATTGAAGACGGTTTAAGTAGAAAACCAGATTGGCAGAGTTTGACAAAAGTCAAAAATTGGCTGTTTGAAAAGTAAAGGATGGGAACTGGGGAGAAATCAATTAAAAATTAAAGATTAAAAATTAAAAATTGAAGAACTCCTCCTTCCTCTTTCCCAATGGCTTAAGGCAAGTCGCTCAGTACAAGTGCCCAAAGCCTAATGTCCAATGCTCCATTTCCCAATCCAATCATGAAAGATAAATTGTTAAATTGGCTAAACACGGTTTTAGTCGCCGATGTTTTTTTAGTTTTGTTTGGCTTTGGCTGGTTAGCGATCGCTGCGATCGGTGATGCGGCGGGAGTAAACCTGGGTTTGGATTTGTGGCATAAACTGTGGCAACCCTTATTTAACCCAGCAATCGGCATCCTCATGGGCGGTGCCATTCTCAGTGGTATTATCAGTTGGGTTTCCAAAAAATTTCTCTCTAGTCAATAGTCAAAGAATTGGGCATGAGGTATGGGGAATAGGGAACAGGGAAAAGTTTTTAAATGCCCTATGCCTAATCCCCAGTCCCTTTTAATTAAGAATTTGTGTTAAGGCTGGTTGCAAATTAGGATATTTGTACTCAAAGCCTGTTTCTACGGTACGTTTTGGGATGACTTGCTGACCTTCCAAAACTACTATAGCCCCATCTCCTAAAAGGGCTTCGATCGCAAAACCAGGAACAGGCAACCAAGAAGGGCGATTCATCACTTGTCCCAAAGTTTGGCTTAAATCTGCCATCCGCACGGGGTTAGGAGCAGTAGCATTATATACGCCTTCTATTTCCGGTTGAGTTAAAGCTTGCAAAATCAAGTTAACTAAGTCGTCTACGTGAATCCATGAAAACCACTGACGGCCACTGCCAATAGGCCCACCAGCAAAGAGTTTGAAAGGTGGAATCATTTTACCTAAAGCACCACCATTACCTAGAACAATCCCAAAACGCAAAATTACCAGTCGTACACCAGCATCTTTTACCTTTCTCGCTTCTGCTTCCCAGGCTTGGCAGACTTGGGCCAGAAAATCGTTACCAGATGGACTTGTTTCATCAAAGGTTGCCGTTTCACTGGTGCCGTAGTAGCCAATAGCCGAAGCGTTGATTAACACAGTTGGCTTGGGATTAGCGCTGGCTATTGCTTCAACTATTTTTTGTGTACCTAACTTTCGGCTATTGAGGATTTCTTGCTTGCGTTCTGGTGTCCAGCGTCCTTCACCAATGGGTTCTCCTGCTAAATTAACTACGCCATCACAACTAGCGATCGCACTTTGCCAAGAACCAGATGCATTTGTTTTATAGGAAACAATCTCTACATTGGGGAAAGCCTCAGATGGAAAAACCTTTTGAGCAAAGGCAGTGTTCCGAGTTAATACTACTATTTTATGACCTTTTGCGTGGAGTCTTTGTACCAAAAGACTACCGACAAATCCTGTTGCTCCAGTAATTGCGACTTTCATTTTCTACCTCAGCCAAACCTTTATTGTAAAGTTTTTGATCAAACTTTCAGCTTATCAAAGAAGGCAGGAAGCCTCCCGCCTCTTCGTTGACTGTATATTTTGGTAATGCCTGATCTTAAAAACTTTGCTTTTTTAATGATTTTCTGTTTAGATACTTCGGTATTATAGGATGGACGGAGTGTTGCAAGGCGTGGGGCTATTATGGCTCGCTATACCTGTTTATTTGTTGTTTCTGTTCCTAGTGACCATCTACAGCCGTTACTTGTAGAACTTCTACAGGATTGTCAGCTGGATATTCAATACCACACAGGCGATTACATTATCGCTCGTCAGGTTCCTGGCAATGTTCCTTTTCCTAAATTGGTAACAGTAGAAGTACTGATTGATAAATCAAAATCTACTGAAACAGAAACCCGGATGAGTATTGTGATCAAAAATGAAGAACTACCAATCCACTTAGATAATTACTGCCGACAAATGTTTGAATTCATCAAGCAGGCGATTGAAAGTAGCCGCCATTGGCATTTGATTGAAAGTCTTGCCGGATAGCTTTGGTGATTGAATTGACACTCCCACCGCTTGAAGTTGTGGGAATGTCAGATTGTGATTGGTAGTTATAACTCACTCTTCTAAATCCTCGGCCATACCGGGGTTTATTAGTGTAATGTCGTACTCACTTGAATCCGTTTGTCCCAAACGCTGAGTGTTTCTTAAAAGATAATAAATGGCACGTACTTGAGGCCCAAAAACGATCTCGTCTTCATTTCTGAGATCGTGGGCTGGTATTTTGCGTCCATTAATCATCAAACCGTTGGAACTAGCCTTACCTTTGGCATCGCCATCTACAATCCGATAATAGAAGCTATGACTATTATGCTCTCGTGGCAATCTTACTAATGTGGCATGGCGGCGGGAGACAAACTGCGACATCAAACGGATATTACATTCACGATCTCTACCGATAGAGTAGACGGGGTGCTCTAGAGGAAATTCTTTGCGACCTTGATCGTCTTCAATAATCAGTAGATGGTTTTCATTATTTTCTGCTGCCATTGACAAATCGGTGGAACTGTGATTGATCAAGATTTGTTTAGTATGGTATCCTGCCATTTTCGCGTACTATAAGTCTGTGTTGCTGATCTAAATAAGCTTTAAAATTGCATGATACCTTGAAAGAGTAGAACATGTCGGTTCTACTCCAGTAGCTATGATAGCTTTGGTAATTATCTGAAAAAGCTTTGTGAATCGGTAAAACCTGAATACCGACTCAGTTTAACTTTATATGGGAATAACCAAGATTTGTGCTAGAAAATTTTCTGTGTAAAGGAGTATTCTACGGGTGATGAGCGAATCGCCGTAATAATATTGAGTTTGTAACGACGCTAACAGAGCTAAAAGCCATTAATGCAGCAGCACCAGATGGGTTAAGGACAAAATCCAGACTAGGGAACAAAACACCAGCTGCTAAAGGAATGCCAACTGTGTTGTATGCAAAAGCCCAGAATAAATTTTGGCGAATTTTGTTGAAGGTGGCGCGACTAAGCTGAATAGATTCGACGACATCGTTTAAGCGATCGCGCATTAAAATAATTTCAGCAGTTTCCATCGCCACATCTGTCCCAGAGTGTAAAGCAATTCCTACATCAGCTTGGGATAAAGCTGGAGCATCGTTGATTCCATCTCCTACCATTGCCACAACTGAGTGCTGAGTGCTGAGTGAGAAGTGAAGAGTTTTCTTCGTCCCCTTGTCCCCCTTGTCTCCTTGTCCCCCTTGTCCCCTTGTCCCTTCTAACTGGAGAGACTTTATTGCAGCTGCTTTTTTGGCTGGTGGAACACCTGCGATTACATCAGCACTATCTAATCCTAGTTGTTTAGCTATGGCACTAGCTGCTTCTAGGCGATCGCCACTGAGCAACATTACCCGTAAGCCCATCTGACGCAATTTGTCTACAGTGGATTGGGCATCTGGTCTGAGGGTATCAGAAACACCAATTAGTCCGGCTAAAGTTCCCCCAACTGCAACACAAACGACTGTTTTACCATCTGTTGCCAAATCCTGTGCTACCTGTTGTGCAGTTTCACTAATGGGAATGCCGTGCCAACTCAACCAGTCCCAGTTACCCAATAATACAACTGTGTCCGTTACCACAGCAGATACCCCTAATCCCGGTTCGGTGTGAAAGTCTACAGCCTCTGGAATAGATAACTGTTGGCGCTGGGCTTCTTGCTGAATCGCTTTTGCTAGAGGATGATAAGTACCGCTTTCTACGGCTGCTGCTAGTTGAATTAGGGTATTCTTCTCCTGCTCATCTGCCTCTTTTCCAGTCCCCAATTCCTCAATTAACAAACAATCTGTGACGATAGGATTACCTGTGGTCAGAGTACCTGTTTTATCAAATACTACGGTGTCTAGTTGGTGTACTTTTTCTAAAACGTCGCCGCCTTTGATTAATAGACCTCGTTCTGCGCCCATAGCAGTCCCAACAAGAATGGCTGTTGGTGTGGCAAGTCCTAAAGCACAGGGACAGGCGACTACCATCACTGCGATCGCTAGTTTTAAACTGACTAGGAGTGGGGAGTGACGAGTGGGGAGTGAAGAATGTTGAGCGTGGCTCATCATTTCTATACCACCAGACATGGTGATATCACTCCAGATGTGAGTGCCGAAAAAGTACCAAAATCCAAATGTTAATACAGATGCTGTCAGCACCCCATAGGTAAAGTAACCAGCGACTGTATCTGCTAATTTCTGTACTGGGGCTTTTCGAGTTTGGGCAGCTTCTACGAGGGCGACAATTTGAGCTAGAGTTGTATCATTTCCAATCCGGGTTGCCTGAATAGCGATCGCTCCTGACTGGTTTAGCGTCCCCCCTGTCACTATATCTCCCGGTTGCTTGATTACTGGCACTGCTTCTCCAGTCAGCATTGACTCATCAACCGTTGTTTGACCAATCACCACTTCACCATCAACGGGGATTTTATCACCTGGCAGTACTTGCAACCATTCACCAACACGCACCTGTTCAGCAGGAATTTCTACACTAGAAGACCCTGCTCCTGCTTTCTCTGGGTTGGCAATCAATCGCGCTAAAAGTGGCTGGAGTGCTAGCAATTTTCTAAATGCGGCGGCGGCACGTCCTCTTGCTTGTTGCTCTAGTGTCCTTCCTAAAAGAATAAAGCCCAGCATCATTACTGGTTCGTCAAAGAAGCACTCCCAACCCATTTTGGGAAAAAGCAGTGCTACCAAACTAGCAATGTAGGCTGTGAGCGTTCCTAATCCTACCAGGGTGTTCATGTTAGGCGCATTTCGCCGCCAGCCTAGCCAGCCATCTATCAAAATCGGGCGACCAGGGATTAATAGTGCTACTGTCGCTAGTCCACAGTGAAACCAGATGTTATTCAGCACTGGCAGCACCGAGCTACCAAGATTACCAAAATGTCCACTTCCCGACAATAATAGTAAGATTGCAGCGATCGCCAACTGCCTTACAGAAGAACGCATTTCTTGGCGTTGTCGTTCTGCTGGGTCTGGTAAGGTAGATATCTCACCTGCTACTGTGCCACTAGCTTTTCGGGGTTGAGTTGGGAATCCAACGCCTGTTAATCGCTGTGCCAGTGCATCTGCATCTACTGCACCAGCTTCTGACTCTACAACTGCTACCTCTGTCGCCAGGTTCACACAGGCACTCTTGACTCCTGGATGTTGGGTTAGCTGTCGCTCTACTGCGTTCACACACCCAGCACACTTCATGCCCCCAACATCAAGAATAATTTTCTCTAAAATTGGGTCAAGTTCTGGGGCTAGCTTAGTTTTCGGGACAAGTTGCATGGCTTGTGTTTAGATTCGCTACAGAAATTCAACGCCTGACTAAAAGCGTCTCTAATTCGAGCGTAGGCGAAATATGGAACTATGACTCAATGTCAACCATATTAAAATTATTAATTTATGTACTTTGCTAGGAGTCAAACAATTTTAGATTTTAGATTTGCAATTTGGGATTGGCTCTGCCTAAAAGGGGACTTAGTTCAAGGATTTTAGATTTGCTAACGCGTCGCGTAAAGCCTTCTCTTCTCCCTTGGGGAGCTACGGTGTACACACAAGTCCTAAAAACCTAGCTTGATTGGGCTTGACTCATTCTCATACAAAGTATCGGAACGAGAGAAATAGCATTGTCAGTCGATGCAATGCCATTGTCAGTCGATGCAATGCCATTGTTAGTCGATGCAATGCCATTGTTAGTCGATGCAATGCCATTGTTATTCGATGCAATGCCATTGTCAGTCGATGCAATGCCATTGTCAGTCGATGCAATGCCATTGTTAGTTAATGCAATGCCATTGCAGGTTAAGAAACTTGTGTGTACAGCGTAGGGCAGAAGGGAAGAGGCTACGCGTTATCGCAGCGATACGCTTAAAGCGAGTCCGCGTACTCTTACAGAGAAGTAACCTCGCAAGAGCATCTTTTAGATTGGTTCCATCACACTATTTGCTCTACAAGGGACGGAATATGAAGCAAAAATTATTTTAATCCAAAATCGTTCTACTGAGCGACTTGTACCGAGCGAAGTCGAGGTAAGTCGAAGTCCAAAATCTAAAATTGCTGGTCAACGACGGCTCCAGCGTAGATAAGTTACATAAATAATAGCTCCGACCTGCATCGGCACGAGCATAATCAAACTTTTTAAGAAATAGTTGATTTCCAAATGAGACATAACACTAAAATATCCTAAGCCTAACAAGAAGAATATTGCCCAGTTAAGCTGTTTAGGTTTGAGAATGAGCATATTAATAAAAATAAATATTCAGAGGTAGAAGCGCTGTATAATTTCTGCTTAAGCAAGCTGATTTGATTTTTGAATGTATTTGCCTGGTACGCGAAGCTCGATAAGCAAGGATTAGGGAACCAGACTTTTCGAGTTGTACCGATTTTTTCACGCCATCAAATATTAGTTTTATATAGCAGTCCTAAAGCATTTGTAAAAATAAATTAACCGCAGAGGCGCAGAGAACGCAGAGAGAGGAATCTGGGGTTTTCACAACTCATTTAGGATTGCTATATCAGGTTTAAATTAAGGGGTAATTAAGTTTGTAGTAAGAGCTTTAGTCCTTATTTTCTAAGTATTAAAGTGCTGACTACAAAACCTTCATTACTAGCTTGACAAAGTACTAAAACCAGCCTTGCTTATTCACAAAGTAGGTATTTACGAATTCTTCAGGGGACTTGTTTAAGTAGATCATGCCTTCAACTAAACCGACAAGTTGCATAATTAATAAAGCGATGCCGTAGGTGAAAGAACCCGCAACTACAGAAATTACTAACATGATAAAGCCTTCGGAAGCGTATCCTAGAATAAACTTATGAACTCCAAATGCTCCGAGGATAATGCCACAGTAACCAGCGAGAAGTTGTTTGGTTGGGTGACTGGGATTGAGATTTGCCATATAAATGCTGCTCCTTGATAAGTGAGTATAAAAATAAAGTCTTTATTGTAATGAAACTAAATACATTTACTTGCTTAATAAATAGATTTTTAATTTTTCAGTATGAGTTAGCCTCAAGATGAATAACCAAAATCAGCGTGATTCTATTCCATAAGGGACACTAAGATGTCTTGCAGCATAGCCTAAAAATCTGGCGCTCCTTAATCACTTTTGGGGGATTTGACGATCGCAAACCCTGGTGCAGCAGTTTTGCAGATTTTTAGGTAAGACATTTACCTTGAGATTCATTTTTCTCAATTCTCAGCAAAAGCTGCTACATACACCACTTTTTACAAGTCCATCAGTATTATTTCCGGATTCTTTTGCGGATGCATAGCCCATCGTAGACATCGCTTCTAGCGGGCGTGAAACGCCATTGCACTAATGACAAGACAAAGTGTGTGGCTAGTGAGAATCTAGAAGCGCAAGAAGCATCTTCCATATCTTTCTAACCCTTTTTTGGTTGCCGATCCCTACTTCGATGAGCGCAAAACGGAATTGTAATCCAATTTATGACAGCTAAAAATGGTTCGGGAAGACAATTAACATCTCGAAAATGGCTAAAATCATCCGAATGAGAATAAATGCTTAACTAAATAGTTTGTTGTCTATGTTAACAGCATTCTTTGATTTGCTTTTGCCATTATCTTAATTGGGTTTTCAGCTAGTATTTATGCTTATAACCAATTGTAATTAGTTAATTGTCCCTACTTATGGAGATAAAAGCAAATATTTTTGTTTTTGACAACAGTAGTATGCTGATATTAATTGCTACCTAATACAAATAGGCTTAATAGCGTACCACTATTCCAGAGGCTGTGGAGGAGCATAGGAGCGAGGAGGTTGCGCGATCGCGTGTAAACTACTCCCAACACAACTCCCAATGCAGTCAGTGGCAGAATTTCCGACAAGCTGAGGTGAGCGATCGCAAACAACAAAGCACTTGTAAAAATCGCTCCCCACACGGGTAAGTAGCGAGTCAAAGAGGGTAACAAAAAGCCGCGAAACAGAATTTCTTCAAAAAATGGAGCTGCGATCGCTGCTGTAGAGAAAAATATGCCAAGTGCGACACCATCTTGGCTTTCTAGGGCTAGTTGTAACAAAGGATTACTACCACCCTGTCCTTGCCAAAGTTGTTGATTAATCAAAGATACCACCACAACTATAGGTAAAGCCGTGCAATAACCCCCCAGTCCCCACCAAAACCAGTTATCTTGAAAACGGAAACGAAACCAGAATTCCGGTAGTGGAAAAAAGCGCTTGAGAGAGAAATACAGCACTAACAGCGCACCTAATGCTACCAATAGGTAACTAACTAAGACAGAAAACGCTTGAAGTCGCACATCCACAATCGGACGTGGGATGGGTAGCACCGATATTACCAAGGGCACAA
This sequence comes from Nostoc sp. DedQUE02, assembly GCF_034531035.1. NCBI lineage: Bacteria > Bacillati > Cyanobacteriota > Cyanophyceae > Nostocales > Nostocaceae > Nostoc > Nostoc sp. DedQUE02. The sequence continues at coordinate 191,882 of NZ_JAVRBY020000003.1, read as the reverse complement.
AAATTTGCCCCATAAAGAAAAAGCCTATAATAAAAACCTGCAAAACCGTTTCACCATCCCAAGGCGTTGACCAAGGGATATCAGCATTTTGAGCTAGTAACGAGGCTTTTCCTTTCACCAACCGTTGAGCAAATACCAAAATTAGCAGTATTAGACCAATTAAAGCTGCCAAGGTGGGAATAGTGCCAATAACCGCCAATTTCAACACTGCTTGAGCAGAAGATTCTTGTTGTGCAGCTTTTACTGCTGATAAAGCATCTTGTCGTTGCTGGAGTTGGTATAACTTAACCAAAGCAGTAGAGCGAAACCAACCTTCTAAATTCTTTTGAATCAGTTCTTGAGCATTTGGAAGTAGACGGGAAGGATTGCTCCAGAGTCCACTCAATACAGCAGCTGTTTTGCCAAAATCTGGATTGATATCTGAGCGTTGCTGTAATTCGCTCCAAGTCTTGAAGGCTGTATCCGTCTGTCCTTGCTGTGCTTGTAAAATTCCCAAGCGCAAGTCTAATTCAGCCAGTAATTTTTCAAGTTGCTTAAAAGACTGCTGTAACTGTTGCTGCTCTTCTCGTCGAGAGGTTTTAGTAGTCGGAGGAACGTCAGGTAAAGGTTTTGGAGGCGTGGGAGTTATTTCAGCTTGGGAGCGTAATTGTGCAAGTTTGCTGTTAACTTTGTCTAAATTAGCTTGAACTGATTGACGCGCCTCTTGATACTGCTTTGTAGCGCTTTCTAGGGGTTGCTCACCCAGTATTGCTTCCCGAATCGCCTGGAGATTGTCATCACCGCTATCTTGTGATTGCCAAGCTTGGGCTTGTAGAGCAATATTGGTTTGGTATAGTTCTAGGCGACTTTGGAACTGAGGTTCTTGCCAACTACCGAATAAAGCCGAAACTGCCAATAGAACTGCTATCGGCGTTAGCACAAAAAATAAAACCAACCGCTTGAGTGTCATCTATCCCCCTTTAACTGACCAGTGGAGAGCGCGTCTCCCTTGGGAATTATCGCAATAAAAAGTCAGAGGTGGATAGATATCATCAATATTATAAGTTTGCGTCGCACCCACCATGTTAAATTACAACCCATTGCACTGCTTACCCTCCGCCGAGGATCTGCCCGATTCGGACTATACACCTGTGGACAATGAGCTACAAGATTTAATTCCGAGCTTGCTCAAAGCCATCCTCGCTTGGTTATGGACAAGCCGTATGGATTGGTTTTTTGGGGTTGATATGGGGATATATTACGATCCTGAACTACCGCCGATTGTACCTGATGGATTTTTAAGCTTAGGAGTCGAGCGAGTTTTTGATGAAAACTTGCGCTTGAGTTATGTGTTGTGGGAAGAAAGAGTTATGCCAATCATGGCATTAGAAGTAGTTTCTCATAAACGGCGTGGGGAATACAGCACCAAAAAGAAAATGTATGCTGAGATGGAGATTTTGTATTATGTTGTTTATAATCCCCAACGCCGTAGAAAACCACCTTTAGAAATTTATCGGTTAGTAAATGGGGAATATGTATTGCAGCGAGGAAATCCTGTTTGGTTAACAGAGATAGGTTTAGCAATTGGTCATGAACGGGGAACCTATCAGGGAATTACGCGGGATTGGTTGTATTGGTACGACAAGCAAGGAGTCAGATATTTAACACCAGAAGAACTAGCGATCGCTGCCGAACAACGTGCTAACACTGCTGAAGAACGCGCTCAAAGGCTAGCAGAAGAATTGCGAAAGTTGGGGATAGATCCAGATTCTTTGAGTTGATTTTGTGAGGTGCGATCGCTTTGATTACACTGTTACTAATGATTTATCTTCTTCCCAAGAAAGTAATGGTTCAAGTTTACCTGATTCAGTAAATGTTCTTGCAGCTAGTAAGCAGTGAAGCAAATCAACACACATCTTTGCAGGATAATTTACTTGTTGTCCAGCAACAACAAAATTTTCTATTTCATCAGATTTAGATAAATTAACTAAAACATAAAATTTTGTGTTATTGAAGGTCACATTTACAACGTATTTATCTGACTTTCCGCCTCCAATATTCATGTAAGTCTCATCATCAGATTTCAAGGTTACTAAAGTTTTGTTTTTGCCATCTAAATCGCGGATAGCTGCTTCAATTTGAATCCAATTTGGATCTTTTCTTAATTCACCTTGATTGCTATTAGTAAGCCATGTTTCTGCTGATAGCTTGAATACTAAACTTATTTGGCTTTTTTGTGGCAAATCTGGCCAGCGATCAAAACCAAGTAACTTACCAATCTCAAAGTTTTTGAGAAATGCCTGTCGTTCAGCATAGCTCATAATTACATTTGTCCCAGCCCGAACTTGCTCAGGAGTCAACAGGCGTGGGGATTCCCCATTGGCTTTCGTGTCTTCTGGTGAAGGCTGCGGCGTTGTCTCTTGAGAATTTGAACACATAGCCATCTTCTCCAGGGGCAATATTTGTGGCGCCCATATACTCCATTTCTATTATGTCTCTATAGTAGTCAACAGCTGAATTCAGTGATACCAGAAAGATTAGCGCTTCACTCGTGGCATTAGCATTGGCACAATCACTTTTATATGCTATTACAGATTTGATTGAGTTTTCAGACATAAAATGTATCCTTATTTTAATTAGCTTGGAAGTAATATGTCTGCTAACTCAAATTTTCTATACATTTTGAATAAGAAAGCAGATTGATGAAAATTACTCCCAATCAAATTTTATATATAAATCTTGGTCTACATAACGAATGGCGTAAAGATTGCATTTATACAGAGAATACTATTCGTTTAGGACACATAGAAGTATCTCATCAAATTTGTCTTGAGTGTAAGTCAAAGGATAAGTGGAATGAAGTTGAAGAAGAATTAAAGAAATATTTTGACAATAAAATAGTTACACGTCGTAAGAATGAAATTCGGCATTTTTATTTGTCTGATGAAAATACTTTATGGATAAATTTTTCTAAAGACAACAAGTTGTGGTGGTGTTTTGCGAAGACTAATATAACTCTACGAGCAGATAATACAAAAGAGCGTGCTGTTATAGGAAAATGGAATTGTAATAATATTCTAGGTGAGCCTTTAGAATTAAAATATTTTAATGAAGAAATTCAGAAATCTCGTTGTAATCAAACCATTTGCTGTAAAGATAAATATTTTCAAGAAATTGTAGAATCAATTAATGCGGTAGAATCTCAACAACTAAGAAATAATATTTTTGAAGATTATCCTAACTTAAAGAATGAGAGAGAAGAAATTATCATACAAATAATAAAAAGATATCAAGATATAGTATTAAAAATCAAAAATAAATATAATAATTGCTGCCAATTTGAAGATTGTGGATTTACATTTAAAAAAAATAATGGGATCTTTTACTCTGAGGCACATCATTTAATTCCTTTATCTGAGGAAGGTTCACAAAACGAAAACAATATTGTTATTGTATGCCCCAATCATCATAGAATACTACATTATGCCCAAGTAGAAATTAAAGAGAAAGAAAACAATAAACGTCTTATAAAAATTAATGAAAAAGATTATTTTATAATTTATAAATAACTATCCTATTTTATCCTTAACCCAAGCGCGAAAGGATTTGAGTAAAGCAATTTCTCCCATACTTTTACTCTGCTCAATAAATCTGCTTATCTCACTCACTGATACTATAGGAAAGGCAATACTAAACTTACACTCAACATATTGCCCCTCTATCAACTGATAAAATTTTAAATTTTGCCCATCATATCTCCAAAGTTCAGCTACACCCAACGCTGAATAAATCCCCAATTTGTTAACTGAACTACTGGTAATGTCAATCTCAATTGCTAAGTCAGGCGGCGGATCATTTTCTAAATCTAAAGTTTGCTTACCCCTAATAGCTAGTTCATTCTGGATATAATAACAAGTATCCGGTTCTATTCCTTGCTTTGATATTTTCCGCTTCAATGTTGTAGAACCAGCGCTTCTAATTTCAATTCCTAATTCTTCAGCTAAAGCAATAATAAAATTCCCAAAATTACTTTTGGGGTTTTCGTGTTCAAAAAGTGGAGTCATGATTTCTAAAACACCGCAGTCATAAGCAAACCGAGAACCTCTATCTTCACCTGTATCTCTCAGCAAGGCTTCAAAGGTTTCCCAGCTAACGTTGTGTAAGACTGTTCTTTGTTCTGCAAGGGTTGACTTGACAAGCATATTACAATACTTTTTCCGTCACAATAGTAGATAAAATTCCAATAATTTTACCTATGTCATTAATATAATACTCGTTCAAGTCAATTTCAACTACTTGACCAATGAGCTTTAAAAATTTCCAGATGGTTCCTGTAGTGACAGTTCCATAAATTGTTTGAATGTTATTACCCTCACGTTCATTAAACAATTTAGCTGCTAACATTTCTGCGACACACTGGCCTAATCCTGCATTAATATTTTCTTTTTTAGCTTCTACAATTGTGACAACTGGTGCATTCAGAATTAGTAACTCTGGTGAACGGCTAATAATAAAATCGCAATTTCCATTTAAACCTTGTGCTGAATCAACAGTAAAGTCAATACCAGAAAATAAACTTATTTGATTATTTAAATATTTCCTTACAGCTATTAAAATAGGTGCAATAATCATCTCTGAACGGGATTTTTCGGTATTACTAGCAAGAGCTAAAGGTACATTCTCCCGCAATAGTTCTGCAAGTAATGGTGGACACTCTACTTCATGTACAGATGCAAATATATCAAATTTATCAGAAATAGTTAAGCCAAAGGTTTTTCTAACTCTGTCTAAAGTAAAGTCACTGTATGACACTTTAGTTGCTCCTGTAAATAATCCAGATAATTAAATTGTGCCAACTATTAGCAAGATATGTTGCTGATATTTGGCACAATCACTATCGGAATATTTTGTAACTTTAAGCAAGTAAACCTGCAAAAAAATCGAGAGTTTCTTTCAGTGCTTTGATGAAAATATCAATTTCCTCACGGGTGTTGTAGAAAGATAGACTTGCTCGTGCGGTTGCAGCAAGACCTAAGTAACGGTGTAATGGTTGAGTACAGTGGTGTCCAGAACGGATTGCAACGCCTTCTTGATCTAATAATGTAGATAAGTCGTTGGCGTGAACTTCTCCGGCTGTGAACGACGCAAGAGCGGCTCTACCTTCCCCTTTAGCATTTGGTTTGGGGCCGTAAATTCTAATTTGGGGAATTTGCTCTAATTGTTGGAACAAATAAGCTGTTAATTCTGCTTCGTAGGCGTGGATTTTATCCATGCCGATACTGCTAAGATAATCTATTGCAGCACCAAGTGCGATCGCTTCTCCAATTGCAGGTGTACCAGCTTCAAATTTATGCGGTAATTCTGCGTATGTGGAATGGTCTAAATACACTTCTGCAATCATTTCACCACCACCAAAAAATGGTGGCATTGATTCTAGCAATTCCAACTTGCCATACAAAAATCCTATCCCAGTAGGGGCGCACATTTTATGACCGGAAGCTACCAACCAATCACAATCTATCTTCTGCACATCAATAGGGTAGTGGGGAACACTTTGGCAAGCATCAACTAAGAATTTAGCACCGTATTTGTGTGCGATCGCAGCAATTTCTTCTACTGGATTAATGCAACCCAAAGTATTAGATATATGCACCACCGACACCAGCTTAGTTTTTTCAGAAATCAGCTTTTTAAACTGTTCTAAATCAAAAGTTTCTTCTGGTGTTAATTCTACAAATTTCAGTACTGCACCCGTTTTTTGTGCTACCAATTGCCAAGGCACAATATTACTGTGATGTTCCATCACCGAGAGAATAATTTCATCTCCCGGCTGCAAATTATTCATTCCCCAGCTATAAGCGACTAGGTTAATCGCTTCGCTTGCGTTGCGCGTGTAGACGATTTCCTGACGAGATGCAGCATTAATGAATTTGGCAACTTTATCTCGCGCCGCTTCATAAGCATCGGTAGCTTTGGCACTGAGAGTATGAGCGCCGCGATGGACATTAGAGTTATATTGCTCGTAATAATCACGCAAGGTATTTAATACGAACAAAGGTTTTTGTGACGTAGCAGCATTATCGAGATAAACCAGGGGTTTCTCGTTGACTTCCTGATGCAATATCGGGAAATCAGCGCGAACTTTATCAGCAAGGGTTTTGGTAGGAGTAAAAGTCATTGGTAGATTACGTTATTACTCATTAGTCAGGGACTTGAGATTATTCACTGTGTTTAAAAGGATTTCTCGCAGAGAAGGAACTGGTATTTTGTTGATAACTTCAGCAGCGAAGGCGTTAATTAACAACTTCCGAGCATCGTTTTCATCAATTCCCCGACTTTGCAGATAGAATATTTCGTCATCTTCTAATTGGCTAACGGTAGCACCGTGAGCGCATTTAACATTATCCGCAGTAATTTCCAATTGGGGTTTGGTATCAACTCTGGCTTTAGACGATAGCAGCAAATTGCGATTCAACTGGGATGCATTTGTTAACTGCGCTGGTTTGGGTACAAAAACTTTACCATTGAACACCGCATGAGCGCGATCGCCTACAATACATTTATGCAATTGGTCACTTGTACCGTGGGGATAGTTAAGTGCGATCGCACTGTGAGTATCAGACAATTGCTTACCAGTAATCACTGTCAAACCATTGAGAGTAGTTTGTGTCTGCTCGCCAGTTTGCAAAATCTCCAAATTGTGCCGTGACAACTTTGCACCTAAAGTTATGGTATGACAAGTATATCGACTATCACGAGCTTGGGCGATCGCAGTTTTCCCAATATGAAAAGCCTCTGCACCTTCCCACTCAACCCTAGTGTGACTAACTTCCGCATTGTCACCCACCCAAACTTCCGTAACCGCGTTAGTTAAATAAACTCCGTTCTCCGCGCTCTCTGCGCCTCTGCGGTTCGTATACTCCTCAACCAACGTCACCTGCGAACCACTTTCCGCCACTACCAAACAACGCGGCTGCGAAATCGTCGCCGTCTTCCCCACAACTGAAATAAACACCAAATGAATTGGCGTTTCAACTACCACATTTTTCTTCACCCACACCACAGCTGCATCATTTATCCCAGCCGTATTGAGAGCAGTAAAAACCTCCTGCGCTCCCTCAGCTTGAGCTAAATATTGCTGTACACCTTCCTGCTCAACCGCAGACAAACCAGCCAAATTACTCACCACAATTCCATCTGGCAAATCTGAAATTGCGGATAACTCCGGCGCATAAACGCCATTAACAAATACCAAACGACTATTAGCCGCTTCTGGTAAAATATCAAATTCTACAGACGCAAAATTTCCCGCCTCTACATTAAATTGCACCTTTCGCAGAGACGACAAATCAGTAAATCGCCATTCTTCCTCGCGGGTAGTTGGGATAATCGAGTGGCGTACCCAATTAGCAGCACTTTGGCGTAATTCCTGCAACCAACCTTCTGTTTTCGTTGCCGTTACTTTATTTAACAACCCAGTTAGATAATCATCTCTATCTAACATCGATGTCAAACTGACTGCATTTGAATTAGGTATTGGACTAGGAGATACTTGAATATTCATTACACACCCACCTCAGCAGCAGCAAATTCTTCCAGCACCCAGTCATAACCGCGAGACTCTAATTCCAGCGCCAGTTCTTTACCACCACTCGTAATAATTCGCCCTTGCGCCATCACATGCACAAAATCAGGCACAATATAATCGAGTAACCGTTGGTAGTGAGTAATCAAAATTGTCGAATTGTCTGGACTTGCCAGTTGATTTACCCCATTCGCCACAATTCGGAGCGCGTCAATATCCAAACCCGAATCAGTTTCATCCAAAATTCCTAACTTTGGTTCCAGCAGCGCCATTTGCAGAATTTCATTCCGCTTCTTCTCACCACCAGAAAACCCTTCATTCAAACTCCGACTGAGAAAACTGGAATTCATCTTCACCACATCCAGCTTTTCCTCAATCAAATCGTCAAAATCAAAAGCGTCTATTTCCTCTAAACCTTGCGCCTTGCGACGAGAATTGTACGCCACCCGCAAGAAATCCAAATTGCTCACACCCGGAATTTCTAACGGATACTGAAACGCCAAAAATACACCACTTCTAGCGCGTTCCTCCGGTTCCAACTCCAGTAAATTCTGTCCCTGGAAAATCACCTCACCGCCAGTCACCTCATACGCCGGATGTCCAGCCAACACCTTAGAAAAAGTACTCTTACCAGAACCATTCGGCCCCATGATCGCATGAATCTCACCCGATCGCACCTCAAGATTCACACCTTTCAAAATCGGTGTCCCATCAACATTAGCCGTCAGATTCCGTACTGACAGCACAACTTCACTATTTTCAATAATCATCTTCTCTCCCTTCTCTTTCTCTGCGCTCTTGGCGTCTTGGCGGTTCGTCATTCTTCCAAAAGATAAACACAGAACACCGATGTCCCTGTGTTTATCCTTCCTTCCAGTTATCCAACACTGCCTTCCAACTTCAAACTCAACAACTTATCAGCTTCCACAGCAAACTCCATCGGTAGCTGATTGAAAACATCCTTACAGAAGCCGCTAACCATCATCGAAATAGCATCTTCTGGTGAAATACCCCGTTGAGCAAAGTAGAACAGTTGATCTTCCCCAATCTTAGAAGTAGAAGCTTCATGCTCCACCTTCCCAGTATTATTTTGCACCTGGATATAAGGGAAAGTATTAGCATGAGCATTATCCCCAATCAGCATCGAGTCGCACTGAGAATAATTTCTCGCGCCTTTAGCCGTCGGATTAACTTTCACTAAACCCCGATAGCTATTACTCGAATTACCTGCGGAGATTCCTTTAGAAATAATTGTACTGCGGGTATTCTTACCTACATGAATCATTTTTGTACCCGTATCGGCTTGCTGCATATTATTTGTCAGCGCCACGGAGTAAAACTCACCCACAGAGTTATCACCCACCAATACACAACTAGGATATTTCCAAGTAATTGCCGAACCTGTTTCTACTTGAGTCCAGGAAATCTTGGAATTTACGCCCTGACACAAACCGCGCTTGGTGACAAAGTTGTAAATACCGCCTTTACCATTGGCATCTCCAGCGTACCAATTTTGGACGGTGGAATATTTAATTTCCGCGTTATCCAGAGCGACAAGTTCCACAACGGCGGCGTGTAACTGGTTGCTGTCATACATCGGTGCGGTGCAACCTTCAAGGTAAGAAACATAACTACCTTCTTCGGCGACAATCAAAGTCCGCTCAAATTGTCCCGTATCACCAGAGTTGATGCGGAAGTAGGTAGACAGTTCCATCGGACATTTTACGCCTTTAGGAATATAGACAAAAGAACCATCGCTAAAAACGGCGGCATTCAAAGCGGCAAAGTAGTTGTCAGCTACAGGAACAACGCTACCCAAGTATTTTTGGATCAATTCTGGGTGTTCTTGCAACGCTTCGGAAATCGAGCAGAAAATAACGCCATCTTCCGCTAGCTTTTCTTTAAATGTAGTGGCGACAGAAACGCTATCGAAAATTGCATCAACGGCGACATTTGCCAGCCGCTTCTGTTCAGATAGGGAAATGCCTAACTTCTCGAAAGTTTCTAAAAGAGTTGGATCGACTTCATCCAAACTGTTTAGCTTTTCTTTCTTACGTTTCGGCGCTGAGTAATAAATGATATCCTGATAATTTATTGGCGGATACTTGACATTCGGCCAAGTTGGTTCCGTCATTTTTTGCCACTGGCGATAAGCTCTGAGGCGAAAGTCCAGCATGAATTGCGGCTCGTTCTTCTTAGAGGAGATCAAGCGGATAACGTCCTCGTCTAGTCCACGCGGAATAGTGTCGGCCTCAATGTCCGTGACAAAGCCGTACTTGTAGGGTTGGTTGACTAAGGTTTTGACAGTGGCACTCATCAGTAATAATCTCTCGTGTTCGGAACTTGAATCTCTCTATAAGGATGGGAGACGGTTTTCTTTAGCCGATTCCCATCTACCGTTACGGAATGGTTACACGGCTGCTAGAATAGTGGTGGAGAGTAAAACAACAGCTATGTTGTTTAATCTATCTTCATTTTACGCTAAATTAACAACAACAATGTTGTCAAAGTCAAACAATTTTGGATTTTAGATTTGCAATTTGGGATTGAAAGAGACCACAAAGGTGCTTGGCTCAAGGATTTTAGATTGACGATCGCGTAGCAGGCTACATACCAGAAAACTTTTTTAATCCAAAATCGTTCGACTGAGCGACTTGTACCGAGCGAAGTCGAGGTAAGTCGAAGTCCAAAATCCAAAATCCAAAATCGGCACGGTCAAATTTTCAAAGAAATTAATTTTTGGGGCGTTCGTTGAACGTCTCGCACCACATGAAGATGGCGACTACCCACCAGTCCTCAACCAAGCAAGATATCCTAGAGTATCTGCACAAACACGAAAAAGCAACGGCTTTGGAGCTAGCTGAAGTTTTAGACGTTACCCCTCAAGCTATTCGTCGCCATCTCAAAGATTTGGAGACGGAGGAGCTAGTTTTGTATTCTACATCAGTGCAGGCGGCGGGGATGGGGCGGCCGCAGCATCTTTATCAACTGAGTCGTCAAGGACGCGATCGCTTGCACCGAACAATGAGCGATCGCTTTGGTGATGGCCACGGTAATTTTGCGGTTTCGCTGCTAGACACCTTAGCCGAAACCGTAGGAGACGATCAATTTAAATCGATTTTAGAGAAACAGTGGCAGCGTAAAGCCAAAGAATACCGCGATCGCGTCGGTAATGGTTCGCTGCGAGAACGGGTAGCTAACTTAGTCGAGTTGAGAAAAGCGGAAGGCTTCATGGCGGAGTATCACCCTGTTGATGTGAGTGACTCCTTTGATTGCGATCGCTTTATCTTAATGGAGCATAACTGCGCTATTTCTAACGTTGCCGAGTCTTTCCCTAGCATCTGTGGTCACGAATTAGAAATGTTTGCAGCCGTCTTACCTGATTGTACCGTAGAACGCACCCACTGGATTATTGATGGCGAACACCGTTGTGGCTATTTGGTACAAATTCGTCAGTAAAATTATCATAGATAAACGTGGTAATGGATAATAACTGAATAGCAACTAAGTTTGAGATAGCATTTATGGATGTACCACCACAGCAACCATCAGCACAATTTTTAACCCTGGAAGAGTCAGCAAAAGTAGATGCGGCGTTATTGTCTTCTCCAGAAAAGTTTTTAACAAGATTGACAATTTCATCGCTTAAGCTTTTGAAGCATATTGCCCAAGAGTATAGCGTTGCTATTGAAGATTTGACAGCGCAGCAAATAATTGCCTGGTTTGAAAAAGATAGCAAAATTCGACGTGAACAGGGGATTGAAGTTTCATATCTAAAATGGTGATTTGGGGTAGGAAAGTTTTTGTTGAATTTACTTGTATAAAATAAACATATAAAATATCGCGCTTCTAAAAAATAGAAATCTTTCTTAGAACCGCGATATTAAGAGATAAGATATGCTGCTATACTGTTCAGTTCAGCCTGAGATTATAAATGCAACTTTTAAATAATAAAAAGCACCTTGAAAAAGGATGCTTTTGTTTAGAATAAATAACATTTGGTTTTTCAAACAATCAATTATTTAAGCATTGTAATTGTGAGCGCGAGGACTACGAGCGCCAGTTACAGCTCCTATCATTGAGGCTATTAAACCTAACAAAGAACCAAACACAAACCACCACAATCCCGAACGTAAATTAGCTGCTGCATCACGAGCTTGTTGGGCACTTATGTTTGCTTGTGGTACATTAACACCACCTTGCTGTTGTACCTGGTTTATGACTTCTCCAGCGTTAGAAGCAGCAACACCAAAAGCACCAGATACTCCACTTGCTAACAACCATGAGCTAACTGCCAAAGTCGTCGCCCAAAGAATTGCACCGTTAAGAAGAGCTGTATTACGGTTCATTGGGCCACAAGCACGAGCTGTAACCCAACCACCAGTAAAGAGGGAAATTAGTAAAGCGATAGTTGACCAAAGCCCCGCGTTACCCGCAGCATTAGGGGCGATGGTTCTAGGTGCACCTGAACCTTCAACTGTGCCTGCCGCAACCGCACCAATTATAGCGCTCAAAATTAATTGGGTAGCTAAGGAAACCAACAAACCAGAAATAATTGGCCCCCAGCGAACAAGATCATGATATTCAGCTACTCGGCCTGCTATCACAGGCTCAGTAGCAATGCCTTCATTACCTGTACGATTTACGTATGACATAGCTTATGTTCTCCAGTGCTGTTTCAGCAAAGTTCCTAATTCAGGTATATTCATGTTTATGATTAAAATTAAATAACTTAATCATCTATTTTTATATCTATCAATAGAAATAGTTAATATGTCTATCTTTAGTGATAAAAAAACAGACTTTACTTTTTCACAAATTTTAATATAATTTTTTATTTTTTAATACCTGAATTATTTATAAATAATTCAGGTAAAACCTTTAAATTAAAATATAAGTATTAACTCCTATGATAAATTAGCTTTGATTTGTAATGAATGCCAAAAGTAAAGAGCGCCAAAAATTAACGCATTCTGACAGCTGTGCCTGTGGCAGTTATCAGCAAAAGAACTCCTGACTGGTCAATATTGATTGTGCCAGTATCAATTTCAATGCCGATTACAGCATTGGCTCCTAAACGTTGTGCTCGTTGTTCTAATTCTTCTAGTGCCTTGCGTTGACCCTGCTCAAATAGACGCTCATAGCTACCAGTGCGTCCACCGATAATATCTCGAATACCAGCCAAAAAGTCCCGCAAGAAATTGCTGCCATAAACGACTTCTGCTGTCACAATACCTAAATATGACTCAATTACGGCTCCTTGAATCACATCAGTAGTAGTTATAATCATAAATTAATCTCCTAAATTAGGATATAGGTTGATATTTATTATCAAAGTATTTAGCAATTGTAACTTAGATTACAGAACACAGATTTGAAAAACATCCTCTCAAACAATTTTAGTATTGTCCTAAACATAAGCCAGGACTGAAAGGAACATTTTACTGATTAAATTTATCTTACCGCGTAGGAACCAAAATAGGATGTAGATGCTTGAATGATGACTTCTGTAAAGGTAGTATCAAAGGCGAAAAATTAAATACAAAATTAGCAAGTTTTTAAATGAAATAAAAAACAGCAATGAATGTAAAACCCCATAAGCTTGATACATCAACATCTAAGCTGAAGTCAAATGTCTGTTGGGATTTTTCGGTTAACAAGTATAACTACTGATTAAAAAAGGTATTATTTTACAGTTGTACTGGTTTATATGTAGGATAACTTTATCTGAGCCTTGATACCTGATACTTCATCCTTCAGCGAGAACTCAGTTAGACACTGCTGATTGTAAAGGAAAGGTGAATGAACTATTAATATCTTGATTAATACGAATAAATACAGTTTTCAAAAGTCCATATTTTTGTTTTAATGTACAAGAAAAAAAGTTCTCTAAAATTTCAGGAAATTTACTGTGTACAAGCCAACATCATTCGTGTTTAGTGTGGTGTTACTAGGATGTTTTACCTTCACCATACCTTCAGTGGCTCAGGCTCAGGTATTAGTGGCGCAAGCCAAAAACCCAGAGTTAAAGCAATTACTGGAGGAAGGACGGAGGTTAGTGAATGCCGGTGATTATGGTGGTGCGATCGCTGTTTATCAGCAAGCAGCTAGTTTAGATCCGAAGAATGCTAAAATCCATTCAGGTATTGGGTATTTATACGCTCAACAGGGAAATTACCAGGCAGCATTAGCAGCTTATCGTAAAGCGATCGCTATCAACCCTAACAATAGTGATTTTTACTACGCTGTGGGTTACATTAAAGCCAATTTGGGCGACACACGTGGGGCAAAAGAAGGTTATCGTCGTGCCATACAGCTGAACCGTAACAACGTCAACGCCTATTTAGGATTGGCTGTAACCCAATCGCGTATGGGAGACTATTCTGCTGCTACCTGGGCATACCAACAAGCAATCGACTTGGATAAAAACAACGCCCAGACTTATGAGTTGATGGGTTCGATGTATAAACAGCGACGACAAGCCAAACAAGCAAACAGCTTGCTTCAGAAAGCCCGTGACTTGTACAAGCGGCGTAATGACTCAGATGGCGTAGAAAGGGTAGAAGCCATGCTGCGGCAGTTAGGAGGATGAGGTTAATCTAACTGGCGTCCCGTTAATTCCACAAAAATATCTTCCAGGTTAGAGGGACGCACCATCATTCCAGTTTTATCAGGCTGTTCATTCAAGTAGATATTTGCTGCTTCCAAAGATGGGAAAAACAGATATTCCCAAGTACGAGCGCCATCACTTCCCACATCAGACACACCTAATTGTTTCATCACTAAACCTTCACCGTGAGCAGAACGCAGTTGTTGTAAAGTTCCTAAAGAAATCAGCTTACCGCTATCCATAATACCGATGCGTCCTGGCTTGGTAGAGCCAAAGGCATCGCACAAAAATTCGACCTCATCCATATAATGGGTCGTCAGTAGCATCGTCATCCCTTGTTTATTCAAATCTCGAATAATTTCCCAGAGGCGTCGCCTCGTTTGGGGGTCTAGTCCTACCGTTGGTTCATCCAAAAACAAAATTTGCGGTTGATGCAATAAAGCTCTTGCAATCTGTAACCGTCGTTTCATACCCCCAGACAGGGTTTTTACCAAATCATTACGTTTTTCTGCTAATTCAACATACTCTAGCCATTGATTAATCAATTTTTGTCGTTGCGGGTTGCTAATGCGATGTAATCTCCCGTGCAGTTCCATATTTTCCCAGACGGTTAAATCGTTATCCACACTGACTTGTTGCAAGACTACACCAATACTTTGTTTTGCCAACGTTGCTTGGCGTGTCACATCATATCCACCTACTTCTATCCGTCCTTGGGACGGTTTCGTGAGTGTAGTCAGCATCCGAATTGTGGTTGATTTACCCGCACCGTTTGGGCCAAGTAGAGCAAATATCTCCCCCGCTTCAATTTGGAATGAGAGGTCATTGACTACAGGTACATTGTTATAAAATTTATAGACGTTTTCTAGAAAGACAGCAGCAGTCACGTCGCTTCGCTCCGAATTCAAAATTCAAAACTTGTACTGAGCTTGTCGAAGTATTCAAAATTCAAAATTAACAAACTCATAAATAAATTTAGTTGCTCTGTATCCTTTTCTGTTCTGTCATGGATAAATTTACTCACAGAAATTCTTAAATCAACACTACCATTCTGGTTACATCAAACTAAATATATTTTATTAATCCTTAGATAACTCAATCTTTACTTGTTGACATAACAAAGTGTGGTAAACACTTATCCTGTAATCCTTTAGGTTAAAGTTGCTATTATTGAGTATGGAATCTCATCACCCATTAAAGCTAAATCGTCGCCAGTTTTTGCTACGTTCAGCTATCACAGCCGGTGGAATTATTTCGACAAATTTTATCGCTAAATCACCAGTTTTTGCCCAAGCACCTGCAATTATCACCTCTGATAAAATGCGTCCTGCCATACCTTATGGCGTAACAAGCGGAGATATATCTAACGATAGCATCGTGATTTGGAGTCGGAGCGATCGCCCCGCCAAAATGATTGTAGAATATTCTACGAGTGAGTCTTTTCGCCATGTGCAGCGAGTTGTGGGGCCTAATGCCTTAAAAGATAGCGACTTTACAGCACGACTTTATCTGAAGAATCTACCAGCAGACCAAAAATTATTTTATCGGGTGATTTTCCAAGATTTAGATTATCAACGGACTCACAGCGCTCCTTTTTATGGTACTTTCCGAACTGCCCCCAAATTTGAACGAAATGTATTTTTTGTTTGGAGTGGCGATACTGCTGGTCAGGGATGGGGTATTAATCCTGATTTCGGTGGGATGAAAATTTACGAAACTATGCGCCAACTTCATCCCGATTTTTTCATCCATTCGGGCGATAACATTTATGCCGATGGCCCGATTCAATCAGAAGTAACTTTAGACGATGGCACTATTTGGAAAAACATCACTACACCAGAAAAATCAAAAGTAGCAGAAACTCTCACAGAATTTCGTGGCAACTATATATACAATTTGTTGGATAAAAATATCAAACGTTTCAATGCTGAAGTTCCCATATTGGCACAGTGGGATGACCACGAAACAAGAAACAATTGGTATCCTGGGCAAATTATTCTCAACGATGACCGTTATAAAGTTAAGGATGTTAACTTGCTAGCCGAAAGGGCAAGACAAGCCTTTTTAGAATATTTGCCTATTGGATATGAAAGCAATAATCCAGATAAAGCAAGAATTTATCGTTCTTTCAACTATGGCCCATTATTAGACATTTTCATGCTGGATGAGCGCACCTACCGGGGGCCAAATTCCCCGAATAATCAGCCAGTACCAAGTAAAGAAACAGATTTTTTGAGTAGAAAACAAGTGCAATGGTTAAAAAGGCAATTGTTGTCATCAAAAGCAACATGGAAAGTGATTGCTAGTGATATGCCTTTGGGGCTGATAGTTAAAGACGGTAGCACTGATTTTGAAGCTTGGGCTAATGGAGATGGCCCAGCTTTAGGAAGAGAATTAGAACTTGCCGATTTACTACGATTTATCAAAAACAAGAATATCCAGAATGTTGTTTGGTTAACTGCTGATGTACATTACGCAGCAGCCCACTATTACAATCCTGCCAAAGCGCAATTTACCGACTTTAAGCCTTTTTGGGAGTTCGTTGCTGGGCCGCTTAACTCTGGTACATTTGGGCCGAACGAATTAGAAAATACTTTTGGGCCACAATTAGTATTTCAAAGCCTTCCTCCAGGTACAAAAGCAAATCGACCGCCAAGTGAAGGTTTGCAATTCTTTGGAGGAGTCAAAATTGATGGAAATACAAAGGTAATGACGGTAACATTGCGTAACTTGGTAGGGAAGACTATTTACAGTGTAGATTTACCGCCAGAAAAATAAATCGCCAAAATCACAATGAGATGTAGCCAGTTAGATAGAGTAATTAGGCAATTTTTTACTTTGTCTCCTGGCTTTGTTGTTTTTTGGGTGTGATGTTGAAGGATAAAAAATTGTGCGATGCCTGCGGCGGGCTTTGCCAACGCCACTGTTAGGAGCTAAATTTAAGTAGGTAGAGTTTTGGAGTTGATCGTGCTTAAGCAACTCATTTTAGAAAATTGGAAAAGTTTCCGTTATGCCGAGCTTCCACTTGACCCATTGACTATTTTGATTGGTACAAATGCGAGTGGTAAATCTAATGTAGTTGAAGCTTTGGAAGTTTTACAAATAGCCTTTACAAGAGAGGATATTAAACCAGCTTTAGTCGGTGATTCAATACTCCCTTCAATTCGAGGGGGTGTAGAATGGGCTGCATTTAAACCTAAAAAAAAATTTACATTAAAGGTTGTCATACAAGGAGAAGATATTAATACTGATTATATTTACAGTATTACAGTAAAAACAAAACCCTTCCTTCAAGTTTTAGAAGAATCTGTAACTTATCAAGAATATCGAGTTAATTCAAAGAAAAATCCTCTGATAAAAGATTATTTAAAAGCTTGCTTTTTCAATGAGACTCATAAATATATTTATGAGTTACATAATAAATATACTCTTGAAGTTAATGTAACACCTAGTCAAACAATACTGACAAATCCAAAAATAATTGAAGGTATAAACATATGCATGGAACAAAATATTATTGAGGACTTTTTCTATTATATTAAAAATATTTTTATTTTAAATCCTATTCCCTCCAAAATGCGGTTTTATTCACCAATTGGTGAAAAATTAGAAACTGACGCCTCCAATATAGCTGGTGTACTAGCAGCATTGCCTAAAAAACAGCAAATAGAAGTTCAAGAAACTCTATCTGGCTATATGAAATTTTTACCAGAAGCTGATATTCAAAAAGTATGGGCAGAAAAAGTTGGCAGATTTAAAACTGATGCTATGCTATATTGCCAGGAACAATGGAAACCCGGTCATATTACAGAGATTGATGCCAGAAGTATGTCAGATGGGACTTTACGATTTATAGCAATTATTACAGCACTACTCACTAGACCAGAAGGCAGTCAACTAGTAATTGAAGAAATAGATAATGGGCTTCATCCCTCACGTGCAGAATTGCTAGTTAGAATACTACGGGAAATTGGCAGCAAAAGAAAAATTGATATTTTACTGACTACCCATAATCCAGCTTTACTTGATGCTTTAGGCCCGGAGATAGTTCCTTTTGTGGTTGTCGCACACCGCGATTCTGAAACTGGAGAAAGCAAACTTACGCTTTTAGAAGATATTGAAAATCTTCCTCTTTTGTTAGCATCGGGTACTTTAGGCAAACTAGCAACTAAAGGTGCAATTGAAAAGAGCCTTTCTGATAATAAGTAACATTAAATATGAGAAAGGTTTTGATTATTGACACATCAATACTTTGCGTCTACTTAGGTGTACCTGGTAAAGAGACTTGTGGTTCTGATAAAGATAAATGGGATAAAAAAAGAGTTGAAGCCCGTTTTCAAGAAGAAGAAAAACAAGGTGCAAAGTTTATACTACCAATAGCAACAATTATAGAAACTGGTAATCATATTGCCCAAGCTAACTCTAAGCGATATGAAATTGCTCAAGCTTTCGGTAATATTTTAGTGAAAGTAGCAGATGGAGTTATACCTTGGGGAGTTTTTGAAACTCAAGTAGGTGAACTTTGGAACTCAGAGCAATTGAAACATTTAGCTACTGAATGGCCTACTCTAGCATCTAGAAAGATTTCTATCGGAGATGCGACAATTAAGACTGTGGCTGAATATTATGCCAAAACCAGTAGCACTTTTCAAGTGGAAATTTTTACGGGCGATGGAGGACTCAAGGCTTATGAACCAGCTACCCCAGCACCTACGCGCCGTAGTAGCCGAACAAAAAGGTAAAATATCCTTGAGCGATCGCCATTCAACTTTCACATCACGTTATCATCGGATATTGTGGAATTTCTGCGCGTAACTTGATAGCATCTATGACCGCCTCTCACTCTGAAACTCCATCTACCAAACCCGACGCAAGTACTTTTATTTCTGATCATCGACAGGTAGACCGCAGTAAGCTAAGTCAAATGTACCTGCACTATGTCGAGACGAAGGATAAATATCCTCACGCGGTATTGCTGTATCGGGTAGGAGATTTCTTTGAATGCTATTTTCAGGATGCTGTAAAACTAGCACAAGAATTGGAATTAGTTCTCACTAGTAAGCAAGCTGGGGAACAAGGACGGGTGGCGATGTCTGGTGTTCCACATCACGCTTGGGAACGTTACGCGACGATGCTGGTAGAAAAAGGCTACGCAGTGGTAATTTGCGACCAAGTGGAAGATGCTTCTGAAGCTGCTGGGAGATTGGTGCGGCGGGAAGTAACACGCATTCTTACACCTGGCACTTTGCTAGAAGAAGGAATGCTCAAATCTAGTCGCAATAATTACTTAGCAGCAGTAGTAATTGCCGCAAATCATTGGGGTTTAGCTTATGCAGACATCTCCACAGGGGAATTTCTTACGACTCAAGGCAGTGATTTAGAACATTTGACCCAAGAATTAATGCGCTTGCAACCTTCAGAGGTGTTAGTTCCGACAAATGCGCCTGATTTGGGGAGTTTACTGCGTCCAGGAGAGACTTCGCCACATCTGCCGGAGTGTTTGCCACCATCATTTTGTTATAGTTTGCGATCGCAACTACCTTTTTCTCAAGGTGAAGCTAGACCTAGATTATTGCAGAAATTTAAGGTGCGATCGCTCGAAGGACTCGGTTGCGATCATCTTCCTCTCGCCGTCCGTGCGGCTGGTGGTCTTATAGAATACCTGGAAGATACCCAAAAAGAAAACCCAGTCACTCTTCAAAGACTCCGCAGCTATACTGTCACCGACTATCTAATTGTTGATAATCAAACCCGCCGTAACCTGGAAATTACTCAAACAGTTCGGGATGGTACTTTTCACGGTTCCCTACTTTGGGCATTAGATAAAACGAGTACAGCGATGGGTGGGCGGGCTTTGCGGCGGTGGTTGTTGCAACCGCTACTCGATATTAAAGGCATTCGGGCACGTCTTGATACCATTCAAGAATTGATGGAAAATACGCCCCTGCGTCAAGATTTGCGGCAGTTATTACGCCAAATTTATGATTTGGAACGCCTCACAGGCAGGGCGGGTTCTGGTACAGCAAATGCTAGAGATTTAGTGGCTTTAGCAGATTCCCTCTCACGCTTACCAGAATTATCCAACTTAGTAGTTGAGACGCGTTCTCCTTTCCTGAAAGCTTTGCAGAAAGTCCCAAGTGTGTTGGAAGAATTGGCACAAAAGTTACACGTACATCTTGTAGAGTCGCCACCCATACTAATCAAAGAAGGCGGATTAATTCGCCCTAGCGTAAATCCCCTGTTGGATGAGAGAAAGGCGACTGTAGAAGCAGACCAACAATGGATTGCCAACTTGGAAGTTGATGAGAGAGCTAAGACAGGAATTTCGACACTGAAGGTAGGATTTAATAAAACCTTTGGTTATTATATCAGTATTTCCCGCAGCAAAGCTGATCAAGTACCCGCTCATTATATCCGTAAGCAAACCCTGACGAATGAGGAACGTTACATCACTCCAGATTTGAAGGAACGGGAAGCCCGGATTTTGACGGCGCGAGATGATTTAAATCAGTTGGAATATGAGATTTTTACGGCATTGCGGGAAGAGGTAGCACAAGAGGCGGAAGTAATTCGCAATCTGTCTCGTGCAGTGGCGGCGGCGGATGTGTTGTGTGGTTTGGCTGAGTTGGCGGTGCATCAAGGTTATTGTCGTCCCGAAATCTTGCCTGGAAGGGAGATAAACATTGTTGATGGTCGTCATCCGGTGGTGGAACAGTCTTTACCTGCGGGATTTTTTGTGCCGAATTCGACGCAATTGGGTCAAGAGTCATTAGCGGATGACCAAGGACAAAGGACAAATGACAATCCCGATTTGATTATTCTTACTGGCCCAAACGCCAGTGGCAAAAGTTGTTATTTGCGTCAAGTCGGATTAATTCAGTTAATGGCGCAGATTGGTAGTTTTGTACCAGCTAGATTTGCCAGATTGGGAATATGCGATCGCATTTTTACCCGTGTCGGTGCAGTTGATGATTTAGCAACTGGTCAATCTACCTTCATGGTGGAGATGAATGAAACGGCAAATATTCTCAACCATGCTACATCTAGGTCGTTGGTATTGTTAGATGAAATTGGTCGCGGCACAGCAACATTTGATGGTCTTTCCATCGCTTGGGCGGTGGCGGAATATATCGCAGTGGATATTCGGTCACGGACAATTTTTGCCACCCATTACCACGAGTTAAATGAATTGGCTAGTATTATACCGAATGTGGCTAACTATCAGGTGACAGTGAAAGAATTACCCGACCAAATTATCTTTTTGCACCAAGTTCAACCAGGAGGTGCTGATAAGTCTTATGGAATTGAAGCGGGAAGATTGGCTGGTTTACCAGCTGTAGTTATTCAACGGGCAAAACAAGTCATGGGGCAAATTGAAAAACACAGTAAAATTGCAATGGGGCTGCAAAATCTCGATGGATAAACAAGTTTGTAGTAAGCAATAAAGTGCTTAGAAAATTAGGACTTTATTGCTTAAGTAGGAAGTTGCAATCATTTGTAAGACGCATTTCGACTTCTCCCAAGGGGAGACGCTACGCGAACGCTCAATGCTCGATCCCTGAGAAGACGAGGGTTGAGCGGAGTCGAAACCCGGCAATCTAGGTGAACTTTATTTTAGCCTTGCTACTTACTACAAACCGAGGAGTTAATTACTGTCGAAAAATTTCTACTTTTTGTAACACCACTTCTTGATTCGGACGATCTCTAGTCGTAGGTACATTAGCGATCTTGCTCACTACATCTAGACCTTCGACAACTTCACCAAAAACACTGTGTTTGTTGTCAAGGTGAGGTGTTGGCGCTTCTGTAATGAACCATTGCGAACCATTAGTACTGCGTCCGGCATTAGCCATCGACAGGATACCTGCACCAGTGTGTCTCAATTCCGGATGAAACTCATCCTCAAATTGATATCCTGGGCCACCAGTACCCCATCGGTTGGCTGTATCTAGATAACGACTCAGAGGATCGCCACACTGAATCATAAAATCAGGGATGACCCGGTGAAAGCGAACCCCATCGTAAGCTGGAGTTCCCTTACCAGATTGACCTGTTTTAGGGTCTTTCCAGTCGATTGTTCCGGTTGCTAGACCGACAAAGTTTTTGACAGTGTTAGGGGTTCGCTCTTCTTCCAAACGAACTACAATGTCACCCAAGGAAGTAATTAAACGAGCGTGTAGTGTTCCATCACCGGGAATATTAATTTCTGGAAAGTTCATTAGATATCCTATTTTAACCAGTGCCAGTATTTGAACTATATAAGTTTATCAGCATTCAAGTTACCGCCTTTAGACATGAAAAAAACCTGAAGGCAGGAAACTTGAGCCAACAAATATTTTACTCAGGTAAATTTATAGCTGGATTCCGGCTAAAGAATCCTCTAGGGACTAGCTGAAATCCAACTCGGTGAACAGGCATCACTGGCCAATCTTCCGATCGCGGAATATGAGTTACGCCCATTGTGTACCACATCACGATATCTTCACCCAGCAAAGACTCATCGTCTGCAATATATTTTGGTAAACCCTGTCCAGGTTGAGTTTGGTTGGGATAATCGCCGCCAGCATAGAGTTCAGTAGGTTTATATTTTGTTACCCAGACGTGATGATTCGCAAATTCTGCCCGTTGACGGATTTTTGAGCCTTCCACGGGGAAAAACATAGAATTTCCTCCAGGCATCAGCATATATCCAGGTGCAGCACCCAGAGCATTCTTTTTGTCTGCACTAACAATCATCCATTCCCGACTGCTTTTCATATCTAAATTGCGGACAGCAGCAGTTTCTTTTGTGAGTGGGGTTTCTGCAACTGCGATCGCATTTCCTAAAGGATTTTTCTCATCCATCGGCAAAGCTTTCACGTTCATTTCCATTACAGAATTAGCCTGACCATCGACATCGAAATCTAGGCGATAGTTGAAAAAGTGTTGGTGATTTACTCCAAAGATATTCTTAGCAATTAACCGACCATAAGAATCATCCTCAGATTGCTTTTGAGCAGCCGTTCCCTGCGCCAGCACGATACCTGTTAACTCATTTTGGACTTCCAAAGTCCCATCTTGGTGAAAGATCCAATTAAGGCTGTAATCATAATTGTCAACAGCCGTAGTCATTGTCATCACTAATTCTCGACTGCGACGGACATCATTACGCCCAGTATTGTACTCATAGTGTTTCCACAGGATTCCGCGATCGCGTTCATAGATACCAACAACCCCTGGTATCTTATAAGGTTCTCCCTGCTCATTAGCAAATACAGCATCCAGTAAAAGGCCGTTTTCAGGAATTTCCTTACCTAATTCCATCGTATTTGCTAGCAAACCAAGATTATATTCCCCAACATCAAATGCATTCCTAAACGACCAGGTGGGATCTGGATCGCCGTAAGGGACTACCATCTCCGATATATTAGCGCGATATAAAACTGGTCTGACCTTTTCCCCATCATCGTATGTCACTTGATACAATGCCAATCCACTACGGGGATGCATTAAATACCGAAACTTCCAACCTTGCCAGCTAATTTCATTGTCCTTGATCTGGAAACTTTTACCATTGGGTTGGAGAAGTTTCAATGCTTTTGGTGCTGAAAGTAATTTGCCCAAAGATTTTAGATCATAATTCCAGTTTTCTTTAGAGAAAGGTACGTTTCCTTTGTCAATGAAACTGACGATTTTACCTGTGTTCAAATTGACAGTTGCTACTACTCCTTCAATCGGACTACCGTAATAATTCCAGTTTTGTCCCTGGTAATAAGATAAGCTGCGGCAAAGACGATTACCTGCCGCTTCTTCTTGTTGATTCAGGATTCCTGGGGCCCATGAACTGATTTTGACACGATCAAAATCGGTAATTCCCCGCCTTTGCATCGCTTTTTGCCATCGAGGATCGGCTTTAACTACCTGAGTTGCCAGTTCATATTCTGGAATGACGATCGCAGGCTGAACTGACGGTATTTCTTTCCAAGAACTTAAGGTTTTGCTCGTTAGATCAACAATTCCCTCATAGGTTTTATTTTGCGATCGCTCATAGATTACCAAAAAAGCTTTTCGCCCAAAAGCTTTACCAGGTGTAAATTTTAGAACTTCTTCTTTATCTGGTTCTTCTAAAGCAATCAGTGGAAAAGCTGCCATTTCGCTCAAAGATTTTTCTCTTTTGATCGTTGAAACGGCTGTGCTAATTTCTACCTCAGTCAGCGAAGTCAGAGGATGAGAAATCGAAGGCTGTTGAGCCATCAATTTTTCCATTAATCCGAGTGAGATAGAAATGACAACAATGATGGGAATAGCTAGCCACAAAAAACGCTTTAGCCGCTTAATCATCTTTTAGATTTTTACAAAAGACTTATAGTTATCTATTTCCAAGCCTAATATTGAAACCCGATAAAATATAGAAGCTAAAGCAAAATTAATTTGTCAACAGTGTTCCCAATACTTGTCGGGTTTTGGGGGAAAGGGGAAGGTGGGGCCCCCTCTGGGGATAAGGGGCGGGGGAAAAGGGAAATAAAAAACCTTTAACCCAAACCCAGTAACCTTTTCCCCAAACCAAATTCTGAGTTGAAAATGCTTAACCGAGTAGTATTGACAGTGTTTCTGATTGTGAAACCCAATATATTCCTTGATTTAATTGATGTAGCTCATAATTTATCCAGAGAGGTTAACTGGATCAACATCAGTGAAGGACAGTAATATGGACGACGATCAATTCATACGTGAGGCAGCAGAGCATTTTACACGCCCTTGGTCTTAGAGGCGGGGTATTGAGTCGATTGATCGAAATGCTGCCGTTGTACTTGTAAAAGTACCATTAAATCAGCTATCTGATGCCCTTACTGAGAAAGCGATCGCATCCCAGCGTAATGTGAACGGAGCAGAAATCGAAGTGTCAGGCGCTGTTGTGTTCGCGTATCAATTAGTTGGACACCCTTGGTCGATTCTGATTTCTGGCCACTGGTCTGATCCATCAATTTTGAAATCAAGCGAGTTAGCTCAACTTTCAAAACAGTTAGGACAAACAGTTATCGAGCTGCTTGTAAGCGACACTGCTGGCGAAATCGGCTATGACTTGTTTGAAGGCGGAGAATTGGTTGAATACTTCAGGGGGTCAGATGGTGAGTTAACTGACGATTCTAATAAATATGGAATTCAGTCGCAGCGATATCTATTGTTTCCGTACCCAGATGATCTCGAAGATGATGAGGAATCCGAAGCCCAACAAACAGCATACTTCTGGTCGCGTCGTCGCCAAGTAACAGCCGAAGAGATTGGCAATATTTGGGATTTTGCACGTCAGTTTATGCTTGATTTTGATGCGTTTGATCCTGCCATTGACTCTGAATATTTATTAGGAGAATACTCTTTAAAGTATGGCGATCGCTATCGAGTTCAAAATCCAGGATTCGGTTTAGTTCTTGGTTATGACGCAGATGGACGTAGCCAGATAATCACTTCTGTACCTGATTTAGTTAGGGTAGATTACTTCAGATTTGAAAATTGAGCTGCTATGGAATAAATTATCCAAAATTATCTGTAGATTTTTAGGGGCGTATTGAAATACGCCCTAGAAGTTTCTAATCTATCGTCGCTCAATCCAAAATCCCAAATCAAAAATTATTTGACGCTTCAGCAATTAAGCAGAAACCAAACGACGTAAAGATTCAGCACGACGTTTAGCAATAGGGTTATTTGGATCAAACTTTAGTGCTTCCTCGTAACTTTGCAACGCCTGAGTAGTTAACTTTTTTTTCTCGTATGCGTGACCGAGATTATTCAACCCTGTTACGTAGTCTGGTTTAGCTTTTAGGGCTTCTTTATAATTACGAATTGCTAGGTCATATTGCTCTTGGGTAAAATAAATATAACCCAGTCCGTTGTAAATAGGGGCAATATTTTCTTCTCCCTCTTCTTGGGCAGCTTTGATAGCTTTTTGAAACAATTGTATTGCTTGGGAATACAGTTTTTTTTCTGAATAAATACTGCCTAACTCATAATATTCTTGAGTCGTACCTTTTTCTTTCTCTAACTTCTTTCGCAACTTCGCAAAAGAGCTTTCAATCTTGCGAGTTTTGAAAATCTGGCGAAAAACACTTACGGCTGCAAGTGTGAGTATACTCACAAAAATTGAGAGATAAATTACGGCTAGACTGTTATCCATTGCTGCAAATACAAATATTATAAAGTTTGTTATTTGTCATTTGTGTTATTTACTAATGACGAATGACTAATGACCAATGACCAATTTACGGTAAACCCCAATATTGAGAGCGTTGCTGGAGCCAACCTTCTTCTAAGTAACGAGCGATCGCTTGATTCACGCTTCGTCTTAACTCATCGTATTGCAATCCCTTGGGCATTACTACAGACAAGGGTTCAGTTGATAGCTTGGTTGCTAATAGCCGATATTGGGGATATTGTTGCACCCAACCGCTCAAAACGCTAGCATCTGCGGCAAAGGCAGCAGCAGCATTATTTTCTATTCTCTCTCGCGCTTCTTCATAAGAATTCACTCCTACTAACTCGGCGCTTGGCACATAGTACCGCACTTGAGCAATAGTACTAGATTTGTTGAGGACGGCGATTTTCTGTTTTGCCAAATCACTCAACTTTTGCAAAGAGGTATCTTTTGTAACTAATACAGTGCCATCAAAATAATAGGGAACGCTGAAACTAACTATGCGGCTGCGTGACTCGGTTGCTGTGACTCTAGCGATCGCAAAATCAACTTTCTTGTCTAAGACTACAGAGAGGCGATCGCGATTCGCTACAGGTTGAAATTTTACAGCCTCGGCTTTACCAACTAAGTCAACTGCCAAACGCTTTGCCAAGTCAATTTCTAAGCCTTGTAAATTCCCGTTATCATCTTTAAATCCCAAGGGACGCAAATTATCTTTAACGGCAATATTTAGATAGCCACGCTGCTGAATTTCTGACATTTCGCTAGCAGATGCAGTTAATCCCGTCCCCACTAGAGAAAAGCAGAAAATCCAAAAAATTGTAGCGGATAATACCAGATGTAACCGAGTAATTGCTTGCCGTCTGTTACATCTGTTATACATCCCTTGCCACCTTTATCCTTTAGCTTGATTTGCCAATTGTGCAACTTTGCCGAAGCTAGCTGGATCGAGGACTGCCAATTGCGCCAACATCTTGCGATTTAGTTGAACATCAGCTTTTTTCAAGTTACCGATCAACTGGCTATAACTCAAGCCGTGTTGTCTAGAAGCAGCGTTGATGCGGGTGATCCAGAGGCGACGAAAATCGCGCTTTTTCTTTTTGCGATCGCGGTAGGCACTCCGTAGCGCCTTCATCACTTGTTGGTTGGCAGTTCTAAACAGAGTTGAATGGGAACCGCGAAAACCTTTAGCTAGTTTGAGAATTTTATTGCGGCGCTTCCGAGCTACATTACCGCGTTTTACCCGAGTCATAACTTATTTCCTAAAATACTTACAAATATGGGAGCATCAAGCGCACGTTAAGTTCATCGCGTTCATGTACAAGCGCACTTTGGCGCATACCACGCTTTTTGTCAGAAGATTTGTGCTCTAGAAGGTGGCTTTTGAACGCTTTACGACGGACGATTTTGCCGGTACCGGTGGCACGGAATCGCTTTGCCGCAGCTT
Organism: Nostoc sp. DedQUE02; assembly: GCF_034531035.1. NCBI lineage: Bacteria > Bacillati > Cyanobacteriota > Cyanophyceae > Nostocales > Nostocaceae > Nostoc > Nostoc sp. DedQUE02. The sequence goes on along the minus strand of NZ_JAVRBY020000003.1, from coordinate 164,092 downwards.
TACGAGTCTTTAGTTTAGGCATGGTCTAGCTTTGATTCGACACGATCCATTATTATATACTATTAAAATCCGGTTTGATTACTGAAATCACTTGGCTTAGTAGGCAATAGGCAAAAGGCACTCTTGCAAGAGGATTTCAGAATATTAAGGTATACCGATTTTTTTCACGCAATCAAATATGAGTCTTATATTAAAATTGCGATAACTGCAATTAAATAAAGGATTTAGCCAACGGCGATCGCTGTAGAGCAAATTAACTTTACCTATGGATGAAGTCAATATAGTCGAATATGACCCACGTTGGCAGAGTTTATTTACAGAAGAAGCCAAGCGGATTTGGCAGGCACTAGGCAATGATTTAGTTGTGGAAATTGAACATATTGGTAGTACCGCAGTACCAGGAATGGCTGCCAAACCAGTTATTGACATTATGCTGGGAGTACGTTCCTTAGTAAATGCAAAATCTGCTATTCCAGCTTTAGAATCTTTAGGATATGTTTATTGGCGTGAAGATCCGCGTCCTGGACGAATGTTTTTTGTCAAAGGAATGCCACCATACGGAAAACAACGTACTCATCATGTTCACATAGTCGAGATTGACAGCGAATTTTGGGAACGCAAGCTATTTTGTGACTATCTGAGAAAGCATCCTGAAGAGGCGAAACGTTACGAAGCTCTAAAACGTGATTTGGCGGCAAGTTTTCGGAGCGATCGCGAAGCTTATACCAATGGAAAAAATGAGTATATCCGTGCTGTGATGGTCAAAGCACGGAATGAGAATATAGAAAAAAGCCAAAGCCATTGATTTATTTAACTTTTTTCAGTGGCGTTAGCTTTAGGATCTAAAATTATTTGCGAAGTGGATTTATTCACATGGTAAGTCCAAGATTGCTCTTTAACCTTGACAATCACTACCCAGCCTTCTACAGGATCGTACTGCTGGGTGCAGACTTCGCCAAAGTTGAATTGGCAGAGATTTCCAAAGGTTTTTGGTGTAGTTTGAGTAACTTTTAAATCAGCAATTTCTACCCCAGAACGGTTTGAAGCATCGCTCAAAATTGCATCTGCGATCGCCTTGGGCAATGTTTGTAAAGTAATCGCTTTCGGATCTAAAATTCTTTGCTTTCCAGATTTATCTACATGGTAAGTCCACGAATCTTGGCGGACTTTGACAACTACTTCCCAGCCTTCAATCGGGTTGTATTCCCTAGTACAAACTTCTCCAAATTTGAACTCACAGGGATTACCAAAGGTTTTCGATGTGACTTGGGTAATCTCTAATTCCCGTTTACGTACACCGGAACGGAAGGATGCATCTCCTAAAATTTTATTAGCGATCGCCTTCGGCAACTCGTTTGCTTGGGATTGGGATATTTGAGTGTTGTCTGGGTAAGGAATAGCACTAGCAGAATTGTTTTCAATGAGTCCAAATCCACAAGATAGCAAGCTTGTCAACACTAGCGTCAAGAATATTCCTCTGGGTGACTGGAAGGTATTTTTAATTACGGCAGATGCTTGGATGATGGATTTCATATACTATGTATTGATTGTTAAAAATTGAACAGATAATATTGCAATTGCAATCATAATTTGTTTGACGTTGCACTCTAAATTCAGTTTCCTTATTAGGGGTGTGGGAAAGGAAAGCAGAGGGGCAAGAGGGGAAGAGGGACAGGGAGCACAAGGGGGACAAGGAGGAATTATTGAACAAGTCTCTCCCTTGTCTCCCCCTCTTGCTTGTCTACCTTGTCTCTTCTCCATACCCTGTTTGGCCAATGCCCCATCCCTTATGCTTGCTTGACCATTGCCGCTAAATTCATCACACATTCAGGGAATTGGCGCTTTAATGCTGGAAAAACCGGACAAGGCGCTTGTTCTTGTAAATTATCCGGTTTACTCCAAGTAAAGGGGGCTTTCTGCGCCGCAGACATCCACAATAAAAGCTTGGCTCGTGTCATGGCAACATAGAGCAAACGATACTCTTCAGATGTTTTCAAATTCTTTGCCACTTCCCATGCCTGACTAACATCCGGTATGGTAGATTCTTCATGAAGAATAGCGCGAATTTGGGCGCGGGCTACTTCTGATAAGGTAAAGTCGCCCAAGAATTGGCTTTGGGGAGGAACCCAAAATCTACCAGGAATTAAGTTTTCGTGGAGAAAGGGAAGAAATACATAGTCCCAATCTAGCCCTTTGGCTTTGTGCATGGTAATAATTGTCAGTTGACCGCGACGGGTATAACGTTCTTCCGAATCCTCGGTTTCCACTGGTTCAAACCGTTCAGAACTGACGATTTCACTTAAAGCTGAAAGCATTCCCGCCATCGAACTATTGCCAGCTATCTGCTGGTTTACCCGTTCTGCAAGTTTGTCAGCAGTTGCCAATTCTGCCTGGTCGTAATTTAAAGTCAAGGCGAGAAAGGAAATTAGCTGGTATAAAGGCAATTCCAAACGAGCGCGGAGTAAACTACGACACAATTTTGCAGCTTTTTGTACTGTTTCTGGCTGGGTTACTGCTAAGGGGCCAGGATACAAAAACTCTTCTGGCAGACTAGCAAGGGCGTTGAGGTCTTGGGTAGGAATTAATTGGCGCTGTACTAATGCTTCTAGTGCGGCTTTGAGGTAATCGGGGGAGTGGGGGCGATCGCAAAATTGCAATAATGCCAAAATTTCTTGGGGGACATGAGAACGGCGATCGCGTTCTCCCACATCGTAAAGTATAATTTTATGCTCTTTGCACACAGGTGTCAGAGCCTCTGCTAACCATCTTCCCTGACGATTTTCTCTGACTAAAATTGCTGCACTATTTTGTGTTGGGTCTTCGCCAAATAACTCAATCACCCTTTGAGATAACAATTCAACGGTGTGATGAATATCACGCGGGGTATAAAGTTCCAATCCTCGTCCCACTGGTGCGGGGTTGGCGTTAGGTTGAGGATCGCCAGCATTAACAGGGCGAATTGTCTGCAAACGAAATGGTACTTGTCGGTTGTTAGGAGTTTGTTGTTTGTTGCTGGTTGTTGCTAACCACTGATTATTGATCCATTTGAGGGCAAAGTTAGCAGCTTCAATGATAATTCTAGTACTGCGACCGGCTTGATCCATCGTTGCCAATCGTTCGATGCGATCGCACTCTTCGCAAAATTGCCGGAAATAAATCGGATCGGCTGGAGTAAAGGTAGAGTTAATTGCCTGGTTAGGATCGCCAACTCGTACTAAATTGAGTGCTGAGTGCTGAGTGCTGAGTAGAGAGTTAGGAGTTAGGAGTGGAGAGTTAGGAGTTAAGAGTGGGGAATTCTCTCGCTGATATTCGCTATTACTCGCTAAAATTTCTAACAACTGCGTCTGTAAGGGACTAGAATCTTGGGCTTCGTCTTCAAAGACAGCGAATACTTGATTTTGCTCAATCCGACGCGCACTGTCGTTTTCTAAAACGCGCAGTGCGGCTAAAATCATATCGTCGTAATCAATAAAGTCACGCGATCGCATTGAGTTTTGATATTGCTCATACAATCCCGCCGCTATGCTTAAAATTGCATATTCGTCTGTGGTTTGTTTACTCCACTCGCGTAACAATTCTGGCGATATCCCAGAACTTTTTGCTTCATGAATTACCGTATTAGCCAATTCTGGCAATACTTCTGTTCGCAGCACCGATTGGCGACGCAATTTTTCTGTCTCTTCTCCGTCAAATTGATGACCTTCTAATAACCGCAAATATCGGTCTGGATTATTTACAATCCATTGTTCTACAGCAGTTCTAATAAAGCGGTGACTTTGGGTAGGTGTAATTAATGTGACATTTTCTAATTGCAAACCCGATAAATCAGAATGGCGGCTAGCAATATTCAATGCTAGACCATGTAAAGTATAGACAAAAAAGCCCGTTTGAGGTAAAGACAATTTCTTTAAATCTTTGCGGATCTTCGCTTTAATATTGGCAGCAGCAGAGCGAGTAAAAGTAACAACTACCAATTGACGGCGCAAGGATGAACGCTCATACTGGCGTGCGATCGTGATCGCTGCCGCCGCCGCCATACCCGTAGATTTGCCTGCACCAGGAACAGCAGAAATAGCCAAAGGGCCAGATTGCCAGTCAGCCATTTGCTGTTGTCCAGGACGTAGACTGTCGCGGATTGCGAGAATCTTCTCTTGCAAAGAAGAAACAGGCGATCGCTCAAACAATTCTGAGTGCAGTGATTCTTGAGCCACAGGAGCATTAAATTTAGAGTCTGACATATCAAATTTTATATTTTGAAGATGAATTTTCTCAGCCAGAATTCAGTATTCAGCAATTTTTTAGTGGAAGATTTCAACCTGTAACTTTTTTTATTACTAAACTGACATCTTAATGTTAGATTAGATTATCCTAATTTGATATCTTGGTTAGTGCCAACTAACAAAAGAATAAATACACATGAAAATTAAACAACTAATTACAAAAGCACTTAGCTTACCTAATGATGCTATTTCTTATCATGTAAGTCAGGAATTAGCAGCTATTTATCCTAAAAAAGCATTGTTGGAAAGTAATGATAGCTCGTTCAATTTAGAAAAGTATGCTGAGGCAAATCTCTGCAAAATTAAATATGATACTCATATCCATAACCAGACACTCACTGGTTGGAATGGTATGGAAAACCAAATTTATAAATATACTGAAAATGCCAGTTTTCAAGTTTTATGGCAAGAAAAGAAACTTGATGTACTCTTAATGAGTTGGCACGAAGGATATTGTAAAAATCGCTATATTTGGATTTTGGCGAATAGCACAGAAGTAGCTCAAGATTTTTTCGCCGCAGTTTGTGATTGGAACTCACAAATTCGTGATGAACTTTTAGTTTTTGAAGATGGTTACTGGGATAAAAACCCAGAGCTATTTCAATCTATTCAGAGCGCAACTTTTGAAAATCTCATCTTGCATAATACTCTTAAGCAAGATATTCAAGATGACCTAATAAACTTCTTTGCATCCTACGAGACTTACGCAACTTACAGTGTGCCTTGGAAACGTGGTATTTTATTTATTGGCTCACCGGGGAATGGTAAAACCCATACGGTTAAAGCATTAATTAATCAAATGCAGCAGCCTTGCCTATACGTTAAAAGCTTTAAGTCTGAGTATGCTACTGATAGCGAAAATATCCGTAAAGTATTCAAACAAGCACGGCAGTCTGCCCCTTGTGCTTTAGTATTAGAAGATATTGACTCTCTATTGAATGATGAAAATCGCTCTTTCTTTTTAAATGAACTTGATGGTTTTGCCTCTAATCAAGGAATTGTTACCATAGCAACCACTAATCATCCAGAACGTTTAGATTCAGCAATTAGCGATCGCCCCAGTCGCTTTGATCGCAAATATCATTTTGATTTACCAGCTATCCCAGAGCGAGAAGCTTACATCACATTGTGGAATGATAAATTACAAACCGCGATGAACTTGTCTGAGCAGGCTGTAAGTCAGATAGTTTTATTAACCGAAGGCTTTTCTTTTGCTTACCTCAAAGAACTATTTCTCTCATCAATGATTCGTTGGATGAGAGAGATGGAAACTGGTGCGCTAGAGAAAATCATGATTTCTCAAGTTGCAATTTTGCGAGAACAAATGAGCAGTACAATTGTTAGCAGCAAAGATTTAGAAAAGTAATACCAATTGGCAAAAAATTTGTAGATACGCGATGAATTGCGCCTTTACTTTACCCAAGGATGTGTTGCAATCATTAATTGAATTGGTATAAATAAAACTCAGAATTCAGAATGGGCTAAACTTTAGTTATCCGCTAATAGAATAGACCTCTTGCAAAAGTGCTTTTTGCCAGAGAGGGGAAAAGGGTAAAGGTTATGGTTCGGCAAGCTCACCAACCAGGGGAAAAGGAAAATAACAAACCTTTCCCCCTTTCCCCTTCCCCTTTTCCCGACAAATGCCAAGAAGTCTAATGAATTTTGAAGTAAAAAGTAACAAATCCGCACTTTGTACGCGCAATGTCTTTTAGAGAGCGTCAACATTGCTGATTTCTGAATTCTGAATTCTTCTTCAATCCAAAATCGAATTATTCGTCAATCTGCCAGGAATCCTTAGTTAATTCTTCATCTAGAATTTTCTTCGGACGAACGATGATGATAATTTGTCCTAATAGAGGAACTTCTGGTTCAGTTTCAAACCACTGAAAATCTAATTCACCACCGTTTTCAACAACAAAGTAGCTAGAGGCATCCCATTCTCGTTGGGCACGATCTACTACAACTACGACGGGGCCGATTTGGCTTTGGGTTTGGATGGGGAAGCGATCGCTATTGGCTAAAATCACTACTGGATCTTCTGCCGCCAACAACACTTGCCAACCTGGTAAAGGCACCCAAGCTTGCTCTCCAGAAAACTTGACCAACCGAAATGGTTCAATTTCTGTCATTATGGGCACAGCTTGCAAGTCTTGCCGTGACAAAGGCAACTCGCCAACCACGGGTAAGATTCGGGGTAATTGTTCTTCAACTTCCAGGCGGTAAAAGGGTAAAATTGGCGCTGGACGCTGGGGAACAGTAGTAAAATCAGTTAGTAGCTGTTCGATTTTTTGCCTTGCTGCTGGCGTGTGAGCAAAGCGTAAACCTTTGGCAATTAGGCGCGATCGCTGTTGTAAATCTGCATTTTGGCGTGCCAGTTTCCAAACTTGATGAGCAACAGCATCCCCAGGATGGGCAGAAAACCCTTCTGGCAAAGTGCGGTAATAAGAGAACTCCTTCAGGGCTTTTGCTATTTCCCGTGCTTCATCGGCATCAACATTGTGGGCGAAGATCAGTTCGGCGGCGGCGGCGCGTTCTTCTTGAGTGAGTAAACGCAGTTCATATAAAACATCACTGCCGCGTGTGGCATAGTGCGATCGCGTTGCTTCCGATACTCCAAACTTTTCCAAAGAATTGTAAACTTGAGAACCAACAACCACCTGATTTTGTTGAATCGGCTCAAATCCAGTCGCCTCAAAAATTTCTTGGGGGTTGTAACCGGTTTTTAGCAACGAGGCGATCGCGGCTCCCCATTCCACCCAGTTGCCTTGTTTTTGCCTCAGCCTTCGCAGTAACTCTTGTGCTACATCGTTGGTAGTATTGTCTTCGGGATTCTGAGCGTTGGGTGGTAGATCAGTCATAATCGGAGTGCAAGCTTCAACTTGAGAGGTTAATTAACACCTCATGAGCAAGTCTTATTCTAATCTATGAACTACCCAGACCTACTGTCTTGAGTTCATCTGTGGAAACTTATAAAAGAAGGCTGGAGTCTCAAGAAAAGAATTACGCGGCAAATTTTGTCTGTAGCGTCGACTCCTAGCGTTTGAAAATATGCAAAATAACTCAGTATAAACCCTTGGCGATTTTCGGCTATTCTCAACTAAACTTGGTATGGAATATAACAAGAGAGTAAATATTTAAAGGAAATATCTTATGGATAATCCCAGTGTTGAAATTGATAAAATCCAATATCAATTAATGACTCTCGAACGACCAAAAAAGCTGAAAATCTTAGTAGTTGACGATGAGCCAGATAATCTCGATTTACTTTATCGCACATTTCGACGCGACTTTAATGTTCTGAAAGCTGATAGTGGAGTAAACGCCCTACAAGTTTTGGCAGCAGAAGGGGAGGTAGCGGTAATTATCTCCGATCAACGGATGCCAGAAATGAAAGGAACTGAGTTTCTCAGCAAAACAGTACCTCAGTTTCCCGATACGGTAAGAATAATTCTCACCGGATTTACTGATATTGAAGATTTGGTAGAAGCGATTAACGCCGGGCAAGTATATAAATATATTACCAAGCCTTGGGACCCAGGGGAACTGAAGGCAGTAGTCCAAAGAGCAGCAGAAACTTACGACTTACTCAAGCAGCGCACAGAAGAATTACGCCGCGCTCATGCTCAAATGGCGCTGTTGAGTGTTTTGGTACAAGTAACTCAAGCAGCTTCTAGCTTAGAAGAAACTCTGGCTCCAATTGCTAGGGCTGTGAGTGAGACTTTTGGGGCAGAAGGCTGTATTCTACAACTTACAGATGGAAATACTCTGATTGCGACTCAAGGAACTTACAGCGATGCAGGTACAATAGAGAATTGGTTATCTCAAGACCCTCTGACAAAGGAAGCGATCGCCACTGGGCAAATGCAAGTTTCCTTAAATGTACTTAAAGATACTAAACTAGTTGATGCTATTCACTACCAAAATACGGGTGTGCAAGCACATTTAGTGATCCCAATTAGTTACCGTAATCAACTTTTGGGCGTATTGTCCCTACAGTGGAAACAACCTTGCACTTTGCGAGAAGATGAATTAATGCTAATTAAACTATCAGCACAATTAGTAGCGATCGCTCTGACTAGTTGTCATTAGTCATTTGCCCAATGCCCCATGCCCCATGCCCCATACCCAATGACTAACGAAATTCAGTCCATTTTTAACCGTATTGCCCCAGTTTATGACCAATTGAATGATTGGTTGAGTCTGGGGCAGCATCGAATCTGGAAAGAAATGGCAGTAAAATGGAGTGCAGTTGAACCAGGAGATACTGCATTAGATTTGTGTTGCGGTACTGGTGATCTAGCCTTACGTTTGGCACGGCGCGTGGGAGCAACAGGCAAAGTATACGGAGTGGATTTTTCCCAAAACCTGCTAGAAAAAGCTAAAGAACGCTCCCAAAAGCAGTACCCTCAGCCTGCGTTGGCTTTGCCCGCCGTAGGCATTGGCTGGGTAGAAGCTGATGTGCTAAATTTACCCTTTGACGACAACCAATTTGATGCCGCAACAATGGGTTATGGTTTAAGAAATGTTAAAGATATTCCCCGCAGTCTCCAAGAGTTATACCGTGTTTTGAAGCCGGGTGCTAAAGCCGCAATTTTAGACTTTCATCGACCAAGTAATCCTCAACTACGAACTTTTCAGCAATGGTATCTGGATGGTTTAGTAGTGCCAGTTGCCAATTATTTAGGCTTAAAAGAAGAATATGCTTACATCAGTCCCAGCTTAGATCGCTTTCCCATCGGCAAAGAGCAAATGGAGTTAGCTCGTCAAGTTGGTTTTGCTGTTGCCACACACTACCCCATTGCGAACGGTATGATGGGAGTGCTGGTAGTCAGCAAATTTTAGATTTTAGATTTGCAATTTTGGATTGGGGACTGCGGAATAGATAATGGGTAATGGAAAATCTTTAGTGGTTAGTCGAAAAGCAACTAACAATTAATAACCGCCAAATACCAATTACCAATACTCAATCCCTAATTTCTAATCTAGAATCCAAAATCCAAAACTTGTACTGAGCGAACTTGTACTGAGCGAACCTGTACTGAGCGAACCTGTACTGAGCGAAGTCGAAGTAGTCGAAGTAGTCGAAGTAGTCGAAGTATCTAAAATCCAAAACCCTGTGGACTGGTCTCATATTTGGCTTTATGTGTCTCCCCCTGTACTGGGTGGAATTATTGGCTATTTCACAAATGATATAGCCATCAAAATGTTGTTCCGTCCTTACCGAGCAATTTATATTGCTGGGCGAAGAGTACCCTTCACCCCTGGCTTGATTCCCCGCAATCAGGAACGTCTGGCTAAGAACATTTCCAATACAATCATGGGGTCACTGCTGACACCACAAGAATTGCAAAATCTGGCGCGGCGTTTGTTGCAAACAGAACGCGTACAAGCAGCAATTCTCTGGTTGTTGCGGCTGGCGATTGAACAAATTCAAACAGATAAAAATCAAAAAAGTACCCAAATTGTAGCGGGAATTTTGCGGGATTTACTAGGAGAATCCTTGCCACGATTACTCAAGGTTTTAGCGCGACGTGAAGATTTTTTGGAAGTGCAAATCAATCAAATTTTTGACCAGATATTGCTGGAATTTCAACTGAGTGAAGAACAAGCTACGCGGCTTGCTGATTGGTTGTTACAAGTAGTTTTACCGCCGGATCTGCTGCGCCAAACGATAGTTGATTTTTTGACCGATCGCACAATTCAAATTATCGATGAAGGCTTTCGCGAAAAAACCAGTGGAACTTATTGGGTAGTAGCAAATTTATTTGGTTTACGTAATACTCTGACACGGCTACGAACTTTTTGTTTGGATGAAAAAGAGGCTGCTAATACTCGCTTGCAGGAATTGACTCAAGATTTACAAATCCGCGATCGCATTAGGAAATTACTGCAAAATTTATCATTACAAAACTTGCCAATGGGGACGGTGCGCCAGCTACGAAAGACCACCCGCGAAAGTGTCCGTCATTACCTGCAAAATAGTGGCAGTGATTTTTTACAAGGATTAACTGATTCTGTTGATTGGGAAAATATTGCTGTAGTGCTGCTGAATCGTCTTAGTACTTCACCAGTTGTAAGTACTTCTTTAGAAGTCATGAGTCAAGAGTTGGCTCTAATTTTAGAAAAGTATTTAGAAAAAGATTTAGAAGCAATTGTGGCGCAAGCAATTCCGATTTTGTCGATAGATGAGGTGATAGTGGATCGTGTGAAATCAACTTCACCTGCTGATTTAGAAGCTGCGATCGAGGGAATTGTGAAAAATGAATTGCAGGCAATTGTGACTTTAGGCGGCGTTTTGGGTTTTGTTATCGGGTTATTGCAGACAGTGTTTTTAATATTAAGTCAATATTAATTTTTGATTTTTGACTGTAAATTTTTATCAAATTATAGTTGCAAACTCTCCATATTCTGAAATAAGTCGAATTGAGCGATTGCCTTTTGCCTCAATCTCTTGATAAATTACAGATTCGTGCATAATGTCTCTCTGTAATACTCTTTGAATCTGGATAGTGCAAAAATACTTCTGTAGGCTGTTCCCATAGCCGAACTACCTCGAAGTTGATATATAAAAGAGCAATTTTCAAATGACCATTTACTTTTATAAGGTTTGGCAGCCTTATGGCTGTTTTTCTAACTTTTCTCCTCACGGAATCCAGATCGAGGGTACTTACTGGCCAACAGTTGAACATTATTATCAAGCACAAAAGTTTGTTGGCAGCACGGATGCAGCGATTATCCCCCTGATTCATGCGGCTGCCACCCCAGAAGAAGCTGCCACTTTGGGAAGATGTAGCACTCGCCAACTCCGTCAAGACTGGGATTTAGTCAAAACTCAAATTATGCGAGAAGCTGTACTCAAAAAGTTTCTCACTCATAGTGATATTAGAGAAGTTCTCCTAAAGACAGGTGATGAGATTTTGGTTGAAAACTCCCCAACCGATTCTTTTTGGGGCTGTGGTGCTAATAAAGCAGGTCAAAACCATCTCGGTAAAACTCTCATGAGTGTTCGTGAAGAAATCCGTAATTTACTATCTTTAACGAGAATTTACGAATAATTTAATCAAAATAGTTACATTCAACATAAAGTCAGCAATTAAATGGGGAATTTTACTATTCCCCAAACAAAAATTTTTTCAAAATTATTAATAATCTAGTTATTGATTTCAACAAATCTCAATTAATTGAATTAATGCGTAAAAAGGGTAAAAAATATTTTTAATTTCAGGAAATTATTCAGACAATAATTTAAGTAAAATTACTGCAATAGTTTAATGATTGAGAATATAAAATTAATAAATGTCAATGATTAAAATTTTCTTAACTTAGACTTTAGACCATAACCTGAAAGTCTTTAATAATACATCGGTTTGATATCTCCCTAAATCAACTTTAGCAGGACTATGAGGATTAAGAAAAATATCTAATACTTTTCAAATATCCTCTAATCCATTTCCAAAAATATTTGCAATATATCTGATGTACGCCCCTAGCAACACATCTATAGCAAGAATTTATTGAAATGGAATAACAATCAAAGCATTGTAAGTTGAAAATTCTGATCGAAGACAAATGTATAAAAAATTATACTAGAGTTATGGTTTATATAAATAATGATACCTAGAGATAAAGCAAACGCAGTGCAGCAAAATTTAGACCAAGAAAGTTTACTGCACCGGATGATAAAACAGATTCGGCGATCGCTCGACCTTCAAGAGATATTAACCACTACCGTTAGCGAAGTACGTTTATTTTTGGGTACAGACCGGGTAAAGGTCTATCGCTTTGATGGTGATGGTAGTGGTGAAGTCATTGCTGAATCTATTCTTGAACAACGTCTGCCATCTTTATTGGGGCAACATTTCCCAGTTGATGATATTCCAGAAGCCGCCAGAGAGATGTTTTTGTTAGTGGGGCAACGTTCGATTGTGGATGTGGTAAACGAGACAATCGGGCTATCGCCTCTACATTCAAAAGAAACTGGCAAACGTCTCCAAACTAATATTTACTATCGACAGGTAGACCGATGCCATATTCAATACCTAAAGGCAATGGGCGTGCAGTCTTCGTTAGTAGTGCCAATTTTACATTCTGACCCCCAAAAACAATCAGCAGAACCTAAATTGTGGGGATTATTAGTATCTCACCACAGTGAACCGCGAGAAATTTTGAAGCGGGAACTAAAAGTATTACAGCAAGTTGCTGACCAGGTGGCGATCGCGATCGGTCAAAGTAATCTACTCACTGAAGCCCACGCCAAGCAAGAGCGAGAAGCTACTATTAACCGAGTTACCACACTATTACATAAACTACCGACAATCCAATTACAAGCAGCGCTAGAAGAAGTTATTACTGCCTTCAATGGAGTAGGTGGCAGGCTTTACATTCAAGAGAGTAGCGAACTATACACCTGGGGTGAGCAACCAAAACTGCCCTACGAGTTAGACAACGAGATCATCGAAAAGCATCCCCGATGGCAAAACTGGATGGCTGAGTGTAAACAAGGTAATATTTGGGCAACCACTGACCTCTACAAAGAACCACATTTGCGAATTTTGGCTTTAGCGTTCCGTTCTACTAAAATTCGCGGACTTTTGGTGATTCCCCTACATTACCGTGAAAAATTTATTGGTGTATTAAGTATTTTTCGCTCTGAATTTGAAACGGAAATCTTATGGGCCGGACAATGTGAACAAAATCGGCGACAACTGTTACCCCAACTTTCCTTTGAGGTTTGGCGAGAGCAAAAAAAGGGGCAAGCGCCTGAGTGGAAGCCGGGAGACATTTTATTGGCGCAAGCTTTAGAGGATCATTTCTCAATGGCAATTCAGCAGCAGCAAATCTATAAACAGGTACAAGCTCTGAATACCAACCTAGAACAGCGAGTGAAAGAGCAAACTGCTGAACTCGAAAAATCATTACTGTTTAGCAAAGTACTCAAGCAAGTCACAGAGCATATCCGCAGCACTTTGGACTTGCAGACAACCTTGCAATCCATCGTTCGGGAAGTGCGTCCCCTGCTCAATTCTGACCGGGTGATGATTTTTGAACTCAAGAGTAAATCGGTGATTGTGGAAGAGATTAATGGCAATTGGCAATCAGTTTTGGGAGTGACTGCACCAGGAGAATGCTTTCCTGATGAGTATGAGCGTCTATATCTTCAGGGCCGAGTACGAGTAATTAACAACGTTTCAGCAGATTCTTTAAGTGATTGTCATCGAGAGTTTTTGCAAAGTCTGCAAGTGCAAGCAAACTTAATAGTTCCGATTAATATCGGTATGGAATTATGGGGTTTACTAATTGCCCATGAGTGTGAGGCTCCCAGAAATTGGCAGGATGCAGAAATTGATTTATTGCAACAATTAGGAGATCAGGCTGGGATCGCCATTCAACAAGCACAACTCTACCAACAAACCTCTAATGCCGAAGCTGAAGCCAGAAATCAAGCTGCCCAGTTAGAGCATACCCTATACGAACTTCAAGAAACACAGACAAGATTGGTTCAGACCGAAAAAATGTCTGGCTTAGGACAGTTAATAGCAGGTATCGCCCACGAAATCAATAACCCTGTTAACTTTATTTATGGTAATCTCTGCCATGCCAGCGACTACACCGAACAACTGCTAGAAATCTTACGTCTATATCAGCTACACTATCCCCATCCTCATAGTGAAATTAACGCCGCGATCGAAGCGATCGATTTTGGGTTTTTGGTAGAAGACCTCCCAAAAATTATGACCTCAATGCAAGTAGGAACTGAGCGCATCCGCTCAATAGTGCTGTCGTTACGCAATTTTTCTCGCTTGGATGAGGCTGAAAACAAGCGCGTTGACATACATGAAGGCATTGACAACACCTTATTAATTTTGCAACATCGACTGAAAATAAATGCTGAATTTCCACGCATTGAGGTAATTAAAGACTATGGCAACATTCCACTGGTGGAATGCTATGCCGGTCAAATGAATCAGGTATTTATGAATATTTTCAGCAATGCCATAGATGCCCTACAAATAGGGAATAAGCAGTGGGCAAATGAGGGGGACAAAGAGAATAACTCATGCCAAATTCCAACTATCGAGATTTCTACTAAGGTCTCAGCAGACAATTCTCGTCTGTTAATTCGTATTAAGGACAATGGCCCCGGAATGACTGAAGAGGTGAAAAAGCGAATTTTTGACCCATTTTACACTACCAAACCTGTAGGCAAGGGTACAGGTTTGGGACTTTCAATCAGCTATCAGATTATTGTCGAAAAACATGGGGGAATAATGGAATGCATTTCAGAACTTGGCAAAGGTACAGAGTTCTGGATTGAGATTCCTATCAAGCCTCTAGCGAAAATAGTTAACTAAAGTTAGAGGAACAGGGAGTGGGAAGTTGGGATGCTAATACAGTTCAGTTAAGGAAATTTATCTGTTAAGGCAGGCAGGGGAAGCAGGGGATGCAGGGGAAGCAGGGGAAGAATAACTATTGCTAACACTCAATTATTAGTTTCAAAACTTAAAAATTGACTGAGCGATTTTCCAATTCATCCAAAAGATAGATGAGAATTTTATTAAAAATAAACTAAATAAAGGTTTATAATTTATTGAGAGTGGGAAATATATTAAATTTGATTAAAAATAATTTAAAAGTAAAGTTTAGTTGCAAAAAAAATTCCTCTCACCCATAAGTGATAATCTGATAATTGAAGCGACTACAACAAGCTTCCCTGGCAGATATAACAGCTGCATTTGGAATATTAGTAAGAGGTAAAAGGCGCTGTTTAACTTACATCTGTCTCGTCAACACACTGCAACACCCAACGCGAAAACTGCTGTTTCCTCAAATATGGAAGATTAAGGGGCACTGTAACTGATTTTCATTACTTGTTTACAAAAGCGATGAAAGTTATTACATCCCTGCGTAAGATAAACAAGGAGAGGAGATAGTTCAGAGAGTAGAGGTTTGGGTGTTGTTGTGTTTAAAGAGAAGTCTAACAATAAAGTCTCCTCTGGTGTAAGATTATACGAAGTTGAATAGCGAGAAACAGTTAAAATAGCGTCTTATGTCAATTATTGCGCTCAGAGCGTGGTATCTACAGGATTATGAGCCGATTCCAGAACTGGAAAAACGTCCGCCAGACATTCGCTTAAGCAAAAAAAGCCTGCTGAAATCAGCATTGCGAGCAGATTTTTTGGAAGAAAGTGACGAAGTTAAGAAATCAACTTGGTTTGGGCGCTATCTAGAAGGGGAAAATATTGAATTTTATGTTGAAGGTAGTGGTGGTTATTGCGTCTCTAATATTGACTTGATTAGTCATGAAATTTATTTTACTAAGCAGGCAGTGTTGGCTCAGTTAGAACCAACGATTTTTTTATCATCTCAAACTGAGTATGCCGCAGCAACAAATGTTCTTAGAGAAGAACTGCGAAAAAGTTTGGATAGTTTAAATTTGCGATCGCGCCTTCCTCTAACATTAATAGAATCCTCTCGTCCTAGCGGTGCGCCTGTACGAATTAACCGCACGATTATGCGAAAAATTCGTAAGAGTTTATTATTTATTGCTGACACCACTTCCATTGCTAGTATTGATGGTAAAGAAGCACCGCAATTAATTCCGAGTCCGAATGTTTGTATTGAGATTGGCTATGCCATCCAAAGTAAGCGATCTGAACAGATTTTACTAGCGCAAATGCAACGCCCAGACTTTGAAGGGCAATTTTCTTTCGACTTACCCACACAGCAAATTTTGCAATTTCAAGATACCACAGAACTGAATAAAATTCTGACAGGAACTATTGAAAACCAGCTAACAAGATTCAAATTGTTTTTTTGAGCAAGATAATGGGTATAAGGCATTAGTTATTCACTAATGACTAATGCTAAACCTTAAAATAAACGAACAGGCTTTTTTTGGAGTTGAGAAGTAATTGAGCTTACCCGATCAACCACAGAAATCATGTATTTGTAATCTGGTACTTGTCCATTGGGTACATACCCCACTTCTTCAGCTAAACCTGAAGGTGAATCGCTCATCACTTTGCGGATAAACTCTTGACGGTTAAGTTCTATATTCGGCCCAATCAAGACTACACCTAATGGTACATAATGAGGGTCTTTAAATAGTATGCGAAATTCGGTTGGGGCAAATTGTGAAGCGTAGAGGCTTAATTCTGCCTCCGAGACGGCACAAGCGATCGCTTTTTCTTGAGCAACCAATTCTAGAGCCGCTTTGGGTGTGGGTGCAAATAGGATGTCAGCTAGTGTTGTACCATAAAGATTGTAAAGAGGTAAATAATATCCTGTTGCTGAACCTAACTGTCCTAAAGCCACTGTTTTACCTTGTAGCTGTTTCAAGTCGGTTATCGGATTATCTTTGCGAACAACGAAGATAGAGCGCAAATTACTAATACCTATTAAAGGAAATAGGGGAACATATTGGTAGCGTGCGATCGCAATAGCTGCTAAACCCGGTGGAGCAAATACCAATGACCAAGCACGAGCCTCAAGACGTTCAACCGCTCTATTTTCATTGAAAACAGGCTCTAGCTGAATATATGCATTTGTCTTTTCACCCAAGTAACTATTGAATTTGGCATATTGGTTAATTATCTGTTCGCCTCCACCATAATTAATAACGCCAATGGTTAGCGTACCCTCAAATGGTTTTGATTGGCAGGCAACAAATGTAAAACCTAGCAGATGAAACAGAAATAACCGACGGGAAAATCGCAAAGACATCATTAATTATGGTTAAGGAACTAACTTGGATTTCAGGACTAATTTAGATAATCACTGTTGCCTAAGTAGGTTATATTACAGTAAAAAGTTAATATTTATTTAAATATTTTTGAGACATTTTTAAACTAGGTATAAATAAATATTAAACAACTCAAGTAACATTTCGTTGGTTAAGTTATGTTGAACAACATTACGTTAAAAAACTTAAAAATAGGTGCTAAATTTAACTTACTTTTAATATTAGTTTTCATAGTCAGTATTTTGGGAAGTGGCATTGCCTTATCCAGTGTACTTCAAGGGAGAGCGCAAAATGAAGTAACTTCTCAAGCACAAATTCTCATCCAAATGGTGAACGCAGTTAGAAACTATACACAAAATCGGATAAATCCTTTATTAGAACCTAGAATTGAAACTCACCCAACGTTCATACCTGAAGTAGTGCCAACTTTTTCCTCTAAAGAGGTTTTTGAAAATTTTCGTAAAAAGCCTGAATTTAAAAACTTTTTTCATAAAGATGCAACACTTAATCCAACTAATTTAGCAGATAAAGCTGATAATTTTGAAACTCAACTTGTAGAGCGTTTTCGTAACGATTCCAAACTTTTAGAAATTACAGGCTTTCGCAATTTCCCAGAAGGCGAAGTATTTTACATTGCACAACCACTAAAAATTACACAACAGAAATGCTTGCGATGTCATTCTACACCCGATCAGGCTCCTAAAACCCAGTTGGCAACTTATGGGTCAGAAAATGGTTTTGGTTGGCAACTCAATCAGATTGTTTCTGCCCAAATAATCTCTGTTCCTTCTCAAGAAATTTTTGCCAATGCAAGACGTGCTTGGATATTGATAATGGGGCTTTTAATTACAATCTTTGCGCTCGTAGTTTTCTTAACTAACTTCTTAATCAAAAAATATGTAATTCACCGTATTAGAAGAATAGAGAAAATAGCTCAAAAAGTTAGTATTGGTGATATGAGCGCAGATTTTGAAGAAAGCTCTAATGATGAAATTGGCGGATTAGCGGAAGCATTTAATCGGATGAAAGCTAGTTTAAAAATAGCTCTGGAGATGTTAAATAGCCAAAATTGATAATTTTTAATTCACAGAGAGAAAAACTTAATATTTAAAAAATCAAGAGAGTAGGCGTTGCTGAAATTGCAAAGCTTTTTGAGTATCGGGAATTTGTAATGCTAAATTTTTGACAAATTCTTCACGAGAAATTTGACCAGAAGATTTAACAGCTTTTTGGACTAAAAACTTAGCTATTGGGCCAATAAAATTAGCCAATTCCCGCTCACACTGATTCACAAAACTGTCACTGATTACTTGAAGCTCTTGACTTGGTAAATTATTCGACTTAATTCCAGACTGATTACTAAATTCCTGTAGTAAAGTAGGTTTTTCTAGGAGAAATATTGTTTTCTTCTTAAAATCAATTTGTTGATTTACTCGAAGATGAAGGGCTAATTGATTAATTAATTCTTCCAAATTGGGTACTGATGCCGCAACTTGTTTTAGTAATCTTGAGGCAACAGGGCCAACAAATTCTAAAAGAATTGTTTCCAAGCGGTTGTAACTCTCCGCAGACAGGATAGAAGCAGGATATCCAATTGAGTTTTGTTGAGAAAATGAAGTTTGAGGCGGTTGTGTAACAGATAATGATTGAAGTGATGGTGCTTCTAGTTTAGTATCAAGATGCTTAAGCACCTGTAGAACTTCAGCCGCAGACTGATAGCGCTGTTTAAAGTGGTGTAACACCATCTTAGATAGCACAGATGCCAACTCAGAACTGACATTAGCTTGATGCTGCCAAGAAATTTCTCCTGTATTTGGGTCTTCCTGAAAGTTTATCGGATGTAACCCCGTTAGTGATTGAATACCAATAATACCCAAGGAATAAATATCGCTGTTGGGGCGGGGCTTACCTTGCCCCTGTTCTGTAGACATATATCCTGGGGTGCCAATGATAATAGTAGCCCCCGTCTGTCCTGAAATTGTCAGCAGTTGAGTTTGGATTTGTTTGACAGCACCAAAGTCAATCAGTACTAACTTACCGTCTTGTTCCCGCCTAATTATATTGTCCGGCTTGATATCTCGATGGATAACGTTGTTGCTGTGAATAAATTGCAGAATACTCAACACCTGTTCAAGCAGTTGAATTACTTGCTCTTCTCTCCAACGTTGATTGGGGAATAGTTCGGCTTTTAGAGTATGTCCTTCAATGAACTCTTGCACCAAGAAGAACTCTTGATTGTCTTCAAAATAAGCTAAAAGCCGAGGAATCTGGTCATGGTTGCCTAGTTTTTCTAGTGTTTCTGCTTCACTGTTAAATAGCCGTCTAGCAGTTTCGAGAAATTTAGGGCTACGAGTGACAGGCTTAAGGTGTTTGACAACGCATTTTGGGAAACCTGGTCGATGGGTATCTTGGGCTATGTAGGTTTGACCAAATCCACCTCCGCCTAAAACTTGGAGGACTTGGTAACGTCCGTCTAATAATTGTCCTAACATTGGGTCACAAGTTTTAAGTCCTCAAATTAATCTTGGCACAACTACCAGCTTTGGTAAGGTTTGTTGAGACATAAATTAGGTACGATAGTGCTGAAAGCTCAAGGTTTTTTGAGGATTTTACTAGAAGTTCATGATTCCCTAGACTCCAAATCGGCTTGCAGCCATATTATTGTTGAAGCTTTAATTCCTTAGAAATTGGTAGTGCCTCAACTTTGGAAGTTGTTACTGGTTGAGAAGCTATACTAACTTCTCCTAGTGAAGTTTTGTTTACAAAGTAAGTGATTCCTCTAAAGCTTAATTTATAGGCTTCTGGTGGTAAAGGAACTTCTGCTGATTTAGAATTTGGATCAACACGATAGTTAATGCCACGGTACATCAAATTATAAGCTAACCCCAGTTGAGGAACTGGTTGAAACGGCTGTTCTGTTTTTTTGCTGTCAACTTTATTTGGGTCGTATTCGTAGCTCAGACCACGATAGTAAAGTTTCATAATTTTTCCCTTTTGAATAACTATTTTTCAACAATGTCAATTACTTATCAGAGGTTAATTAGATACTTATGCAACTAATGTAAACTTAAATTTTTTAAGGAACCGGTTATGGGATTAAGCGTCTAAAGTGAAGAGTTATTGGGGATTGGGTATGGGGTATGGAGCACTTGTACTGAGCGTAGTCGAAGTATTGAGCATTGATTATTATTTTCCTTTGTGCGTCCGCAGTTCCTCTGCCCCTTCTGCCTCTGCTGCCAACCTCCCGTATGCTTACCCTTTTCATTCGGGGGTTACGTGGTTAACAATGGGTTGAATGTTTTTTAAATGATTCAACTCTTATGCCTAGAACTCCAAATGAATATGCCGTATATCTCCTACTGGAAAGCGGCCACCGGGAAGAAGTACGTTTTCCCACTATCCAAGAGTTTCAGAAGTGGTATAGTGGCGAACTTGTGCCAAAATCTGCTTCTAATGACTTTATTAGCGTGCCGATCAAAAATATTCAAGGGGAATATATGGTAATACGCCCTTCTCGGATCGTCGCAATCCGGGTAGAACCCGTTTTTAGTTCCAGTGTTGAAAGATTCAACTAAATGATGAGAAAAACCCTTGCTTTCCTTTCCTTGAGTCTGGGAATTGCCCTTATAAACCCTTTGTGGTCGGCTGTTGCTCAGGTTCCTAACTTACTGCCGTTGCCAATACCGACTACTCCCGATTTCTCGCCTATACCAATACCAATTACTCCTGAAGTAACGCCGCCCCTAAAACCAATTGCTATCGGCAGCGATTGTACACTCCGGCCGACTTGCTTGGGTTGGGATGAGCAAATTTGGGGTCAAGGAGGTAGAACAGGCGTTGGCGCTTCGCCCACCGGAGGCGATCGCAATGCGTTGTTGGCTTCCATTGATAACAGTCTGCTTTACCTAACGAAGAATGAGGCGATCGCAGCATATCAAAATTATCCTATGAAGGAAATTACCCTCGATCGCGTCCGTCGGAGTTTGGTACGCTTCCGCCAACTGGTTGTCAGTTCTAAGTCAGCAGCGCAATTACAAGCTGCTGTCCGCAGGGAGTTTGTCTTCTACCAGTCTGTGGGAAACGATGGCAAGGGTACTGTTAAATTCACTGCTTACTACGAACCTGTTTACACCGCCAGCCGTGTTAGGACTTCAATATATAAGTATCCCCTTTATCGCCTGCCACCTGATTTCAGCCAATGGCCCAAACCCCACCCAAAACGAATAGATTTGGAAGGGAAGGATGGTTTAAAAGGGAATAAGAGCAAGTTACGCGGTTTAGAACTGCTTTGGTTCCGCGATCGCCTAGATGCATACATGGTACATATCCAAGGTTCTGCCCAAATTAAATTAACCAATGGCAAAACAACCTCAGTTGGCTATGCAGGTGGAACTGATTACCCTTGGACTAGTATCGGCAAAGAACTAGCCAAAGATGGCAAACTTCCACTATCAGGATTGACAATGCCACGGATGATTAGTTACTTCCGGGCAAAGCCGCAGGAGTTGAGCAATTATCTGCCACGCTGGGAACGTTTTATTTTCTTCCAAGAAACAGGCGGTACAGGAGCTACTGGTAGTATTCATGTGCCAGTAACAGCAGAACGTTCTATTGCTACAGATAAGTCTCTCATGCCACCGGGAGCGCTAGCGCTGATTTACAACTCATTTCCCTATCCTGCTGGTGGTGGCAAATTAGAGAGGCGTACCGTCAGCCGCTTTGTACTCGATCAGGATACAGGAAGCGCCATCAAAGGCCCCGGACGGGTGGATTATTTCATGGGGTCTGGTAAACTAGCAGGCGATCGCGCTGGCATCACAGGCGGTAATGGTTTACTATATTATTTGCTTCTAAAAGAATAGGGCATTGGGCATTGGAAAGAGACAGAGGGGAAGGGTGCTGATTCTTCTCCCTTGCTCCCCTGCTCCCCTGCTCCCCTGCTCCCCTGCTCCCACCTAATACGGCGGATAAGCAAAATCATCTTCATCAGCATAAACATAAGAGTTGGAAACTCCAGCCATTGCTAATTTAGGCGTTTCTGATTTGACAGGTTCCTTCCCAAAATCTTTGTATTCTTCAAAAGTCTTACAAATCATTGCAGACTCAAGAGAATCAGAAGCAATTAAATATTGTGTTAAAGTCCCTACCGTCGGATGTTTATAGTCTACAGTTGAAGCTACCAGAACTGTATTTGGTTCAATGCCTCTTTCTTCACACTCAATGATCGGGCAAAAAATCCCGTGAGCATGGAATAAAGGGCCTTTTGGTGTTAAAGGTTGCTTGCGGTAAACAGCATAAGCTTTTTCTAGTTCAGCGACAAATCCACTAACTACTTTGCCTTGTTGATATTCGCAGTAGGTTTTGCTGAAACTCGCTCCGGCAGCACCATTAAGTGTTAGTTGTAGTGGTGATTCATGTAAAAACTTTTGATTTTCACCCACTATAAAAATTAGATAGCGAGTAAAGGTTTTAAATTTAAGTTTGTCAGCTAAAAAAGCATCATAATTCTCTTTGAGCGTACCCAGTTTTAGACCACTTTCCCGGTCTTTAACAGACAATGGCCCCCGACGCACTAAAACCAACCGTGGAGTAGCAGTAATAAAGACCGTTTCGACTCCAGAGGTAAATTCATGCTCCACTTGCTGCCAATTATCATCTGGTACAAAGCCGACAGCCTTAGCATTATCTAGCTTAATCGCCAAACCGTGGGATTGTATGCCATCTGTGCCATACCGAGGATTAATCATCTGACACCAAGGGATGACTTGAGAAGGCGGTGCATTGAATTTCTCGTCTTCAAAGTCGAAATTAGCAGATGCTTTCATCGTTTTAGGCTATCAAAGTGTTGTATTGAACAAGTTTATGGCAGGGCGCTGAGGAAAGGAGAGCCAGTTATGTGCTGTGGTTCCCAAACTTTAGGAACTTAAACTGGCATAGTAGTTTTTCCAGAGTAAGACAGAATCAATCTATGTTGCAATCCCTGTTTCGTTTTTTAACAACAGATTCTTACTTTGGCATCTCCCTATACTCTCGGCAATTTTTTGCTATTTTCGCGCAAAAATGCGATAAAATCACTCAATCACGACTTATGCAAAAATTTGTTGATTGCCTCTATGTTGATATTTAGGTAATAGAGGAGCGCCTAAGCCATGCTGATGAATACTTTTTAGATGCTACTTTTTATTTCTCCCTTGATTAAATTCAAATCAGCAAATTACTGTGAACTTAAAGCAGCGAGAGTCTTCAAATCAGGTACTTCTAAATCAGGTTGACTGACTGCTGGTAAGTTAGTACCAACCCCTTGCTCTGCTCGACGGTTTACCCAGACTGTTGATAGTCCCAGGGATTTGGCTGTAACGATATCGTGATATACACTAGCAGCAACGTGTAATATCTGCTCTAGGGGCAAATCAATTCTCTCAATAGCTAGTCTGAAATTGTTTAAGGAGGGTTTGTAGCTTTTTACCTGTTCTGCTGTGATTATTTGATCAAATTCCACCTGCAATTGCTTTGCCGAGAAAGCAAAGAGATCGTCATCTACGTTTGAGATAATTACCAACTGAAACTTTTGCTTTAAAGCTCTAAGTGCATCAATTGTATCAGGGAAAGGTAGCCAATGTTGAATTGAATCGGCAAGTGAATTTAGTTCTTCAGCAGTTGGCTCAAAGACAAATCGTTCAGCAAATTTCTGGACTACTCTCTTTAATACTTCTCGATATTTGAGATATTCTCCAATTTCGAGTTCTGCTTCAAATTCAGCAAAAAGCTCCAAAATTTGATCGTCATCCAAATTAGTGTTATTTGCTCCTAGAAGTGGCTTTAGCACTCCTAAGATGCCATTCTCCCAATCGATTAGGGTTCCGTAACAATCGAAAGTTAAAGCTTTGTACTGATTGAAATTAATCACCTTTTTATATTCCAGAGCTTGATTAGTAGTGTTCAGTTTTCATAAACCAAAAGACGGGTGAACCCATCTGCATTGGCGCAGCTCGCGGCAGGCATCGCCAATCCAGTGTTATTTAAGTCTTTGAACATTTGTTCCATATCAGGCTATTGGTTGCCCAAACATTGGCAACATAGAGCGTTAAGGTCGTTTTACCTGACTTAGTGCTGAGTCTTCAGATAAGTAAAAATACTCAGTGGTTTTCATCGTTACCAGCTGCGTTAGAGAGCAGTGTTAACCGAAGTTCTATGAGTGTTATCCAAAAAATTGATATTACTTAAGTTTAGTGTGTGGGATAATGTTATTCCACAAGAAAATTATACCTAAGTATAGTTTGTATGGATGTTAAATTTCAGGATACACAAGAGAATACCACTGAACAATTAAACTTCACTAAACAGCCATCTCTTAGCAAGTCAACCGTAACTTTTTCGGTAGCAGAGGCAGTGGTAAAAATCCTGAAAGAGATGGGAGTACGGTATGCCTTTGGTGTTTCGGGAGGCGCGATCGCCCCAATGTGGGCTGCATTACATCAAAGCTCCATCCAGGTGCTGCACTTTCGCCACGAAGCTGGAGCAGCTTTTGCAGCCACTGAAGCGTATTTTGCTAGCGATCGCCCAGTTGTGGTATTCACTACTACAGGGCCAGGAATCACCAACGCTTTGACAGGGCTATTAGCTGCTCGTTGGGAGGGCGCTAAGGTGATTTTTGTCTCAGCTTCGACCTCAGCACCACAGCGTGGACGGTGGGCTTGCCAAGAAACTAGCACCTACACAATGCCTAGTGCCGGGATTTTTACTTCTGGGCAAATATTCCATTATGCAACCACTCTCGAATCCAGCGATGAACTCACAGAGGTTTCTCGAAGGCTTGCCCTTGGACTAGGACAACCAGGAGGATTCGTAGCTCATATAAGTATTCCTACAAATATCCAGACAACTTTACTAAAGACATCATTGCCACGAGTAACTCTATCTCACAGTGGAGCAACAGCAACTGAGGAAACAATCGCCGAATGTGTCCGATTATTATCTGAGGAACCGTTTGCCATCTGGGTAGGTTTCGGGGCACGGGGTGCTGCAAAAGAGATTCGCCACCTAGCCGAGAGAACAGGAGCGGCGGTGATGTGTTCACCACGGGGCAAAGGTATTTTTCCTGAGGATCATCCTCAGTTTGTAGGTGTTACTGGCTTCGGTGGGCATGAGTCGGTTTTGAGGTATATGCAGGAGTACCGTCCTTTACGAACATTAGTTTTAGGAACACGCTTGGGTGAACTGACCTCCTTTTGGAACCCAATGATGGCTCCTCGGAAAGGCTTTTTACATGTCGATATAGACCCAGAAGTACCAGGAACCGCGTACCCATCTGTCGAAGTTTTTGCCGTCCATGCTGATGTGAGAGTATTTGTCAAAGCATTACTGAAGTACTTTCCTGATCGTCCTGGCATATCAAAACTCCCGTTATTGCCATCAAAACGCGATGTAATCCATCCACGTGCTGACGGAAAAGTACGACCAGATGTGCTTATGAATATGATTCAACAGGTGATTATCGAACAAAGCAATGCAATTGTCATGACCGAAGTCGGTAACTCGTTGGTTTGGGCAATTCACCTGCTGCGATTTGCCAAACCTTCTCGTTTCCGAATCAGCACAGGCTTCGGGTCTATGGGACATTTTGTGACTGGTGTCGTAGGTGCCGCCTTAGCAGGGAATGGCAAGGTGGTTGCGATTGTCGGGGATGGTGCTATGCTCATGAACAGCGAAGTAAACACTGCGGTAGAATACCAAATTCCCGCTATCTGGATTGTACTCAACGACGGGCGTTACAATATGTGCAAACAGGGAATGACGTATTTGGGCTTCACCGACATAGATGCAACAATTCCCCAGGCGGATTTCGTCAAGATTGCTCAGGGGATGGGAGCTGATGGTATCCGTGTTGAAAGGGAGTACGACATCCAGGCGGCATTAGAAAAAGCGATGGCATCGCCTCGTCCGTTTGTTATTGATGTACTCATTGAACCTACTAGTTCTGCACCAATAGGAAGCCGTCTCGATAGTCTAATTTCGCAAGGCGCTACGAATTACTCAGAGGAGATTAGTTATGGTGAATCAACCAGTAGGGATTCGGGCGATCGCAGTTAGCTGCCCGAGCGTTAGACGTACTAATGATTATTACCGAGAAAAATACCCTGACTTGGTGGCTCAGGCTGAACAAAAAAGCTTGGCAAGGCTGTTTTCACTTTCTGAATCCACCCCCAGCAACGACTTTGATCAAGAAATGATGCCCTATCTCTCAGATCCCTTTCGTGGAACTGTTGAGCGATGGGTACTCGGTTCAAAAGAGTCTTCACTAACCCTAGAGTATCGCGCGGCCAAGGATGCCCTGAACGCAGCAAAGCTTTCTTCTGATGATGTTGATCTCATGATTGTTGCCTCAGTTTGGCCTGAACAAATCGGCTTTGGCAATGCTGCTTTCCTTGCTCAAAAACTGAATCTGCAAGGCGCAGCATGGAATCTTGATGGTTCATGCGGCAGTACTCCAGTGGCGCTACAAACTGCCTGTGCTCTAGTACGTGCAGGAGAATATCGTAATATTTTGGTTGTGATCTCATGCACTTACTCTCGCTTTGTTGATGAAGACAATACCATCTCATGGTTTCTTGGCGATGGTGCTGGAGCTTTTGTTATCGGTTTACTCGAACCTAATCAGGGAATACTTGGCACTAAGACGGTTCATACTGGTAACATAGGCGATCTTGTTTACTTAAATATTATGGGCGAAAAGCCAGGTAATCCACAGATTCGCATAGAGCTTCCCAAACATGCGAAAAATGTATTAAGCGAGACAGCTGAGGGGCTTCTGCATACTTGTTGCATGGGTGCGGCTGTTGCTGCTGGTGTAACTTACGAGCAAATCGACTTTTTTCTTTTCAATACACCGTTTGCATGGTTTGCTAGCTTCTGCACACGCGTTTTAGGAATCGACCCAAAGCGCACGCTCAACCTATTCCCCCAATATGCAAATATTGGGCCTGTTCTCACTGTTGCCAATCTTTACCATGCTGCACAACTGGGCAAGATTTGCGAAAATGACCTGGTTCTCATCTATGGCTATGGTGCAGCAGGAGTTGCTTCTGCAAGTGTAATCCGTTGGGGCAAAGTAGCATTAGGTACTGCCCCTCTCCAAGAATCCAACTCAGCAGTAAAAAATATTGGAAACATGAGCATAATTTCTTATTAAAATAATCTATCAAGATTGAAACGTTTATTTACAAGTTGACAGTGCAAAAAAAAATTATCGCAACAGCACTTTTCCTGTTATCTTTCACATTTCCATCCAAAGTTTTGGCAAAAAATTATGATGAGATTGTTATCTTTGGTGATAGTTTCTCTGATACAGGTAATGTATTTAGTGCTACAGAAGAAGCTATTCCTCCAAGTTCATCGTACTTTAATGGCCGGTTTTCCAATGGTTCAATCTGGGTAGAATATCTCGCATCCGATCTAGGGATAAAGTTTAATCCCAAAACTAACTTTGCTTATGGTGGTGCAACCACAGGATTCGAGAACATCGGGGTAGAAAGTCTACCGGGATTACAACAACAAATCAACAACTTTACCTTAGCAAACCAGTCTGCTGATCCAAACTCCCTCTATATTGTATGGGCTGGTACTAATGATTATTTAGATTACTTTTTTGGTGGCTCTCCAAACCCTACCCAGGCGGTCACAAATTTAATTGGGGCGGTGAAAGCACTTGCTGCTGTGGGTGCTAAAGATATTATGGTAGTTAACCAGCCAAATTTGGGTAATTTCCCAGTTACAGGCGGCAGTAATCAAACTTCTAGCATACTTAAGACTTATAGCAGTATACATAATTCCCAATTGAGGGCAAATCTTAGCTTTCTGAATCAGAAGCTAGGTTCTGATATTAACATTATCTCTCTTGATGTTGATTCCTTATACAATAGAATGATTGCGACTCCAGCAGAATTCGGGTTCACGAATGTGACCGACTCTTGCATAGGGGATTTATCGGTGGTGCCCATAAATATTTCTAAGCAACCTGTTGCTTGTACTCCAGATGAATTTTTATTTTGGGATCAAGTTCATCCCACTACCACTACTCATAAGCTCATTGCAGAATTAGCATTTTCAGCACTGAAACTAGGATCTATCCCTGAACCTTCTCCAGTATTAGGACTAATAGTCATTGGTACTTTAGGTATAGTTGGGTTTCTGAAACATAGATAGCTGCCTAAATTATGATCAGTAGATCAACAAAAAGGAATATTTGTTTTTAAGATCAGTCAGCAAAAGCAGGACTTGAAATTTTTGAATGTTTTTCAAAATATTCGCGTTTATTTATCCTTTGTATTTACTAACTTTTCTCAATGCTCAACCGCTCCTAAAGTTTTCAGAGTTCCTATGGTTGCCTCGGTTATCCCTGTAATGTTAGTGATATTCATACCTTCATAGGGTCTATAACTTCTCAAAGTTTTTATGCACTTACCTGTTGAAATATCCCAAAGCTTAATTGTCTCATCTTCACTGCAACTGGCTATAGTGGAACCATCGCTAGAAGAGGCCACTAACCAAACCCATCTAGTATGTCCCGACAAAGTTTTGAGGCATTGACCGTTTCTAACATCCCAGAGCTTCACTGTTTGATCACCACTGCCGCTAGCAAGTATGCCACCTTCAGCCTGAAATGTTACTGAGTATACAGAATTACTATGCCCTTCTAAAGTTTTCAAACACTGACCATTTTTGATATTCCATAGCTTCACTGTTTGATCGCCACTACTGCTAGCAAGTATGGTACTATCAGGACTGAAAGTGACTGACCATACCCAGTCAGTATGACCATGCAAAGTTTGAAAGCATTGGCCTGTGCTGACATCCCACAGCCTCACTATTTGGTCATGACAAGCACTAGCTAGGTAATTACCATCAGGACTGAAAGCAACTGACCAAACCCAACCTGTATGTCCTTGGAATGTCTTAATGCATTGACCTGTATTAATATCCCACAGCTTTACAGTTTGGTCATCACCGCTACTAGCTAAAATTGTACCTTCAGGGCTGAAAGTGACTGATGTGATCCGATTTTTGTGTTCCCGCAAAGTCTTGAGACATCTACCAGTACTAGCATCCCATAATTTTACTGTTTGATCTTCACTGCCACTGGCAAGAATATGACTATTGGGACTAAAGGCGACTGATGTGACTCGGCTTTTATGTCCTAACAAAGTTTTAAAACACTTGCCAGTAGTAGTATCCCACAATTTTACTGTTTGGTCATTACTGCCACTAGCAAGAATCTGACCGTCTAAGTTAAAAGCGACTGACCATACTCTATTGCTATAACCCTGCAAGGTCTTCAGGCAACGGCCAGTACTGATATCCCACAGCTTTACCATTTGGTCATCATTTACACTAGCAACTGTACAATTATCTGGACTAAAGGCTACTGACCACACCCGACAACCATGCCCTTGTAGTTTTTTGAAGGATTTACCTGTACTCACATCCCACAATCTCACTGTTTGGTCTTCACTACCACTCGCTATTGTCTGACCATCTGGACTAAAAGCTACGGAATGTACCCAGTTAATATGACCCCGCAGAGTCTGAAGACATATTCCTGTGCTGACATCCCACAGTTTCAAAGTTTTGTCATGAGAACTACTTGCCAGTGTATAACCATCAGGGCTAAAAGCAAGTGACCAAACCCAACCTGTGTGACCCTCCAAGATCATAATGCATCGACCTGTGTTGATATCCCACAGTCTGAGGGTTTGATCGTCACTGCTACTAGCAAGAATGTGATGATCTTTTGGACTAAACGCGACTGAGGACACTCTATTACCATGTCCTTCTAAAATTCTGAGGTATTGACCTGTGTTAACATCCCACAATTTAATTGTTTGGTCTTCACTCCCACCGGCTATTATACGACCATCTGAGCTAAAGGCTATTAACCCAAATCCATTACTGTAACCCTTGAGAGTCTGAAGACATTGGCCTGTGCTAGCGTCCCACAACTTAATTGTTTGGTCATTACAGCTACTGGCAATAATCTGACCATCAGGACTGAAGGCGACTGACCAAATCCAACCACTATGCCCTTTACAAGTGAGAAGTTGTTCACCGTTCGCAACTTGGTATAAATGAATCTCTCCATTAGTATCACCCGTAGCTATAAGTTTTCCATTAGGGCTAAAGGCTACCGAAAACATCCCACCCAGGGTGTCAGCAAAAACAGATCTAGTTAGATTGGCATGAGTAAAATTTACATTGTGCAAATTTACATCTTGAAGATCTGCTTGCCAAATCGTTAGATAAGAAAAATCATAGCTAGTTAGATCAGTCTCTAAATGACAAAGCAGATTAAAAATATTACCAGCCGTATATCCTGGTTCTAACGGAGATTCTGTTCGTAGGCTTACTATAATTTTGGTTAATTGATTTTCAATGTTTTTTTTACTTTTTAAGACATTAAGTAACCCATTTATAACTGGTTTGATGAGCAGACGAATTTGAGTATCTTTAACATAGTCTTTACCTCTTGCCTTCATCAGAGCATGACACCTGAATAAATCAATATTCTGAGTAACAATCTCTTCACAGACGAGTTCTATCAATCTACTAGTGACATACTCCATAACCACAGGCTGGAGAGTAAAAAGTGATCCAGCTTTTTCAATGAGTGTAGGCGTAGCCTTCTCGATTAGCGATCGCCTTCCTAAAGATTCCACAGCCTCAAGTAATTTTGCTTGTGGTAGTGGTGATACAATATCTTCTCGCAACTCTGAGAGTGTAATCGACTCCCGATTAATCGCTAGCCAGTACATTATGTCTTTTTCTAAATCTGACAAGCGCTCAAACTGCTGCTCTAAAATATCGCGAATGTCTCCAAAAACAGCCGTGTCTTGTTGCAAAAAGTTAGTCATATTACCATTAAAGATATCTTGAATGGTAGTGGCAACGATCTTCAGCGCTAATGGATTGCCTGCATAACGTTCAATTATTACTTTGCATTCATCATCTGCCGCCGATAGCCCTTTGAGTTTTAAAATTTCTTGCCCTTCGGCCACCTTCAATCCACTTAGTGGCAATGAGCGAACAGGTAACGCTTGTCCTTCCAATAATGCCACTTCTCTAGGTTTTTCACGACTAGTCAGCACCAAGCAGCTTTGGTGAGTTGCTTCTCCTACCCGTCTTAAAAGCTCACCATATTGCTCATATCCTTCTCGATAAAGTCCGGCGCGGCTACCACTGCGAAGAATTGATTCTGCATTATCAAGGATCACCAAACAGCGATGATTTTGTAAATAATATAGTAGTCGCGATACGCGATCGCCAAAGCTTTCTGGTAAATTACCTTCTGTTTCCTGTTCCTCAGATAAAAATTGGACTATATTACTGAGAACACTTTTAACAGGCGGAGCTTCTCGTAGCGATCGCCAGATCACATACTCAAAGTTGTCCTGAATTTTTTGAGCAAGTTTAACAGATAGTGTCGTTTTACCAATGCCTCCTATTCCCAATAGTGCAACCAATTGGCAATGTTCATTGAGAATCCATTGCTCTAGCGTAGTAAGTTCTTCTGTACGCCCATAAAAAACTGAGTTAAAGATAGCTTCTCCCCAATCTAGACGAGTATTTGAGCTTGAATAGTCACTTTTATCTATTTTTAAGTAAAAAGCCGAGAAAAGCTTCTCAATAGTCTGTTTGTCAACTCCACCTTCCCGATTTAAAACTTTCGAGATGGTAGCGGAATATAAACCAGAGCGCGCACTTATATCTTCAAGAGTATATCTGTTTCCAAAGTTTTCCTTTACTTCTGACTCATGCTTTGCTTCCTTAATTCTTTGTAAACCTTTGGTAGTAAGTGCAACGCCACGCTTGCGTCTCCAATTCGGTAAAGTCATGTATTAACTCACTGTTCGTATAATCATCTTTAATTAAAAGGAATTATCTACTAGGTTGTTATAAATATGAGGTGATAGTTATAACAAGCGAATAATCTCATGTCGCAGAGGATTTAAAACAGGTATATTACCAAATTATTTTCTAATGAAAACTACCTTTGGCAATTAACTTGTCTCAGTAATTCAACATCGCCTGCTCAACAGACAACCTAGACTGTAGAGCATTGCTGACATCATTCTTCAGCCGAATACTTCTTGCACTTGGGTAATAGCAGATTGTTTACGTGTGGCACTAATTATTTAATACTTGGAGTTTTCAGTAATATTTTTCGGATGTAAAGCTTAAGTTCAATCTCAAAATCTCGATTTTCACTGGTAAAGACAGTTCAGAATTGGCAATCTTGATAAGGAAACGTTGTATACATCTAGCCTATCAATCAATGAATAAAACTGCTGCACTTAAATTTCCCCATTTGGCGACCTCCACTAAAAAAAGGGCGCTGAAGCGAATTACCTTAAACTTAACATCAGATGAAGCCCAAAACCTGGAAAAGTATTGTAAACAGACAGGTAGACCAGCAATAGATGTGATTCGGGAACTTATTCAAGCCTTGCCTTGACTTTTCACGCTAAATGTGCAGAGCATTTGTTATAGATGAGTCATAGCTAAAGTAGTTGGATAAAGGTTTTCAACTTTACTCTGACGCGAATAATTCAAGAGCACTAATCATAAATTATACCCTCATAACTGAATATTTGCTATTTCAATGCTGTTGTTTGTTGCGAAAATACTAAAAAACGAAGGTTAGAAATTATTCTTTGACGGAAGTGATAACAAAATAACAATAGTCGCCAAGGTACAGAAACAGTTTCTCAGCCTTCATTGTGCAACTCAATAATAGTTATCATTTCATCTTATCTTTGACGTGCTGCGCTCGTTTGCGGCGGGCGCAGCAAGTCTTGACTAAATTTTTATGTCTTTCTCAATTATCACAATAAATTACCACTCCTTAATTTAACACCTCCAATTCAACCAAATTCTCATACTTAGATTTTGAGAATGAACTAAAGTGACATGGTTCGCAAATATACTTTCATTTCGTCAGTGGCAAAGCTCGAATGAGCTCTCGAATCACATCCGTTGCTGGTCTGCCTGTCTGCTCACAATACTTTTCAAGGTTCTTGGCTTCATTCGATGCCAGGTTTATAGTGATTCGCTTGACCGCCCATTTTTTGTTCATGTTAAAACAGATAAATCGTGTAATCATATCTTCAAATCCTGATTTTACCTTCCAACTGGAAAGTAACCTAAATTTTGAATATGCCGAGATACCCTTTCAATAGGACAGGTTGTAAACAAAGATTGCAGATGTGCTTTAATATTTTACTAACTTGTTCATAAATGATATAGAAACAACGATTTGCTGAATGAACTAAGAATTGCCGGACTTGCCAAAATGAGTGTAGGGATATTTGTTCAGTCCGTGGAATAGCAGCAAAAGACATTTCCAGTTAAATATGCGTTATCCATAACCCTTGTAGAGATGTAATACTGCTAGGTTTCTACATTAGACTTCTTGGCAAAAGTCGGGGTAAAGGTGAAGAGGAAAAGGGTAAAGAAACTCAAAATCCTTTCCCTTTACCCTAATACCAATTTTTTATAAAGCTGTATAGAATTCGATCCCCCCTAGCCCACGCCAGTCGCTCATGGGGGAAACCACGCCAGATGCTCCACTTGGGGAAACCCCAAGACCGCGCTGGCTCCCCTTATAAAGGGGGGAACCAGAAAAACATATCAAAGTCCCCCAATTTATCGGGGGATTTAGGGGGATCTAGATATGTGTAACTTCACATTAAATTGGTATAAGAGTGCAAAAATATATTTTTGCAAGAGGTCTATTCTTTTTCACTCATATCTCTCAAAAATACGCTTGCCCTTATTCCTGACGCGGTGAACCGATTCAGTATTTCTGAGGGAAGCATGCCATAGGCAGCAGCGATCGCAAAAGAAGGATGACGCGCAAAATCGCCTATGTTTACAACAAGGACAAGCGAACTCAAACGCGCTTAAAAAAAAGATAATTTCTATAAGTCCCCGTATATTTTCAACGTTTATTGATTATTGAATGTCAGGTAAAGCTAGATTATTACTAAATTGACAAAAAGTATCTCTAGGATCTAATTAATTCTAGATCCTCCAAGTTTTGCTGCATCTTTATTTGATTGTAAACCCACTTTATTCACCTGAATAACTCAGGTTATGTTGGCAAAATACCTCTTTATATCATTTTGATTAAATTAATGATTTCAGCTTAATTGAAATCAATTGATAATTAACAATATTCAACAAAGTCTTAACCTAAATTTGTACTAATTTTAACTCAACCTTTGCTTATGCTGTATGCCTTAGGTAAGAAGATTGTGTAGTAACTGTGGTAAAGTACTGTATCTACATCGGGTTTAAGATGTATTATTAGCAATAACCCAAAGCTAGAAATCAAATTGGAGGTTTTTAGGAGTTGCTGTTTACTGCATTAAGGATGGGAGATTGATGAAATTGCAACTAATCCAATTACATATATGAGCCAAATTAACTGGAGCGTAGACACATAAGACGCACAGATGCTGCTTACATAGCAAAAAACTAGCTGTCTGCGCTGACAGTACGACATTTGCATCATATTTTCTGTGGAGTTTTTTTAACTATTCTTGAGGAGTACAAATGCTTGAGGCTATCGCTGTTGCTTGGTTATTACTGTTGATTGGCGATTTTCTATCTACATTCTTTTACCATGTACCCGAGCACGTTTTCGGTAGCCTTCATTTAAAAACGCACCACTCCTGGAAGAAAGACTTCCGCCACTACGCTATTTTAACTTTTAATCCCCAGGTTCTTTTAGATGGTATCTTGGGAGCTTTGCCTTATGTACTCATAGCAGTAGTCTTGTGGTCTTTCTCTCCCATTGGCGTGATCTCTGGATTATTGCTTGGTCAGTTTCATGTATGGTGGAGACACATAAGTGTATTAGGTTGGCAAACTCCAAAGCCTGTAAATATTTTATGCCAAATTCTATTTATTACTACTCCTGAGAGACACTGGTTACATCATCACAGAACTAATTTAGGCTTTGGTGATATTTTCACTTTCTTCGAACTACCTGCACAAATATGGTTACGCTGGCTTCGACTGCTTAGACTTCGTTTTCGCTACTCTCGGATCTAACTGAAGCTACTGCTGAACGAAATACTTTTTAAAAGTCCAAAAAGAAGCTGCGATCGCAGCTTCTTTTTCTACACCAAATAAGATCATTTCAGTTTTACACTGAGCTTGTCGAAGTGCTGATTCCCAATTGCTGAGTAGTAAACCAAGAGATATCAATAACCCATAGACTTAAGTCTATACCTTTCTCTAATCAGTAAATATTTATTTATAGTTTTTCTAGAACCGAGCAAATAGTAAGCGAGTTAAAAAGACAGAATAATGGCTTTGGCAGGGAGTTTAAGGGTATTTGCTCCCGTTCAACTTCGTTGTTATATCGTTAATGTTTTTGGGAAAACTAGTCCTAATTAGTAAATTATTATATCGCTAGATTTCTATGACAATTCCTCTCTTTTCTGGAGATGCTGGGCGTAGCTTGCTTATCCGTTCGCGGAGCCTCCCGCAGGGAAGGGACACCGATAACTATAGTGAAGCAGACAGGAGGCAGGAGGCAAATAGCACAGCGTTAGCGAGCCTGCAAGCCTTGAGCAGTTTTTCTCCTGCCTTTTTTAATAAAATTAATAACTCATTTGGCTTGAATGCGGTCAATTTACAAATTGCTCTAGATGAGGTGTTTCATGTCCGCAGTTAGCTTGAGAAAGATTCTCAACAAAAAAGAGTTGCCATCTATCCTTCATAACTTAGTCTACCAGTTCAACATTGCCATTGATATTGAACTGGTAGACGGCACGAAACTAATTAGCATTGGGGAGCAAACTACGGAAAACCGATATCCAATCGAGGTGTCAGGAGAAATCATCGGTTGGGTTGTTGGGGGCGAACAGGCAACTCTACTAGCAACTTTGCTCTCGTTTCTAGCAAAGCAGGAAGTTGAGAAGAAAGAACTTGCAAAAGAATTGCTGGAGCGATACCAGGAAATTGATTTGTTTGAGGATATCTCAACTCAACTCACAACAAGCTTGGACACGCGACAAATTGGCCAACTTGTGCTTCAGGAATTGAGTCAATTGATTGAATCATCTGCGGGGATGATTTTGCTTTTGAGTCCAGATGCAACTGCGTTTGAGATAATTGCAGAATTTGGATTGTTTTTTGACCACAGTCAGCCGGAACCGGGGAAGGGAATTATTGGCAGCATTGTGCAATCTAACCGGGCGGAACTGGTTAATGATGTGCAAACCGATCCTCGATTAGAGGGACAAAAACACGTTAGTGCAATGATTTGTGTACCGTTGCGAGCCAAAGAGCGGGTACTGGGAGCGATCGCCATTGGTACGCAAAAAACCGACTGCTACAAGTCTGAACACCTGAAACTTGTGAGTATCTTTGCCTCTCAAACTGCGATCGCCATTGACAAAGCTGTGCTTTACGAACAAAGCACTCAAGTAGCTCTCCAGGCAAAAGCCCAAACACAGAAGCTTCAGCAAGCTCTCCATGAGTTGCAATTAGCTCAAACTCAGTTAATCCAAAGCGAAAAAATGTCCAGTCTCGGACAACTTATTGCTGGAGTTGCCCACGAAATCAACAACCCAGTTAATTTTATTTGCGGCAATTTAAAGTATGTTGCCGAATACACTAAAGACTTGTTACACCTGTTGCAAAAGTATCAAGAATTTCTACCTGTTGCTCCTCCAGAACTGGAATCAGAGTTAGACAATATAGACCTGGAATTTATCATCCAGGATTTTCCCAAACTGCTAGATTCGATGAAACTGGGCACAGGTCGCATCGTCGAAATTGTCCAATCCCTGAAAAACTTCTCCCGCCATGATGAAGCTGAAATGAAAGCCGTCAACATCCACGATGGCATCGATGGAACCTTAATGATTCTCCACCATCGCCTGAAAGCAGATGTTCATCGTCCGGCAATTGAAATTGTTAAAGACTATGCAACACTTCCTCTGATTGAATGCTATCCCGGACAATTAAATCAGGTGTTTATGAATATCCTGGCAAATGCCATTGATGCTTTGGAAGAAAGCATGGAAAATTGGAAACTCAAAAATAATCCTCAATCTCCAACTCCCAATCCCCAAATCACTATTCGTACCATAGCCATTGACCACCAATGGGTTGTAATTCGCATTGCCGACAACGGCCCAGGTATGAAGGAGGAAGTAATTCGCCGCATTTACGATCCCTTTTTCACCACGAAAGATATTGGTAAGGGAACCGGGTTAGGTATGGCAATCAGCTACCAAATTGTTGTAGACAGACATGGGGGAATGCTCAAGTGTCGTTCTAAACCGGGTGAGGGGACAGAATTCTGGATTCAGATTCCGATAAATTGTGCATTGTTAGACGCTACTGAAGAAGAAAATAACACCTCTGTCTCGCCAATTCCCCCAGTAAAATTATCCCCCACAGCCGATAGCGACGGCTTCATTCCATCAACAACTCCAATACTAAAACCGACGGATTTGCTGATCCGGCACACTCAACTGATCGAGCGACTTTCACAGCACAGTCCAGATGTGGAAACTGCATCACCCGATCAACTTTATCAGATGTTTCAACACCACCCAATTTCATTAAAGCTTTACGCCACTTTGTTGTCTTGGTTCTGTTGTTCTAACCCTACCCAAATACGCCGCTAAATAAACCTCAACCATGTTTAACCAACTTGATGAATACAACAATTACCTATTTGAACAATGCCCTGTTGGGCTAGCACTATGCCGAAAAGATGGGACGCTAATTAACATCAACCCCGCCTATGCTGACATTTTAGGGCGTACAGTTTCAGAAACCCTGAATCTCGCCTACTGGCAGATCACCCCAGAAAAATATGCTGCTACAGAGCAATCTAGTCTAGAAGACTTAGAACGAACTGGTCGCTATGGGCCTTATGAGAAGG
Organism: Nostoc sp. DedQUE02; assembly: GCF_034531035.1. Taxonomy (NCBI): domain Bacteria; kingdom Bacillati; phylum Cyanobacteriota; class Cyanophyceae; order Nostocales; family Nostocaceae; genus Nostoc; species Nostoc sp. DedQUE02. The sequence continues at coordinate 126,108 of NZ_JAVRBY020000003.1, read as the reverse complement.
AGTACATCCACAAAGACGGGCATCTGGTTCCGGTGAGGATTTCTGGGCAGATGATTGAGAAAGATGGAGAGCGACTGATCTGGTGTAGTGTAGAGGACATCAGTTACCTTCGACGCGTCCAGCAGGAACGCCAAGATACCGAACAAATACTGAAACAGAGTGAAGCCCGATATCGTTCTTTGGTAACAGCTAATACACAAATTGTCTGGGTAAGCACACCAGAGGGAATTTGCTTTGAACTGGCAAGCTGGATAGCCTATACAGGCCAAAGTCTAGCTGAAGCGGAAAATGGGGGCTGGATTGATGCCGTTCATCCCGATGATCGCGCCTATACCGGAGAAGTCTGGAGTGCTGCAGTGGCAAACCTGAGTATGTATCAAATTGAATACCGAATTCGTGGCAAGGATGGCAACTATCGCTACTTTTGGGTCTGGGGCGCGCCCGTTATAGAAGAAGATGGCAGCGTCCGGGAGTGGATTGGCACCTGCACCGATATTCACGATCGCAAGCTGGCAGAAACCGAAAAGCAGTATCTTGAACAACGGTATCGCTCTTTAGTAACTGCCAGTTCACAAATGGTCTGGACGGCATCGCCGGAAGGAATGGTGAACTCTGAAATAGCTGGTTGGGAGGCATATACAGGTCAGAGTGCAGCCGAAATGATGGGCTGGGGCTGGTTAGATGTCATGCATCCCGAAGACCGTGCCTACAGTGCTGAAGTTTGGAGTGCTGCTGTGGCAAACCGGAGTCTTTATCAACTTGAATATCGGATTCGTGCCAAAGACGGCACTTATCGCTACTTTTTTGGCAATGCAGCTCCTGTTTTGGAAGCAGATGGCAGCATCCGCGAGTGGATTGGCACCTGCACCGATATTCACGATCGCAAGCTAGCAGAACAAACTTTGCAACAGAGCGAAGAACGGTTTCGTTCTTTGGTGACTGCCAGTTCACAAATTGTCTGGGTGACTACCCCTGAAGGACTGGCGGTGAGTAGTGAAATGTCTACCTGGTTAGCGTACACAGGTCAGAGTGCAGATGAAATCCTGGATTTGGGCTGGCTCGATCCGATTTTCCCCGATGACCGTACCCGCACAGCCCTTGCCTGGAGTAATGCTGTGGCAAATCAGAGTCTCTTTCAAACCGAATATCGGCTGTGTGGTAAGGATGGCACATACCGCTACTTCTCTGTCTGTGGCACTCCCATCCTAGAAGCCGATGGCAGCGTCCGAGAATGGATTGGTACCTGTACCGATATCCACGATCGCAAATTGGCAGAAGCCGAAAATCAGCGTCTTAAAGAACGATATCGCTCCTTAGTAACTGCTACTTCACAGATCATCTGGGGAGCTACCCCGGAAGGACTGGGAATCAGCAGAGAAATGCTTACCTGGATGGACTATACGGGGCAGAGCGAAACTGAAGTTGAGGGTTGGGGCTGGCTCAATCCGATTCACCCCGATGACTGTGCCAGTTCCACAGAAGCTTGGAATGCTGCTGTGGCAAACCGAGGTATCTACCAAACCGAATATCGGCTGCGTGGCAAGGATGGCACATACCGCTACTTCTCTGTCTGTGGTGCCCCCGTCCTGGAAGAAGACGGCAGTATTCGGGAATGGATTGGCGCTTGCACTGATATTCACGATCGCAAGCAGGCAGAAGCGGAAAATCAACGTTTGTTGGATATGTTAAATCATTCCAGCGATGCCATTATCGTCCGCGATATGAGCGACAAAATCTCTCACTGGAATCAGGGTGCGGAAAGGCTCTACGGTTGGACACGTGAGGAAGTGAAAGGCCAATGCATTCAGGCATTTCTCAAAAAAACCTTTCCAAAACCAAAAGAAGAAATCATCGCAGAGTTATTAGAGCAAGGTAATTGGGAAGGAGAAGTACAACATCTTACCCATGATGGCAAACTGATTACCGTCCAAAGCCGATGGACTCTGCAACGGAATATCGACGGTCAGCCCTGCGCGGTGCTGGAAATCAATACCGATATCACTGCCCGTAAACAAGCAGAAACCTCTCTACGGCAACTGAATCAAGAATTGGAAGCTAGAGTTATAGAGCGGACGGCTGCCCTACAAAATACCCTAGCAGAAGCGCAGGGGTTAAATGCCATTTTAGATAATTTAGCAGATGGTTTGTTGGTGACAGATATCACCGGACAAATCACCCACTTCAATCCTGCTTTTTTAAGTATGTATGGATTGACAGCTACCGCCCTCAATGGTCACTACCGAGAATTGCCGATATCTGGTTTAACGGAGCTGGTTACACGAACTCAGTCCCATCCTAAAGAGGTGTTCTCTGCCGAAGTTGCACTGACCAAGGAACGCATTGGTCAGGCAGTGGCAACCGCCATTTTCAAGAAGACGACAGAAAAAGAACCCGCCGCCTGCTTCGGTTCGGCGCTGCTAATTCGGGATGTGACGGCAGAAAAAGAAATTGACCAGATGAAGACGGACTTCATCTCAACAGTTTCTCACGAGCTGCGGACACCACTGACTTCTGTCCTCGGTTTTGCGTCGATCATTCAAGAAAAGCTGCAAACCGATGTGTTCCCAATGCTTTCTACCGAAGACCGCAAGCTTCAGAAAACGATTAAGCGGGTGGCTGACAATCTCAATATTATTGTGTCGGAAGCAGAACGGCTCACGTCTTTGATTAACGATGTTTTGGACATCGCCAAGATGGAAGCAGGTAAGGTGGAATGGCAGATGCAGCCGATTGATCCCAGCGAATTACTCGATTGGGCAAGCAATTCTACCGCCGGGTTGTTTGAAACCAATGGCTTGCAGTTGGTGTGCGAGATTGAACCGGGACTGCCTCAGATAATAGGCGATCGCAACCGTCTGCTACAAGTTTTAATCAATCTAATTTCCAATGCCGTTAAGTTTACCGAATCTGGTTGTGTCACCTGTCGCGTCAAACAAGAAAACGACGGTGTTTGTATCAGCGTCATCGATACAGGCATTGGTATTGCACCTGAAGACCAGCCGAAAGTATTCGAGAAATTCCGCCAAGTTGGCGACACCCTCACCGACAAACCCAAAGGCACAGGGTTAGGACTGCCAATCTGTAAACAAATCGTCGATCATCACGGTGGTAGAATCTGGGTTGAAAGTGAACCAGGTAATGGCAGCGTATTCTCATTCATCATTCCCACCTACGCCAGCGATCAAAAAACCAATGCTAATCTGAATTTGGATACGCTAGTCAAACAACTCAAAGAACACGTCATCACCAAAAACGCTGTGCTAAACCAAAACCGTAAAACCATTTTGGTTGTAGATGATGACGCTAACATTCGGGAACTGCTGCGTCAACAACTGGAAAATGAGGGCTACAATGTTCGCGAAGGGAAAGACGGCATGGATGCAATTCATCAAATTAAAGTAGCGCGTCCCGATCTGATTCTCTTGGACGTAATGATGCCCCAAATCAACGGTTTCGATGTGGCAGCCGTCCTCAAAAATGATCCCCACACCGCAGACATTCCGATCATTATTCTGTCAATTATTGAAAACAAAGAACGGGGCTACCACATTGGCATTGATCGCTATCTCACTAAGCCCATTGATACAGAAAAACTCCTCAATGAAATTGGCTCATTACTTTACCAAGGCATTTCTAATAAAAAGGTTTTGGTTGTAGATAAAAATGCATCAGCCTTAAAAACCCTATCAGATGTACTGCAAACTCAAGGATACAGCGTGATTGAAGCCTCCGATCCGCAAGAATGCATTTATAAAGCTCTGTCAGCCAAACCTGACATGATTATCATTGATTCTATCTTCTCTCAAGAAGCCGATTTGGTGAAAACCCTCCGGTTTGAGAAGGAGTTAGAAAATGTATTTTTTATTATGCTGTCCGAACAGTAATCACTGTGGCTGGTGGCTGGGGACTGGGAAGGAATTCTTCTAATCTCCAATCCCTAATCCCCAATCCCTAATTCCCAATTCCCAATCCCCAATTCCTATGACTCAAAAAATTCTAATTGTTGACGATGAACCCAATATCTTAATTTTAATGGAACAAGCCTTAGAAGCTTTAGAAGATGAGGGTGTTGAACTTATAACTGCTAGAAATGGAGAAGAAGCTCTCGAAACTATTAAAACAGAAAAACCAGGTTTGGTTTTTCTGGATGTGATGATGCCGAAAATGAATGGTCTGCAAGTCTGCCATATTGTAAAACACGACCTGCAAATGACTGATGTCTATATTGTGATCTTGACAGCTAAGGGACAAGAATTTGATAAACAAAAAGGAATTGAGGTTGGTGCAGACTTATATTTAACTAAACCATTTCGCCCCAAAGAAGTACTTGAAAAATCAATACAGGTGCTGGGTTTTTCAGGAAAATTATGAATGTTTACCACCTGCGATCGCCTGCAATTTACCATAGGCGATCGCAGTACTTGGTAATGCTAATTCATCCGCAATGGGCGTAGCTTGCTTCTGAATATCACCCTATTTCGACTTTCAATTCAAGAACCGGACACATCTCAAGGCTAAATTGAAAATAAAATATTCCAGCAGACTGGAACCTTTGGCTTAATCTGCTGGAGACTCTAAATGTGAAATTAAATTTTCAGGAATCGACTTAGTAGCGATTATTGTTGTTGCGGCGGGGATTATTACCGCCACCCCAGCTACCACGAGAGGAGTTGCTTCTTTCCTCACGAGGTTTAGCTTTGTTCACTTTCAAATCACGTCCCATCCACTCAGCACCATCAAGTGCATCAATGGCAGCTTGTTCTTGGGTGTCTGATTCCATTTCCACAAAAGCGAACCCACGCGGTCGGCCTGTTTCCCGATCTGTGGGTAGTTGAACACGATTTACTGTTCCGTATTCTGCAAAAGCCTGTTTGAGGTCATCCTCTGTAACCTGATAGGACAGGTTTCCGACGTAAATTGACATAGAAATCTCCGAATTCAGGGAGTGTAGAGAGTTAAATTCGGAGAGACGGTTTTTAGAAATCAAAACGAGTTACTCAGCCGAAAATAATCTTTATGTCCATGAGTGTAACACAGCCTCCAGTCTTTGAATATCGTCTTATAGTGAATTTTATTCATAAATAAAACTATCAGGTCTGGTTTACAAACCTTTCAACCATAGGCTTTTGTTGCTTGTAATATACAAGTTACACTTTTAACAGAAAATTCGATATTAACTTGCGATCGCCCAGGTATTTAGTGTTTTGAAAATTAAGCTGTGAACTTAAGGGGTAAAATCTCATTATCGGTAGTCTTGGTAATATACCATAAATATTTATTTTTAAAACAAATTAAAAAATCTTAATATTCAAATATCTCATTTGTGGTGAAATTAAATATGCGTTATTCATAATCCTTTTAGGGCGTTGCTGAATTGAAGTATGAATCTAGATGTAGAGACGTAGCACTGCTACGTCTCTACAAGGATTTTGGTATTATGCAAAATCGTTTTCATACATGGAATCAGCAACGCCCCTTTTAGAGACGTAGCACTAATATGTCTCTACATTAGATCAAACTGCACCAATATTCTTTCTGCTTCCTTACACAGCACTTCGTGATATTCACCGTTACTAGCCAGTAAACCTCCCCATTGATTAATATCACCAGTGTTGTACTGCAACGGAGTACCATCAAAGTGGGTAAATTTACCACCGGCTTCTGTTAAAATAAGTTCCGGGGCTGCTATATCCCAATCTTTAGGCGCAGACTTGCCGGAAAGAGAAATGTAGATATCTGCCTGTTGCTCGACAATAGTGGCGATTTTGCAGCCGACACTACCCACACTTTTCTGATTTTGACAGGGTAAGTTTTGCAACAAGTAATCTAACCGTTGGTTGCGGTGAGAGCGACTAACGACTAAAGTGAAATCCTCCAGTTGTTTACCAGATGACACTTGTATAGGAACAGAGCGATCGCAGGTTTCCACAAATGTCCCGCCACCTTTGGTAGCATAATATAACTTTTGAGCTTCTGGTACTACCACCACTGCTAATACTGGGCGTGTTTCCTTAACTAAAGCAATGTGAACTGCATAGTCCCCAGTTTTTTTGATAAAGTCTCGTGTACCATCCAAAGGGTCAATGATCCATATCCAAGGGGCGAAAGGCTTTGCATCACTACTTGGCAATTGGTAAGTTTCTTCACTAATGTAAGCAAAATCTTCGTTACCCAAATTTGCTTGTAGTCTCTGCAAAATGTATTGACTCACGGCTACATCGGCAACGGTGACAGGCTCATTTTCTTTATATTGTACTTCTAAGTTCGAGTCTTTTGCAGTGCCGTGGTAATACGATCGCAGTATATTTGCTGCACCCCAACCGATCTCACGAGCGAGCGCTAATATTTCTTGTAAGTCTTTCATTAATTTGACCCGATCTAAGTAAGTAGACGCAATTAAACCGAACTATGTAAAGTTTTGTATGGGGAAAGGAAAAAGGTTAAAGGGGAAAAGTTTTTCCATTTTCCCTTTACCCCTTACCCTTTACCCTTCTTAATATAGTTATATTTATTTCCGTCGGCTTACTTAGTAAAAAGATATAAACTGAGCGGTGCGCCCTTAGTTTTAATCCATCCAGCACCGCGTACCAAAAAATTTACAGGAATCAGCAGCAATATTAGCTGCCAGTGCCAGTGCATCAGTAAAACTTTCCTTTAAAATGTAATCACAGAAAGCACCGTGAAAAATATCTCCAGCCCCTAATGTATCAACCGCTTGAATCTGCGGCACATCTACGATACCAGTTTTAGTGCGACTCAAGTATTCAATTGGTTTTTGTCCGTGACTAATGGCGATGTGAGGAATCTTAAATCCGTTCAGATATGCAAAAACATCTTCTCCAGTCTGGCAGTTGGGGGGATAAAAATTAGCTGAACAGATAGCATAATCTACAAACGGCAGAATTTGCTCAAATCCAGGCTTCCAACTACCACCATCAATTACTACTGGAATATTCTTGATTTTAGCCATTTGGACTATGGAATAACTAACTGTCATTTGATGTCCATCAATCAGAACTATATTGACATTTTGCAAAATATCTGCTGGGATAGATGCGCTGCTGGCTTGAGTTTTGACAGCATTGATAGAAATCACAGCTCGTTCACCCGTGGTTTGAGTGACAATAATTGAGGAGACAGGTGGTGCTAAATCAGTGGTAGGCTCAAGGTCTGCGATCGCAACTTTGTAATTTGCCAAATCACCTCGAATTAGCTGCGTCATTGGATGAGAACCCACTACACCTAAAACTGTAGCTTGATTTCCTAAATAATTGAAAGTTACAGCCGCGTTTGTTGCTGGCCCCCCTGCCGCTACAGTATAGTCAGTAGCGACAATCTTCTGATTATTATTTGGGGCAGAGTCAGCAAGGTAGATCAAATCTAAGGTTACTAAACCGACAAATAAACCACTTGCCGATTTTGGATTTTGAATTTTGGATGATCCATTTGTCATATATAGGACTCATATTTGATTTTTGAACAAAACTCAGTACACCTTTATTCCTTCTTCCCAGTCCCCAGTCCCTTACCTCTACGAGTGATTCAGAAATCAAATCGGATTGCTATATGTTCGTATAGGTGCATAAATTATTATTTTTAACTCTTGCTCATGCAAACTGATCCAAAACCAGGAACACTTTACGTTGTCGGCACACCAATTGGCAACTTGGAAGATATCACCTTTCGGGCGGTGCGAATTTTGCAAACTGTGGATATCATTGCTGCGGAAGACACCCGTCATACAGGGAAACTGCTACAGCATTTTCAAGTGAAAACACCTCAAGTGAGTTACCACGAACACAATCGTACCAGCCGCATCCCAGAATTATTAGATCATTTAGTTAACAATAAAGCGATCGCTCTTGTGAGTGATGCTGGAATGCCAGGTATTTCTGATCCGGGATATGAACTGGTGAAAGCCTGCATTGAGGCGGGAATTCCAGTAGTTCCTATTCCTGGCGCTAGTGCAGCAATTACCGCTTTGAGTGCAGCTGGATTACCAACAGATCGGTTTGTCTTTGAAGGCTTTCTCCCAGCGAAAACTCAACACAGACAAGAACATTTAGAATCTCTGCAAACAGAATCTCGCACATTGATTTTCTACGAATCGCCTCATCGGTTGCGAGATACTTTACAAGATTTAGCAGAAGTTTGGGGAAGCGATCGCCAAATTGTGCTGGCGCGAGAGTTAACTAAATTGTATGAGGAATTTTGGCGGGGGACAATTGCCGAAGCGATCGCTCACTACAGCCAACGGGAACCCCAAGGTGAATATACATTAGTAGTAGCGGGAATTACAGCCACTCAACCCCAACTGACAGAGGAGGAGTTGAAAGCCGAGTTGAAACAGTTAATTAATCAGGGAATATCGCGATCGCAAGCTAGCCGTCAGTTAGCAAAATTTACCTCTCTTCCCCGCCGCCAACTCTATCAACTCGCTCTTTCTATAGTCCTGAGTTCTGAGTCTTAAACGGCTGATATCGCTTTTTTGAAAATCAAAAATTCAAATATCTATTTACCTTCTGTAAATACTTCAATAGACTTCTTGCGTAAATCAAAAAAAGAACCCTACACCGCCTCAATACTTGTCGGGTTTTAGGGAAAAGGGGAAAGAAAAAACCTTTAACCTTTACCCTTTAAACTTTTCCCCAAACCCAATTCCGAGTTAAAAATGCAAAATCCGAGCAGTATTGCACCCCGCCTTTGGCTTTCTTCATAGTTTCCGCTACCCGCAAGCAGGGAGGGGTGTTAGAGGACTTTTGCAGGATGCCTAATGTAGAAAATGTTACTAATTTGTATATTTATTCTGGAAGAGTAACTAGTGAATATTCAAATGATATCTAAAGATTTTTGATATTAGTTCTCTAGATAGATCAGAAAATTTGGAGGCAAACTTTAATATGAAATAGTCAAAAGCAAACAAAGCAGATTTTCAAAGAGGCAGAAATTGTATGACTAACATTATTGCTTGGCTGGTTTTGGGTTTAATTGCAGGTGCGTTAGCTAAGTTATTTTATCCCGGAACCCAAGGTGGCGGTATTATATCCACAATTATATTAGGAATCCTTGGAGCAGTGTTTGGGGGTTACTTAGGTCAAGTATTGCTAGGGAGTAGTTCAGCAGCCGCCGCATCTGTAGGTGCTTTATCACTAGGAAGCATTTTATTTGCTGTTATTGGTGCTATGATCTTGATTTTCCTTTGGGGTTTACTGACTCGTCGAGCTGTATAATTTGCTCCAATTAACTAACAGTTTTGGGAATCACTTCTAGCTGCAATAAGCCGAGAAAATGACATTAGAAAAAGAGCGAAGAACTATAGGAGTTTTCGCTGGGTATTCCGATGCACAATTGGTTCTTCAGGAACTAAAAGCTTCTAATTTTCCAATGCACAAAGTTTCTGTTATTGCACGGAATACAGAAAAACAAAGTGATATTGCTGGTGTTGCAATTAAAGAATACACTGGCAATACATCTTCAGAAGATGCTGCTGGAGCCTTTACTGGTAGTACTTTAGGTGGTCTTACTTCCTTATTGGCTGGTTTAGTCCTCTTGGTAATTCCTGCTATAGGCCCAGTCGTTTTAGCTGGAGCAGAAGTAACTGCGATCGCTACTACTTTAGCAGGTGGTTTGCCTGCTTTGTTCCTAAATTTAGGAATTTCTGAAAAGCCCGCACAGGGTTATAGCGATCTTGTCTCTAAAGGTTACTATTTGGTGATCGTAACCGGTATAGATATAGAAATCCGCCTTGCTAAGAGGGTTTTTAATCGCCGTGATATCCAACAATGGGCTGTTTATGAGCCATATTTGACCCCAAATAGTCGTTATAAACATGCACTTGGTGTTTTTTATACGCGCCAAAATGCAGAAAAAGCCCTTACTGAACTGAGAACGGCTGGCTTTCCGATGAATCAAGTTTCAATAGTTGCTAAAAATACAACTAACCTAAATAGTATTTCTGAGGTAAATATTAGTAGTTCCCCAGATAAATACACTAATTTAGGAATTTCTGATGATTTAGCTAAATATTATGAGCATCATCTGAATCTTGATCATTACCTCATAGTCTTAAAAAGCACTGATATTTATGTAGCAGGTGCAAGAGCTATTTTAGAGAGTAACAAGATCCAAGATTTTAGTATCTATAGCCAATCTGAACTTGATACCACTAGAAACGATCGCCAGGCTATTACAAATTTATAGTCAAGCATCAACTTCATATATGATGCTTGACTAAATACCATAATTGTGCATATTTGTGAAATTTATCGAACAAGTAATATGCTTGTCTGATAAATTACATTCTGTGATGAGTATATATTGCCTTTTAAAAGCTTAACTTTCTACCAGAATACTGCTTGCGCTCGCCAAGCTGACGGTTGATTTGTATATTGATGTACAATGGCATTGATGTCATCTCCAACCTAAAAGCCACTATAATATTTAGCTTTTCTAGAAATTTCGTTTTAATAAACTTAATTTTAACTATCAGGCTGCTTGATTTTACTATCTAGCCGCAAAGTTGTTTAATGTTTATAACAAAGAGCCTTGCTAGCTCAATTACCGCACTCGTAAAAAGCAACATTTTTTTAGTAAAGTCTGATGCTAAATTTATAAACCAAAAACAAATGTTTAATTCTCCACCACGAGATTTAATCGCAAAAACAATGTGGTTACTTATTTGGAAATAAGTTATACTATCTATTTATTATTAATTAAATTATAAGAGTGTAAAAGTAAGAGGTTATATATATAGGATATAGGACTCATATTTGATTTTTGAAAAAACTCAGTACAACTAAGAAGCCTTCTTTCCTGTTACCTATTGCCTATTGCCTGACAACCTAAATCAGTATGGCTACGCCAAGCTACGCGAACAGAAATCAAAGCGAATTCCTATACTTATTTAAAATCATGTGAAATCAGTAAAGATACTAGAATGCAAATAATGAAGTTTACTGTGCAAAAAACTAGATATATCTCACGCGAACATATCCAAAATAAATTTAGGATAGTGAAAACATAATCAGAATAGTCTCAAAAACAAAAATAATTTGAATAGCTGCCTGGAATAATGTTGAACCGTCTGAAGATTGGAACCAAGATTGGAATAAGTTTTGCCTTAAGTTTGGCAACTCTGACCGCCATTGGTCTAATCTCTTACCAAAGTACCAATACTCTCATTGAAACTTCGCGCAAAGAAAGTCATACTTACCAGGTGTTAAGTCAGCTTGAAGACCTCAACTTGCAACTGACAAATGCTGAGACAGGACAACGCGGTTACATTATCACTGGAGAAGAGCGCTATTTAGAACCTTATAACGCTGCTATTCAAGTAATAAATCAAAAAGTTAGGGAAATTCAAAGGTTAACGGCAGATAACCCCAACCAACAAAATCGGCTTGATATTTTGCAGCCACTACTAACCGAGAGAATGGCTGTAATGAAAGATGTCATAGAGCTACGGCAAAGCCAGGGCTTAGAAGCTTCTCAAAAAGCTGTTCTGACAGACCAGGGTAAGCAACTGATGGATAATATCCAGAAAGTTATCCAGGCGATGAAAAATGAAGAGAATGCACTGCTGAAACAGCGCTCCGATAAGGCGCAAGCAGCTGGTCAGCAAACGCTCGCCAGCATTGTCTATAGTATTCCCTTATTTTCTTTGCTCTTAGCTTTGATTGGATTCACCCTGACCAGACATATCTCAGCACCGCTAAAGCAAGTTTCTGATTTAGCAGAAAAAATGGCGGATGGGGATTTATCGGTAAGTTTACCAGATAGCGATCGCCAGGATGAAATTGGTGTGTTGACGCGCACTTTCAACCAGATGATCGTTAACTTACGAAACACAACTCAAAAAAATGACGAGCAAAATTGGCTAAAGTCTAACTTAGCTGAATTTACCCAGATGCTGCAAGGACAGCGAAATCTGGAAAACGTGTCTCGGATGATCTTATCGAATTTAGCACCTTTGGTTGGAGCATCACAGGGCGTTTTTTATTTTATGGACTCAATAGACGACCAGCCTATACTGAAGTTGTTGAGTAGTTATGCTTACAAAGAACGTAAAAACTTGGCAAATCAGTTTCATTTGGGTGAGGGACTAGTAGGACAATGCGCCCTCGAAAAACAAAGAATCCTGCTCACGGAAGTTCCTAGTGACTATATCCGTATCAATTCTGGCTTGGGAGAAGCACCACCGCTAAATATTATTGTCTTACCTATACTATTTGAGGGGCAAGTAAATGCCGTAATTGAACTTGCCTCCTTTGGGCCTTTTAACCACTTGCACCTGACATTTTTAGAGCAATTGAGTGAAAATCTGGGTGTATTTTTAAATAACATCGCCTCACAATTGCAAACCCAGCAACTACTCGAAGAGTCTATTGCTTTAACAGAAGAACTGCAAACCCAGCAAGAAGAACTACAGCAAAGCAATCAACGCTTAGAAGAACAGGCACACGAGTTAGAAGAATCACAATTTCTTATCAAGCAGTCTAACGAAGAATTACAACAATTAAATGAAGAGCTAGAAGAAAAGGCAGAATTGTTAGAAGTTCAAAATCGGGAAGTGGCCCGTAAGAACCAAGAAGTTGAGCGGGCAAGGAAGTCTTTGGAAGAAAAAGCTGAACAACTGGCGTTGTCTTCCAAATATAAGTCAGAATTTCTCGCGAATATGTCCCACGAGTTGCGGACACCACTAAATAGCCTGTTAATTTTAGCAAGGCTGTTAGCAGATAACTCTCTAAACAACTTGACCGAGAAACAAGTAGAATACAGCCGGACTATTTACTCGGCTGGAACTGATTTGCTGGAGTTAATCAATGACATTCTAGATTTGGCAAAAATTGAGTCGGGTACTATGTCGCTCGATATTGAGCAGATTGCTTTTACTGATTTGGAGACATCTTTAGAGCAAACTTTCCGGCAAGTTGCCCACAATAAAGAACTCAGTTTTACTATAGAACTGGATGAGAAGTTACCCCCGACAATTTATAACGACTCTAAACGCCTGCAACAAGTGCTGAAAAATCTTCTAGCCAACGCCTTTAAGTTTACAGAAAAGGGAGGCGTGAAGTTACAAATAGCCCAAGCTGATAATCTCATGATTGCTTTTGCTGTCAGCGATACAGGTATAGGCATTCCAGCCGAAAAGCAAAAGATTATTTTCGAGGCATTTCAGCAGGCAGATGGCACCACCAGCCGCAAGTACGGTGGGACTGGCTTGGGCTTGTCCATCAGCCGTGAATTGGCTCAACTGTTGGGAGGAAGAATTGAACTAGTTAGCCAAGCCGGACAAGGAAGCACCTTCACCCTTTACTTGCCCAGGCGACAGGAAAAGAATGATCAAAATATCATCCCACCTCATGAGCCAACCACCTCTATCCACGCAGCATCGACCATAAAAGAAGTGCCGATGCTAGAAAGTAAAACCGTGCTATTGGATACCTATAAACCCGCAAAAGTACTTAGTAATTTTTCCAGCGAAATACCAGACGACCGGGAAATAATTCAACCGGGCGATCGCATTTTGCTAATTATCGAAGATGACGATAAATTCGCCCGTATATTACTAGATATGGCGCGTCAGCAGGGCTTTAAAACCATTGTTGCTTTACAGAGTAAACAAGGTTTAGCACTAGCAGAACAGTTTAAGCCCAATGCAATTATGCTAGATATCCACATGCCAGAAATGGATGGTTGGACGGTGTTGGATCGTCTGAAGCATAAGCCAGATACCAGACATATACCAGTACACATACTTTCTGTAGATGAAAGACAGCAACGGGGATTACAGCTAGGAGCAATTACCTATCTACAAAAACCCGTGTCTCCAGAAGCGCTAACTCAGGTATTGACTGAAATTAAAGGTTTTATTGAACGTCAGGTAAAAAATCTCCTGATTGTCGAAGATGACCCTGTGCAAGCCCAAAGTATTATCGAACTGATTGGTAACGGCGATGTTCAGAGTACAGCAGTGGGTACGGGAGCAGAAGCCCTCTCGATTTTGCGATCGCATCACTTTGATTGTATGGTACTCGATCTCGGTCTGCCCGATATGAGCGGGTTTGCCCTAATTGAGCAGATAAAGCTTGAACCCAGACTTTTAAAACTGCCAATCATCGTCTACACGGGCAAAGAACTCAGCCGACAAGAAGAAACCCAATTGCGGGGACTAGCAGAGACAATTATTATTAAAAATGTGCGATCGCCAGAGCGGTTATTAGACGAAACTGCCCTATTCTTGCATCGAGTGCAAGCAAATTTGCCCCCACCAAAGCGGCAAATACTAGAGCAACTACATCAAACCGATCCGGTGCTGGCTAATCGGAAAATTTTGATTGTAGATGATGACCTGCGAAATATTTTTGCCCTGACCAGCTTTTTAGAAAGCTATCAAATGCAAGTGTTGTTTGCTGAAAATGGTAGAGATGGCATAGAGAAACTGCAAACTAATCCTGACATTAATATAGTTTTGATGGATATTATGATGCCGGAAATGGATGGTTATGAAACTACCCGCGCCATCCGCCAGCAACAACAGTTTCGCTCACTACCAATCATTGCTTTAACTGCCAAAGCCATGCCAGGGGATAAGGAAAAATGCATCGAAGCTGGAGCTTCTGACTACATCACCAAACCTGTAGATACAGAGCAACTACTTTCACTGCTTCGGGTTTGGCTGTATCGGTAAGGGAGTAGGGAATAGGGTGTATATACAACTAGAATGCTAAAAATATTTATCACATAAAAAATCCCATTCTTGCCAGTAGCAAGAATGGGAGTATATAAGATTTTTATACCTATCGGTAGGCAACTTGTGGGCCTGCCCAAATTTCTGTAACCTTTTTACCAAAAGTAATCGGCTGATCGTCATCCGTTGTAGTGATAGTCTTACCATCATTAGCAACTTGCATTAATGGCCAGTTTTCCTCACCCAATTCGCCTGCACGAAACAGCACATGATCCGGTTGGCTTTTACTCCAACCTAACAAGACGGCAATTTTATCATGCTGTTCTTGATTATCAGCAGGAGCAACGGTGTTAGCGTGATTTTTTTGCCGATCCCAAATCACTGCACTATCTGTAGAATCACCTGTGTTAAATATACCTTCAAACTTGCGTGCTAAGAAGCGATCGCCTTTTTCCGACCAGCTAACTGGAACTAATACCCCAATTTTACCGCTCGTATCAGTTTCTTCTGAAGACTCCGCTTTTACAGCCTTTACCTTTAATAAAGGATCGCTAACTGGAGTAGTTGAAGCCATCACCCACAATTTCTTAGTTTGCATATCTTGAACAAACAGAACGCTGGTGACACGGCTGTTGTACATTTCGGGTTTTACTTCTAGTTGCACCCGGCTATAAACAGCATATTTACCATCTGGAGAAACCACAGGTACGCTGCGATAATGACGCACTCCAGAACCACCATTAGAACTAATTGCCTCTTGAGTAGCTGTAATCCATTTCCAAGGAATCGGATGAGGACTACCTATTGGGTCTATTTGTTCTGCTTGGGATTCATCAACTGGTTCTGCAACAGGTATTTCCGTCGTTGTAGTTGGTTGTGATTCTCTAAGAGTTGGTGCTACTTGAGTTGCTGTCAACGATCGAGTAAAAGACTTTTCTCTAGAGAGAGAATTTTCTTCCTTCAAAGACTTGACATGAGCAGCTTTGAGTTTTCGGATTAAATTAAGTTGACTAACAGAAGCATCTGTTAATGGTGCGAGTTCAACTGCTGCCAAAGAATCAGGAATAGTTAAATCGCTGTCTGACTCAAAATTATCTATTTCAGGTAAAGACTCAGTTTTTTCTGCTGGTAATACTTGCGGTTCCTGAACAGCAGTAGTTTGTGTTGGCACAGAGTCAAATTCTTCTGTTTTCGAGTTGATTTGATCTGTTTTTAATGTTTCAGCTATCTCAGGTTCCCCAACTATGGCTATTTCCTTTGATACAGAGTCAGATTCTCCAGTTCTCGAAATTAGTTTAGCTACTTCGGATCTTACTGGGTTGGAGTGAGCCGATGCCCCTAACACAGGGGCGATCAGTATCACAACGACAACGTAATTGAGAAATGGTTTCGCGCGGAACCATCCTGACAGCAAAAGGGATTTAAGCATTTGTAGACTCTCTAGAGGGGGCGGTTGCTATGTGAGAAGCAATACCTATACAGCAATGGGCAGACAGTAGTTATATGTATAACAAGAAACTAAAAACTTTGACGAGATAATTTCTTCAAAGTTTGCAGAGTTTTACAAAAATTAAGTGTCATTGTCTACACCTTTTCTTACTCAGGTACTGAATATTTTTTTGCAAAAATATGCGAGTATAGTAAATATGCTGAGAACTCAGTAATTACTACACAGATATACAATGTTGCTCTACCCTACCACACCAAAAATAGTTATTGGTTAAGGGATATTTAGGGTAAAGTTTGGGGAATGACGCTTGCAACCAAGAGTGAGATTTAGCCATCGGGGATCGTACTAGCGATCGCTAGTACGCAGCGAATAAGCCACTTAACACACTAATATAACAGCGAAAACCTTCACGATCGTCAACGTGAGGCGTTAATTAAAAACCTGGGAAAGCGGACGCATAATACATCATACTCAGAAGATATTGCTATCAGCAACCCAAAGTTATAAATTGCTATCTAAACTACACAAATAGCTAGAAGACGCAATAGTTTTTTTGAAACCCAACTGTATTTAAAACCAATTTTGGGAAGATGAGCAAGAACACAACAAAATTTACTCGGTAGATGCCTTAGCGACTCGCAACGAAAAACCACTAAGTGATTAAGTTCACTATGGGCAGATGCAGTTGATACTAGCCGTTACACTTGTTAACTTAACTATTAAGTTAATCAAGCAGCCTTTGGTTTGAACAATACGAAGATATTGTACCACCAAACATCCAATATTATTTACAGTAAATCAACTGTGTTTTCCAAGCATCGCCCCGAATACAGGATCTGGCTAGATGCTAGGTTAGTAGATTCTATCTCAACATACAACTAAAATGTTGTCAGTTATCAAGAGCGCACTTACGATTAACTAATGACTAACGATTAACAACTAATTTATTAATGAAAATTGTATTCTTTGGTACACCTCAGTTTGCTGTACCCACCTTGGAAAAGTTATTGAATCATTCAGAATTTGAAGTGCTAGCAGTTGTCACCCAACCAGATAAACGCCGGGAACGGGGAAATAAACTAACTCCATCACCTGTAAAAGCGATCGCTACTGCTCACAACTTACCAGTATGGCAACCTGAGCGGGTGAAAAAAGACACTGAAACTTTAACCCAACTCAAACAATTAAATGCAGATGTGTTTGTTGTTGTCGCTTATGGACAGATTTTATCGTCAAAAATCTTGAATATGCCAAAGTTAGCCTGCATTAATGTGCATGGCTCGATTTTACCGAAATATCGGGGTGCAGCGCCGATTCAATGGTGCTTGTATAACGGTGAGAAGGAAACGGGGATCACGACCATGTTAATGGATGTGGGGATGGATACTGGCGCAATGTTACAAATTGCCACTACACCCATTGGATTACTGGATAACGCCCAAGATTTAGCCGAAAGACTAGCTGCGATTGGTGGGGATTTGTTGGTAGAAACTCTGCTGAAGTTGGAACGCCAGGAAATTCAACCAATTCCTCAAGATAATTTAGCAGCTACTTATGCACCTCTGATTCAAAAGCCAGATTATGGTTTGGATTGGTCTAAAAGCGCGATTCAATTACACAATCAAATCAGAGGCTTTTATCCTAACTGCACCGCTACTTTTCGTGACAATCTGGTGAAAATCACTGCTTCTGCTCCCCTTGGTTGTGTAGGCGATAGCGAACTCCCACCAGAATTACAAGAATTAATCCATAAATTGCCTGATTTGTCAAATACATCAGACAAGCCGGGAGTTATAGTCAGCATTGTCAAAGGAATTGGCGCGATCGTTCAAACTGGGGAAGGTTTCTTGCTGTTACGAGAGGTTCAGCTAGCAGGTAAACGTCCCCAGTCGGGATGGGATTTTGTTAATGGTAGCCGCTTAACTGTGGGAGAAGTTTTTGGTACAGGAAGCTGACGGGGATGGAAGAGATAAGGGAGATTATGGAGAATAATTTTTAGCTCCTAATTCCTGTACAGAGGCGATTAATCGCGTCTCTCCTAAGACTTTTCATAAAAGCGGCAAGATTCGCAAGGGCCATCTGGGTTGACTGCACAGCGAATGAGTTCTGAATGAGCATTATAGCAGCAGGTGGCATCACCGATTACCCAACGTCCCGCAACCAAACTTTTCTCAGATGGTCGTTTAGCAGACTGTACATAAATGGCAATATTATGCAAGCGGTAGCGCCCACCTTTAAGTTGGTATCGATGGCGGCGTTCTAAAACCGCGTAGGTTTTACCTTCAAAATCGAGATAATTTCCGGGTTGGGGTGTCCAATCAAGTTGCACTTTACCGAGGGACTCACGCGGATGCGTCAGAATCACCTCGGTTTGTAAAGAGTCTGGCTCCATAAGCTGATGTGATTTGATTTACATTATAAGGATAGTATCGCGATCGCTTTCTTTAGCTTACCGAATTTAGATTACAATTATTGATTAACTCTTCGCGTTCCTACGGATTAAGGCAACCAAAAGTCAGGTAGGATAGATTTGCTCAAGTGACGCAAAGTTTGGTTGAGCGATCGCGCCACTTGGATATGCGCTTCATCCTCTTCTACAGCTAAAATCTCAGATGGCTGACCTTCTCCCAAATAAGACACCACTAAATTCGCCGCCTCCAAACCAGTAACATAAGCCTTTTCCTGCGACCAGGAACCATGACGGTTCACAATCCAATCCCCACTCATAAATACATTCTCAAAGCTTGTCTTCGCGGGCAACATATAACGATAGCTACCAGGTGCAAAGTGAGTTACCGCCTGATGTAGCCGAATTACACTGCTATCAATAATCTTTGCCTCCCGAAACGCTGGGATACAAGTTGCTAAATAACCCTGAACTATTGCTAAAATCTCCTCGTCACTCAAACCCAAAAACTGATTCGCGTGATAGAAATCAGCTTCAATTACTGTTCCCGGTTCATCCCGATATTCATCATGTAAAGCATTCAAATCAAAAAACGTCCAACCTGTAGTTTCGTCGAATCCAAAACAAGCATTAGAAGGACGAGGAATATCAATTTTACGGTCAAACCATAGTCGTGTTGCTAAAACATCAATTGCTCCTAAATTGCTCAAATTACGAAATTCTTCACGGCTTTGTAAACTAGGGCTAGTTGAGACAATTTTCTTCATACCCGTGATTCCAACCGCAAAAATCACGGCATCTGCATCAAAAATCTCATCACCGCAAACCACACCTTTGACTTGATTACTATCAACAATTAAGTCTGTAACCCGACGCTTTGGCAGCACTCGCGCCCCAGCTTTTTCAATACGTTCCACCCAAGGACGAAATATCTTTTCTCCTACAGTTCCCCGACACCAAACCACATCAAAATCGGGTTGATGAGCCAGAATGAAAAAGTAAAGCATCCCTAAAGTTGCGGCAGCTGAACATTGTTCACCAGGGGCAAATAAGCCCACTAATAACATCGGTTCAAAAGCATCGCGGTAAAGTCGGAAAGAAACGTTAAAGTCTTTGAACAATTCACGGGCAGTTACAAAGTCATAGCGCCGCCAAGCTGCATCGGAATTATCAAAATCAACAACCGCATAAAGTAAAGGCAGGGCGCTGAGACGGTCAATTAGTGGCAGCCGCTTAAACTGAGTGTAGAGAAAAGTTCCCAATGGCGAGGGGAGTCGCGGTAAATCTTGAAAAATTGGTGATTCAACTTCTAAACCTGCTGGCGAATATTGTGAAGAACGAGTCCAAGTAGTAAAAGGATTAATTTCTAATTCATTAATCAGGGAAAAAATATTTCTGTAAGGATACCAGAACCCATGAATCCCAGCTTCAACAGATTTTCCGGCTGCTGTTTGCCAACCTGCCACCAATCCACCAGGATAGGGGCCTGCTTCGAGAAGCGTTACATCATAACCTTGTTTTGCCAAATGGTAAGTTGCTCCTAAACCAGCCCAACCAGCACCTACAACTACCACCCGTTTTTGTTGTAACCCTCCTACCATCAGAGCCTCCAATTGTTGCAGTCCATCAATTAATGTATACGAACTTGTGTTCTAATCAGGCAACGGGTTGTTATTATAACGGTTTTTCTTTGGATGCAATAGGAGATTTAGGTGGATATCTATGCACTCTTTCCATATTCCATCAAATTTAAAATAGTTATAGACTTGAAAAAAGGGTTTAGGGAAAGCGGTTCCGAAAAAATCACTTGCGGTTAATGCTGAGTTAGGAGTATAACAGAAAACAGACTTAGCTATTCATGAGGAATAATCATAATGAGTCGATTAGCAAACGTAAAATTTAGTTTGAATGACTTTGAATTACGAGATGGAATTTATTTTCCTAGTGACTATGAACAATTAAATAATACTCAACATAAAAAAACATGGGACGCAATTGGTAAAACATATTATGGTTCCCAAAAAATTGAAAAAGTTGCAGAGACATCGCCCATAAAACAAGATTACACTCTGCTAACTGGAACGCCTGGAGGTACTTGGAACAAATTTCCGTTGAATAAATCTGTCGGTTCTATTCTGGAAATTGGTTCTGGTTATGGTCGCGCACCTTTACATCTCTCTAAAGCGAAAAATTTGAGATGCGAGAAATATTATGGAATTGATATTTCTGAACCTTTATTGCGGCGGTTAATCAAAGTTAAACAAGAATATGATTTTTTCCCCGAAGCTGAATTTAAGTTGATTTGTACTTCTGCTGAAATATTGCCTTTAGAAGATAATTCTATAGATTTAGTAATTTCTAATTGCGTGTTTATGCATATTCCAGATGCACAATTAAGAAATTTGCTAGCGGATATATCTCGTGTGCTAAAACCTGGTGGAATTTTTGTTTTTAATCATTCCTTTCACAATAAGTCTTGTCCTTCTCATATTATCCATAATTTTATTAGAAGGCTGAACCCATTTGTGAGAAATCCAGTTTATCTTAAGCAATATTCAGCCGTTGAAATAGACGAAATGTTGGCGACTGCTGGCATGAAAACGAAGTGTCCACAATACATTGTCGAACCAACGCAAGAATATGCAATTTTGCCGGAAACCATTAAAGGAATCCCAGTACCATTTGCTAATGCTATCAACAGAAGTCTCAAGCCATCAGACAATTTAAAAGAAACTTTGGCTTACGGTTTTAGTGCCTACAGCACTCACCTGGACTAATTAAGAAACTATCTGGTTGTCACAATGAACTGAATGCTAATAATCTATAAAAGCACAACAATGTTGTGCTTTTATTTTACAATAAATACCTATAAACTTTGTTTTTTATTTTTTGCTTTGAGTTTGATTATTTAGTCTAAACTCCAATAATTATCCACAGATGATATGACTTATAGTTATGGGAGGATTAAGGTTGCCCAATGTAGATAACATTTGCCAAAACTTGCACTTTTGTTAACTCGCGCACGAGACGTTGAGCTTGATGCTTATAAAGTGATATCGGCAACACTCTCGGTAAATTATTCATCCATTGCCTAGCGCTAGTAGAACTACATCCTGTAATCAAAATTATCTCTTCAGCACCATACATAATGGCATTTGTAGTTAAAGCTTTTTCAATTTGCACCTGCCAAAGACGAGGCAGCATTTCACCCCATTCAATTCGCTGCAAACTAGTACTTGTAGCTAAAACAATCAAGCGATCGCCAGCATCAAGCTTAACATCATACCAGGGCATTAAAGAGTAATTGTCTTGCTGATATTTTTGGTAGAGAATCGGTACAACACTGTAACCAGATGCTATTTCAGATAAAAGCAACCCATTCAGGGTATCGCCATCTTCAATTTTGTATTCCGTCACCATGACTATTTGCTCATTCAAGTGAAACAAGCTCAAAACATTTTCTCCAAAAGCAGCACAAGCAAAAACTTCTGCCGACAAAGCCGCACCACATATAACTTGAGCATAAGGGAATAGAGGGGCGACATTATCACTAAATTGGCGGTCTTGAGAGCGGATTATCAAGGTAGTAGCGGGATTCATTGCATGAGCCATCAAACCAATTTCCAGATTTTCCATATTGTCGTCCCCAACTAAAATGATGCTTTTAGCATGGGAGATATTCGCCTTAATGAGTGCTTCGGTAGCATTACCAACGACAAGGGGCATATCGGGTAAAGTTTCTTGGTCGAGAGTGGTAGGATGAACTCCTACTAACGGCTGGTTAAGTTCTTGCAAAAGAGCAGCCACTTTCTGTCCCAAGCGATTTAAGCCAATAATTATTAGATGGTTGCGTTGTGGTATTGGAGGGCGGGAATTGAAAAAATGGAATCTTGAAGTGACAAGAGCATCAGTCAGGAGTGCATATAATACTCCTACGAAAGCTTGACCTGTCAACGTCAGTCCCAGGCTAAACAACCGCAACCACCAAGGGATAGCGTCTGAGGGCTTTGATTGCGCTGCAAACTCAACACCGCCAAATAAATCTCCGTATCCTCCCAAGAGCAAAATTGCTGTGGCATAGAAAGCTTCTTGGATGGTGATGTCAGGATAATATAAGCGATAAAGAATTATTCCAACAAGCCACAGGATGAGTACAGTAATCGCATAGATTGTTGCAATTCGCCGGATTTGATTTTGGCTTTGATAGTAAGATTGCCAAAATTGCACTATTTTATCCTTGAGATTTTTCGCTGTGATATTTTGGATAAACTGTTCCCACTGCCACTTTTGGTTATGAGATTGCCGACGTTGTTCAGAGAAAGCTAAATCGTATGCCACATCAATGTAAACTAGCGTGTCTCCTACCTGTACTTCTGCCTCTGGGTTCCAGCCAAACAATTCTTTGCTTGGGTTAGATGAAACGGGTCTGTGACTCAAGATGCGGCGAGTTGTGAGATTGAGTCTATGTACTGGCTTGCCATTACACCAACTATCCTTCGCTTGTACCTGGTGCTTTATTACTTGCAACAGTTGCCCTTCTAAGGTGAAATATCCAATAGCTTCAGAACCAAGGGCTGTGAGAGCGAAGGCATGAGCTGAAAGATGAGTAGGTTCAAAGGCAACAAAATTACCGAGATTTTCCCACAAGAGTTTGTTGAAATTTTGTTTGTCAGAACGTACAATCAAGCGAACGTGCGGATTAAGACGGCGTGCTGCAAAGGCAGCTTCTATATTTATCCGCTCATTTCTGGTTACTAAAAGTATTGAACGACATTGGCATATATTTGCTCGCTCTAAAACACTTCGCTGGCGGCAGTCTCCTATGATTAACTTTTCTAGTAAGTTAGGTATTTCTGGGACTTCCCAATGTTCGGGCTGCACATCCTCAATGGCACTGACTTTAACATCGTATTCCTTGAGGATTGCTACGCAATGTTGACCTAAACTTTTGAGTCCGCATACTAAGAAAAGGTCTTGGGGTTTTTTTTGATTGCTAGTAGGAGGGGGATGCACTTTCTGTTGACGGTAGTATTCGATACTGCTAACAGGATGTGTTTAATAGGGTTTTTACACTTCGGTAATTTCTAACAATTTTACCAGTTGGTTTCAAGATGAGTATCAAATGATCATAAACCGTATCGAATTTTGATATTTGATACCTAACTGAAGGCGAATCTTGTTTAAAGTTTGGCTAGTTTTCGGGATTTCCTTGATTGATTGTTATGTAATTTACCAACTTTTTTCAACATATTAAAGCCAAAGTTGGTAAATTAGGGATTAGTTGAGCTAATTCTTCCCTACGCAACTATGCCATTGGATTTATCGCCTCTTTGGATATCACTCAAAACTTCATTACTTGCCACATTTATCACCTTCTTTTTGGGTATCGCTGCTGCCTACTGGATGTTGGGATATCGTGGCAAAGGTAAATCGTTAATTGAGGGTATCTTTATTGCGCCCCTGATTTTACCGCCCACAGTTGTCGGGTTCTTGCTGCTGCTATTTTTTGGCAAAAATGGCCCTGTAGGGAAATTTATGGGGGCTTTTGACTTCAGCATCGTCTTTACTTGGTATGGTGCGGCGATCGCAGCCACGGTAGTTTCTTTCCCATTAATGTATAAAACTGCACTAGGAGCCTTTGAACAAATAGATGGCAACTTGCTACGAGTCGCTAGAACCCTTGGTGCAACTGAAACTACAATCTTTTGGCGCATTAGTTTACCCTTAGCACTACCCGGCATTGTCGCCGCCACAATGCTCGCTTTTGCCCGTGCTTTAGGAGAATTCGGCGCAACGTTGATGTTGGCTGGTAACATTCCCGGACAAACGCAGACAATCCCAATGGCGATTTATTTTGCGGTGGAAGCGGGAGCAATGAACGAGGCTTGGTTTTGGGCGATCGCAATTATGGTGATTTCTCTATCTGGAATTATTGCAGTCAACTTCTGGCAAGAATTGAGAGAAAAGAGGAGGGGAGCGGGGAGCATACTTCGACTCCGCTCAGTAACCAGGGAGCAGGTGGTCACTGAGCGTAGCCGAAGTGGAGCAGGGGAAGAAATTCTTTATACTCCGCAATCTAGTTTTGAATCTGGTGGATTGTTTGTCAATATTGAAAAAATACTTCCTAGCTTTGATTTAAAAGTTGCTTTCACTACTGATGAGCAACCCTTGGGATTGTTAGGAGGTTCTGGAGCAGGTAAGAGCATGATTTTGCGTTGCCTTGCGGGGATAGAAACGCCCACAACTGGGCGTATAGTTTTAAATGACAGAGTTTTGTTTGACTCAGAACAAGGAATTAATTTACCTAGCCGCGATCGCCGCATCGGTTTTTTAGTGCAGAATTACGCTCTGTTTCCCCACATGAGTGTGGCGCAAAATATCGCTTTTGGCTTGCCCAAAAACCTATCTGCTGGGAGTATTCGGGTGCAGGTGGAGGAACAGTTAATAGCGATGCAGTTGCAGGGATTAGGCGATCGCTATCCGCACCAACTTTCTGGGGGACAACAACAACGGGTAGCTTTGGCAAGAGCATTGGCAAGTCAACCGGAAGCATTACTTTTAGATGAGCCGTTTTCGGCACTTGATACCCATCTACGTAGTCAATTAGAGCAGCAAATGACAGAAACTCTAGCTGATTACCAAGGTGTGACTCTATTTGTCACCCATAATATGGAAGAAGCTTATCGGATTTGCCCGAATCTATTGGTATTGGAGCATGGCAGAGCCGTTCATTATGGTAGCAAACATGAGATTTTCCAGCATCCTGCTACCGTTAGTGTTGCCCAACTCACTGGATGCAAAAACTTCTCCCGTGCTGTTCTCCAGTCATCACAACAGGTGGAAGCGATTGATTGGGATTGTACTCTGCAAGTAATTGAGCCAGTCAAAAGCGAATTATCTCACATCGGTATTCGTGCCCATCAGTTCATTTTTACCAACGACTCATCGCAGGAAAATACCTTTCCCTGCTGGATAGTACGAACCAGTGAAACGCCCCACCGAATGACGTTGTTTCTTAAATTACACTCGGCTGGCAAGAATTCTCAAGATTACCATCTGCAAGCTGAAGTCTTCAAAGAAAAATGGGCGACGATGAAAGACAAACCTTTTCCTTGGTATGTGCGTTTAGATCCTCTGCGCTTGATTTTGATGGAATAAACGCAGAGATGTGCGGGACGCGGGAAATTCTTCAAAATAACTTTACTTCAAGCGCCCAGACCCAAAGAGTCTGAGCGCTTGAATATTAGGTTGCAGAGAAACTTCTGCTAGATTGTCGTAGAATTATGCGGGCATCATGTGCATACTTCTGCAAGACTCTGCACACTTGCGACAAGCGGCAGCACATTCCATCATTTTCGCGTCATCGCTCATCATCTCACACGCCATTGCAGTGCGATCGCACATTTCCGCGCAAAGCATACAAGTGCGTTCCATGAACTCAGAACCGCTCATCATCATATTCATGCACATCATGCACATTTCTGAGCAATCGCGCATCATACTCATCATGCTCATCATGTTCTTGTCCATGTGCTGACCACCTTTACTCATGCAATGAGTCATGGTTTCCATGCACATTTTATGACAGTCCATACAAACATCCATGCAAGTTTGCATTTCTGGAGTCATGGTTTCAGCCATCATCATCATCATCGGAAATACCTCCTGATTTTTTGATGTATAGATAGTGTCCTTGGTAGGACTACTCATCACATTAGTCTTATCCTTTTAAAGAGTCAATGGGGTTTTTAATGCAGAATTTTTAAGCCTACTATCCCGATATAATTACCGGAAAATTGCAGGTATTCTACACTAGTTTGGTGTTGTTTTTCTGGAGAATCATATACATTAAGGTTTGGAAACTCTCATTTACAAGTGTGGTTTCCTTTGGCAAGTCAACTTTATATCGGGGATCAAAAGTTAGAGTTAAATTTAACTCGAAAATAATGTTATTGTTTTTAACAAATGAATGCCTAAACTAAGCATTTGTAAATTTATATTAACCCAGGTTTTATTAAGTTAAAGATATATGTCCTAAAAAACTCGTAATTCATAATGGAATTTCAACTGCACTTAAAAGTAAATTTCCTCAAAAAAAGTAATTTTCACAACTTACATAAGATATAATCTAGCTTATAGATTTGATTGCAATTTGAGTAAGCGATCGCTCGCTGCTTGTAATGTCTCAGGTCTTTTGCTGAAGCAAAATCTGATTAACGAATGTCCTTTTTCTGGTTGACTGAAAAAGCTGGAACCAGGAACTACAGCAATACCAATATTTTTAATCAGATGGTAAGTGAATTCAACATCTGTTTTATAGCCAAATTTGGAAATATCTGCAAGAACGTAATAGGCTCCTTTGGGAACGAAATAGGGAATTCCAACTTGGTCTAGAATTTGTAAAATGCTGTCTCGTTTCTGGTGATAAAGTTTGGCTAGTTCTTCATAATAAGATGGTGGTAGTTGCATCGCGGCAACTCCGGCTCGTTGCAATGGTGCAGGTGCGCCAACGGTGAGAAAATCATGAACTTTGCGAATCGCCCCTGTCAATTCAGGGTTTGCCAAAATGTAGCCGACTCGCCATCCAGTGACGCTATAAGTTTTAGATAAACCGTTAATAGTAACGGTGCGTTCTTCCATACCGGGAAGAGTCGCTAGGGCAATATGTTGAGTGCCGTCATAGAGAATATGTTCATAGATTTCGTCTGTAAACGCTAGCACATCCCATTTTTGACAAAGTTCAGCAATTAGGGTAAGTTCTTCACGGGTGAAGACTTTACCTGTGGGATTGTGGGGTGTGTTGATAATAATAGCTTTAGTATTGGCATTGAAAGCTTGACGCAACTGTGCTTCATCAAATGTCCAATGGGGAGGATGCAGTGTCACGTAGCGGGGTATAGCACCAGCTAAAATCGCATCGGGGCCGTAGTTTTCGTAATATGGCTCAAATACAATTACTTCGTCACCGGGATCGACTGTTGCCAGCATCACAGATGCCATTGCTTCTGTGGAACCACAGGTAACGGTAATTTGGGTTTCGGGATTGATATCTAAGCCGAGATACCAACGGACTTTGTTAGCGATCGCATGACGAAACGGGCGATCGCCCCAAGTAATGGCATACTGATTAACATCTGCCCCTATCGCCTGATATGCTGCCTGTTTCAATTCTGGGGGACAGGGAAAATCAGGGAAACCCTGCGCTAGATTCACTGCATCGTATTGCAGTGCTACCCGCGTCATTTCTCGAATCACAGACTCTGTAAACTGTTCTGCCTTCGCTGATATTTTTTGGCGCTTAATCTCACTCACCCCTATACCTCCGTCGATCTTTATTGCCGAAATCCTGTGAATTTCTGTAACCCAGACGAAACCTATAATGTTGATAGATTTATCGTAGTATACTCAAATTC
Source organism: Nostoc sp. DedQUE02 (assembly GCF_034531035.1). Taxonomy (NCBI): domain Bacteria; kingdom Bacillati; phylum Cyanobacteriota; class Cyanophyceae; order Nostocales; family Nostocaceae; genus Nostoc; species Nostoc sp. DedQUE02. Next base: position 98,146 of record NZ_JAVRBY020000003.1, on the reverse strand, counting down.
TAGATCCAGAGGGAATGCAACCTTAATAATCTATATACTTAATTATTGAGATTAATAGTCAATTATTGAAGTACTGATCCAGAATCATCATGAAATCTTTGCACCGTCCCGATCTTTATAGCTGGTCTAATTTCAATCCGGCAAGAAATATTGATTTCAATGGGATTGCCTGGATTCGGCCAGATGGCAACATCTTGATTGACCCAGTAGCCCTATCAAACCATGATTGGAATCATCTAAAATCCCTCGGCGGTGTGGTTTGGATTGTGCTGACGAATTCTGAACATATCAGGGCAAGTAAAGAAATTGCCGATCAAACCTATGCTAAGATTGCAGGCCCAATAGCAGAAAAAGACACTTTTCCTATACCTTGCGATCGCTGGTTATCTGATGGTGAAGAATTTGTGCCAGGACTAGAGGTGATTGAACTCCAAGGTTCTAAAACTCCCGGTGAGTTGGCTTTGTTACTAGAAGAGACAACTTTAATTACAGGAGATTTAGTCCGGGCACGTAAAGCGGGTAGCTTGACGATTTTACCAGATGACAAGCTGCTGAATCGAGAGGAGGCTGTTGCTTCTGTGCAGAGGTTGGCTCAACTGAGTCGGGTAGAAGCAGTGTTGGTGGGGGATGGATGGCCAGTCTTTCGGGATGGACGCGATCGCTTAAAGGAACTTGTAGCGACGTTATAAATGATTAGGGTAGCACAGCTAGCTATGCTACCCTACAGGCGATTTTAGTTCAAATAGATAAAAAGGCTGTCAGAAGAAAATCAAACAACACCGTATGATGGTAGTTAGTAGCATTTCTATCTAATACTTTCTTTTCTACCTTAAAAGAATATCAGGTAAGCCACCTCCTGATTCCTTAACGGCAGAATGTGGAAGCTTTCACTGATTAACCTAGCTGGAGAACACTAATGTCTAAGGAAAGAAAAAGTAATAAAGAAGCTAAAAAACCTAAAAAAGATCCTAAAGACAAAAAGGAGAAAAAAGATTCAAGCAAATAGGACGATTTAGGTAAATAGTTTTAGCGAAGACCAAGAGTTGCATTTCTTTACATTGACAATATTTTGTCCAGTAGGACTGAATAAGAAGAGTTATTGTCAAAAATTTATTCACTCTTGGTCAAGTATCAAAATCTGATGATTTAAGTTGTGTGTGCGATGTTAAGACGGGATGTGATGCTTGATGGTGCAGCGTTAGCGACGCAAGAAGGTCTTGACTCGCTAATGCTACGCTATCGGTGACGCAACTTAATCAAGCAGGCTCAAATTTCAGCGAAACGCCGTTCATACAGTACCGCTTGCCAGTGGGTGCAGGGCCATCATCAAAAACATGACCTAGATGACCACCACAGCGACTACAATGCACTTCAGTTCTGGTCATAAACAACGACTTGTCTACAGTAGTGGCGATCGCACCCTCAATTGGATTAAAAAAGCTAGGCCAGCCAGTACCACTGTTGAATTTGGTATCAGATGTAAATAGTGGCTGTTCACACGCAGCACAATAATAAGTACCCTTGTCGTATTCCTTATCTAATGGGCTAGTATAAGGGCGTTCAGTCCCATGTTTACGCAATACATTAAACTGTTCTGGCGTTAAAATCGTGCGCCACTCTGATTCTGGTTTGGTAACTTCAAATCCACTACTAGAAGTTGTCATCGCTTCTGGCCCCCATTTGATATACCTTGATAACAATGCTGTGCCGACTATGACTGCACTAGCCTGTAAAAAATAGCGTTTGTCCATATATCTATTATTTTCTATTTTCAGCTTCACTGGACAATCAACTCCAGTACGGAATTCCCTACATGAATGACTATAATCAGCGATCGCTCTGAATTAGCCCTGATAAACTGATTAAAATAAGCAAAGAAACAACAAATTATTTTTCAGCTAAGAGGATGTTTGAAAAGTCCTCTTGTCGGTATCAAAAGTTTTAGATCCCCCTAAATCCACGCCAGATGCTCCACTTGGGGAAACCCCAAGACCGCACTGGCTCCCCTTTTTAAGGGGGACTTTGACTCCGGTTCCCCCCTTTTTAAGGGGGGTTAGGGGGGATCTAAAGTGCCTAAAGTCACAGCAAAACACTTTTCAAACAACCTCTAAATACTAGGTGGGAATCGGATCTATTTCACCTGATTTTTGGACAATAGCAAGTATAGTTTTCAATTGGAGCATAAACTACGGTCAATCATCATCTTCATCAGAGGTATTGAAATGCTCAGTAGTTCGGTGTTTACCCTGGCTCGTCAGAAATACAAATGCGCGATTGAGCCGCTTTACCCCACTGAGGGTAATCAGAGTCAGTAAGCCTCCTAATAATCCCATTTGCCACAAACCACAACCAATTGCAGCCCCCAAACCAGCTGCCGTCCAGACACAGGCGGCTGTAGTTAAACCCTTAACTTTTGGCGTTGCAGATTTTCTCGGAGACTCTTGTAAAATCAATCCAGCTCCGAGAAATCCAACCCCGGTAGCTACACCTTGAATTGTGCGACTCAGTGCATTGGTAGCAGCATAGGGACTCTCGCCCTCAGCCTGCAAAGGAATCATCACGAATAGTGCTGCCCCCATACTCACAAGCATGAATGTTCTCATCCCTGCTGGCCTTCCTCCTTGCTGACGGTTAAATCCAATCAAGCAACCAACCAGGAGCGCCAAAGATAATCTAAACGCTATATGTGGCCAATCGTTGGCAGCAATAAACATCGGCCCCATTGCCTTATTTCTCCAAGAGATAGAACACAATTTTGCACCTATTGGCAGTGAGATGGATGGCTACTCACTTTTGTAGCTGAAAGCTTAAGCACAGCAAATCAATAGGTTTTTAGTACATTAAGGTTAATTTAACAAAAGGTTACGTATAAGTAAATAAGTATACACAAAGCCACCATTGCTGGATTCTTCCTAGAGACAGAAGGAAGGTGATGAGGGAGCAAGGAGAAATCAATTCAAAATTCCAGATTCAAAATTAAAGAACTTCTGCCTCACTTCGACTACGCGGAAATCGAGCGACTTGCACTGAGTTTCGACTACGCGGTAATCGAGCGAAGTCGAGATTCAACTACCGCGCAGTCGTTGTGAGTCGAGATTCAGTGACCTCCTGCCTCTTGCCTCCTCTTTCCCAATTTTTGCGATCGCTAGCTTATTGAACACGCCTAATATACATTGGTCTGATAGAGATACCGGAGTTTTATGAAAAACATCTTGCTTGATTAAGTAGGATATGTGATATTGTTAAAACTATAAATAAAGCACGGTATTTCTATCGAATTGCCGTAGTTTAAAAGGACAGGACTCATGCAGCTACTATGGTTCATCCCAACCCACGGCGACGGACGTTACCTTGCAACTGCTACAGGCGGACGGGCAGTAAGCTTTCCTTATCTGCGGCAGATTGCCCAAGCGGTGGATGACCTTGGTTATACAGGGGCATTGCTGCCCACGGGTCGTTCTTGCGAAGATGCTTGGATTGTCGCGTCAACGCTGGTATCACTGACGCGACAGATGCGTTTTTTGGTGGCGATTCGTCCCGGCTTGGTATCACCTGGGGTAGCAGCACGGATGGCGGCGACTTTTGATCGCCTCTCTGGAGGACGTTTGCTGATTAATGTCGTGACCGGTGGCGATCCCGTGGAGTTAGCGGGAGATGGCTTGCATTTGGATCACGATCAGCGCTATGAATTAACAGATGAATTTTTGACAGTATGGCGAGCGATCGCTAGTGGTGAACAAGCCAATCTCCAAGGCGACTATCTTAATATCCAAGATGGTAAGCTGCTGTTTCCACCTGTTCAGAAGCCATATCCGCCCTTGTGGTTTGGGGGTTCTTCTGTCATCGCCCAAAAAATTGCTGCCAAGCACGTAGATGTTTATCTAACTTGGGGCGAACCACCGGCGCAAGTAGCCGAGAAGATTGCATCAGTTCGCAAACTTGCTTTATCAGAAGGCCGGACTTTGCGGTTTGGGATTCGCCTACATGTGATTGTGCGTGAAACCGAGAGTGAAGCTTGGGATGCAGCGAATGATTTGATTAAATATGTAGATGATGAGGCGATCGCTAAAGCTCAAAAAGCTTATGCCCGAATGGATTCAGTTGGACAACAGCGAATGACTCAATTACACCACGGTAATCGTGAGGCATTAGAGATTAGCCCGAATCTGTGGGCGGGAGTCGGTTTAGTCCGGGGTGGTGCAGGAACAGCCTTAGTCGGCGATCCCCAAACCGTAGCTGCCAGGATATTAGAATATGCTTCTTTAGGTATTGAGTCCTTTATCCTCTCTGGCTATCCCCACCTAGAGGAAGCTTATCGAGTTGCAGAACTTCTATTTCCCCATTTGCCATTAGATAATTTACCCGCAGTGGAGAAGCAACACGTCTTAAGTCCATTCGGCGAGATTGTGGCAAATGAAGATTTCCCTAAGCAAAAGCTTCAAGAAAGAGCAACGTCCATATCCTAGTAGTTATGAACTAGGAGATTAATAGCCATGCTGCACCAACAAATCGACCAAAAAATCTCAGAAAAAGAAGCGTGGGCATTGCGTCGTCAGTTGGGAATACCTAACAATAAACGCTTGTGGGTGTTAGCGTGCATGGATGAGCGATTACCGATAGAAAAAGCATTGGGAATTGGTGAAGGAGATGCTCATATTTTCCGTAATGCTGGGGGATTAGTTACGGATGATGCGATTCGGTCAGCAATGTTAACTACACAGTTTTTTGGCACCAAAGAAATCATCGTTATTAATCATACCGAATGTGGCATGATGACAGCATCAGGAGATTTTCTCAGTGAGGTATTGCGAAATCAAGGTATTGATGTGGATCGAGTTAATGTCGATCCCGCTTTGCCAGAGTTGAAGCTACCAAAAGGCGTTTTTTCCAAATGGATCAAAACGTTTACTGATGTGGATGAAATCTGCATACAGCAGGTGGAATTACTGCGTAATTCTGCTTTAATTCCCCAAGATGTGGTTATTCATGGTTACATCTGGGAAGTAGAAAGTATGAGTTTGCGCCGTCCCCACAAACGTCTGAGTGAGAAGGTCAACACAGCATCAGCTATGAAGACCAAAACTGTAAACCATACTGAACCCATTTCAGAAATTGGGAGTTTAATTGAATGACAAATATTCTAGCGATCGCAGGTAGTCCAACCCATCCATCTCGAACTTACGGTTTTGTCGAATACACAGCCAAGCTTTTACAACAAGAAGGCTTGCACGTAGACATTATTTCAGTTCGAGATTTGCCTGCTGAAGATTTAGTTTTTGGGCGTTACGACAGCCCTGCTTTAGAACAGCCAAAAGAATTATTAGCAAAGGCAGATGGTGTGATTATTGCCACCCCAATCTACAAAGCTGCTTACACAGGAGTGCTAAAAACATTTCTAGATTTGTTGCCACAAAAATCATTAACAGGTAAACCCGTGTTACCAATTGCTTTGGGTGGAACGATCGCTCATTTATTGGCAATTGAATATGCCCTGAAACCTGTGTTATCTGAATTAGGAGCGCGGCATATCCTCGCTACAATTTATGCAGTAGACAAACAAATTCAACGACAACCCGATAACAGCGTCCTGTTAGATGAGGAAATTGAGCAAAGACTCAAAGACGTTCTCAAAGAATTTGTGAAAGCTGTAGAATATGATGCCGCCGCACCTCAAGAATTGGTTCATGCCAATTAAATAATCAAGTTTATACCTCCGTTTGCTTGTAGCAGAGGGGTAATTTTTACCCATCTGTTACTTTTTTTAAAGTTAATCAAAGCCACAGAAATTTACTCTCAAAAATTGCACTTTTATCGCAATATTAAAATTAATATATAGGAATCCGGTTTGATTACTGAAATCAGTTGGCTTAGTAGGGAATAGACAATAGGCAATAGGCAATAGGCAAGAGGATTTCAGAAGGAAGATTAAGGTGTACCGAATTTTTTCAAAAATCAAATATGAGTCCTATACTACGTTCATATTTATCTCCAAACTTTTTTATTGTATTCAAATAAAACCTTTGTAATTCATAATTTTTTCTATACAATATCTTGTATATATGCAAATTGTCTCCTAACTCTACCTGTAGTAGATGAGTAAATTTCACTCATCTACTACTTTTTCCCCTGAAATTTTATAAGAATTCAGAAATCAGGAGCGGAGCCGGAGACGCTCCGCCTCCGGTCAGAATGGGCTAAACCTTAGCTATCCGCTAACAGCATGAATTCTGTACGAGTTATTAATGAATATACGTCCTTGGTGAGCGAAAAAAATAAAATATTCAACAAGCTAAAACTCTATCCCTTTATCGGTAGAGTATTCTGAATTCTGAATTCTGTATTCTGACTCCTGATTTATTGATTTTCATATTGGTAGATCATTTGTCGTCAACGTTAAAGTTACAGACTACTGTAAGAATTTATTGTAAAAGAGTAGCGATCGCCTGAAGAACAAACCTGCTTTTATTTGGCACTGATTACAAGCTCCCCATATTGAAGCCACCGTATATTAATGGCGATGTGCTTTTTTGGTCAGTTTAGCCAGTAAATTAGATGTAGGGCGTAAAAAAATAAACTCAATGAAAGCAATGTCTAATGACAGACCAAAAGCCGTCTGCGCTTCTGATTTTGCATCTATCGTCGGCGAAGAAAATGCTGTTTGTCTTTGGGAAAATATCGAACTCGGTCAGAAAAAACGTATTCAACAGGCTATAGCTTCTGGAAAATCACCTACTTGTATTGTCTATCCTCGCACTCAAAAACAACTAGCCGCAGTCATTGCCACAGCTCACACAAATAACTGGCGCGTCCTCCCCTGTGGTAGTGGCAGTAAACTCAACTGGGGTGGTTTAGCCAAAGGTATTGATGTTGTAGTCAGTACAGAACGCATGAACCAACTGATTGAACACGCTGCTGGTGATTTGACTGTCACGGTAGAAGCTGGGATGAAATTTTCCGATTTGCAAGCACTTTTGGCAAAGTCGCGGCAATTTCTCGCCCTTGACCCCACAGCACCAGAATCTGCAACTATTGGCGGTATTGTTGCCACAGGTGATACAGGTTCTCTGCGGCAACGTTATGGTAGTGTGCGCGACCAGTTACTAGGTATTACCTTTGTCCGTGCTGATGGAGAAATCGCCAAAGCTGGAGGAAGAGTAGTTAAAAATGTTGCTGGATATGACTTGATGAAGTTGCTTACGGGGTCTTACGGCACATTAGGCTTTATTAGTCAATTAACTTTTCGCCTGTATCCGCTAGCAGAGGCATCAGGGACGGTGGTACTAACAGGTAATGCAGAGGCTGTATCTCAAGCGGCTGATATCCTTCGAGGTTCGGCGTTAACACCAGTTCAGGCTGATTTGCTATCAGCTAACTTGGTGTCCAGCTTAGGTTTGGGTGAAGGACTGGGATTAATTGCTCGCTTTCAAAGTATTAGTGAAAGTGTCAAGGAACAGTCAAATCGAGTTTTGGAAGTAGGGCAAAAGTTGGGCTTAGATGGGGCAATTTTTGCTGATAATGACGAGGCTAATCTATGGCAGAGATTGCAAGAAGGAATACATACTGCTGCTACAGAATCAGTAATTACCTGCAAAATAGGAGTGTTACCTACTACTGCTGTGGAGATTTTGACTCAGGTGGAGTTAGGTTTGATTCATATTAGTAGTGGTTTAGGTTTGTTACAATTAGAGAGTAAAAATCAAGTTTTAAAGGTGCGGGATGCCTGCGGTGGGCTGCGCGTACGCACTCAAGCGAGTAGTGGTTTTTTAACAATCTTGTCAGCACCAAGGGCTGTTAAAGAACAAATAGATGTTTGGGGTTACACGGGCAATGCTTTGCCGTTAATGCGCCGTATTAAGGAACAGTTTGATAATAAGAATATTTTAAGTCCTGGTCGGTTTGTGGGTGGAATTTAAGAAATAAGAAACGAACCGCGAAGGCGCAAAGGACGCAAAGGAAGAGGGGAAAAGAATTAATTATGCAAGTTTCAGACAATTCTGTTAATAATACGGCTAGTTTAAAGAATTTGAAGGGGTTTGATGAGGGTCATCCGCCTGATCCGAAGTTGATTGATAGTTGTGTACATTGTGGATTTTGTCTCTCGACTTGTCCCAGCTATCGGGTGCTTGGCAAGGAGATGGATTCTCCTAGAGGACGCATCTATTTAATGGATGCAATTAATGAGGGGGAAATTGCTCTCAATACGGCAACTGTAGAACATTTTGATTCTTGTTTGGGGTGTCTTGCTTGTGTGAGTACTTGTCCTTCTGGTGTGCAGTATGATAAGTTAATTTCTGCAACTCGTCACCAAGTTGAACGAAATTATCCTCGCAGTTTACCAGATCAATTTTTTCGTCAACTGATATTTTCTCTGTTTCCTTATCCCAATCTTTTACGGGTTTTATTAGTTCCGTTGTTAGTTTATCAAAAGTTGGGGTTTGATAAATTCTTTCGGGCTACGGGTTTACTGAATAAAATATCGCCCCGTTTGGCAGCAATGGAATCAATTCTGCCAGAAATTACTCTCAAATCTTTTCAAAATAATTTGCCTAGCGTGATTCCTGCTAAAGGTGAGAAGCGGTATCGAGTCGGGGTGATTTTGGGTTGCGTCCAAAGGCTGTTTTTCTCACCTGTGAATGAAGCGACGGTGAGGGTTTTAACAGCGAATGGTTGTGAAGTTGTGATTCCCAAATCTCAAGGTTGTTGTGCGGCCCTTCCCGAACACCAAGGACAAACAGAACAAGCGAAAGCTTTAGCAAGACAGATGATTGATAGTTTTGCCAAAACAGATGTAGATTTCGTGATTATCAATGCTGCTGGTTGCGGTCATACTTTGAAAGAATACGGTCACATTTTAGAAGATGACCCAGAATATCGAGAAAAAGCGAAGGATTTTGCAGCTAAGGTGAAAGATGCTCAAGAATTTTTGGCAACTGTTGGCTTAACAGCAAAACTTTCATCACTGAGCGATAAACCCTTGAATTTAGTTTATCAAGATGCTTGTCATTTATTGCATGGACAAAAAATTAGTGTGCAACCGCGTCAGATATTGTGGCAAATTCCAGGGGTAAAGTTGAGGGAACCAATAGATGCGGCTTTGTGTTGTGGCAGTGCTGGAGTTTATAATATGCTGCAACCGGAAGTTTCTGAAGAATTGGGTCGGCAAAAAGTGCAGAATTTGTTAAATACTGGTGCTGAGTTAATTGCTTCTGCTAATCCGGGGTGTACTTTGCAGATTACAAAGCATTTGCAGTTGCAAGGTAAGAAGATTTCAGTTATTCACCCGATGGAGTTGTTAGATTATTCAATTCGCGGTGAAAAGTTGAAATTGTAGTAAATTGGGGTGCGTTAAGACTGAGTTTAACGCACCTTACTATTTACATCGGCGTTTAGCTGAGACTTCTGAACAAGAAGGCGTTAGTCTCAACCAGTATATTGTCTCTTTGCTGAGTGCGATTGCATTAATTAACGGCAAAGCAATCTTAGTAAATTTCCAGATGATTTATAAATATTCAAAAAATACTTCAGGTACTAATCTGAATTCCCCAGATTTAAAGCGAGAAATATCCATCCATAACGCTTTATGTTTATGTGTTTGTGATTCTGAAAAAACTAAACTTTCTAGTTGATAAAATTTTGAATCAACAAAGTCACACTGATAAAGCTGAATAATTTCATGACCTTGTCTACCATTAAATGTAAACAGGTTTTCTATACAACCTAAATATTTAATATTCTTTAACTCTGCCTGAATTTCCTCTTGAAATTCTCGTTGTAGCGCGTCGCGGCTGGTTTCGCCAAATTCCACCCCGCCGCCCAAAGCACGATAAAATCTATCTTGCTTTACAGGGTCGTAGCCTTCAGAAACAAATATGCGTTCGCCATCCCGAATTAGCCCCAAGGCTATTACCCGAATTTCCCCTGCTTTATTCATTTTGGTAACTAATTATCGTAAATAGACTGAGGACGACTTTCGCTATCCTCAATAGGCCAATCTGGATTTTCGCCACCGATGTACAATTCTTCAATGGTCACATATTCTTGACTTAGCTGGGTGAGAGCGTTGATTAAAATATCCAATGCGATCGCATCACTGGTTCCTAAGTCAAACCAACAACGTCCCCACTGTCCCTCATATTCAAACTCACCAATGTTGTGCATCAGTGCTAGCAGGCTTTTGTCATATCCCTGTTCATCATAATTCATGTAGCTGATATCGAGTCCAGTGTCCTGCACCTGGAGATTTTCTGCATTAAATGCACCCAATTTACCTAAATAAAACCAGGAATTGAAAACTTCTTCTACATACTGCTTTTCACGCGCAGAAGGATTTGTGCTGAATTTCAGCCAAATCCACATATCAAAAGGATTAATTTCGCGAAACTGAATCTCCATTTTGGTCTAATATCTCAATTACTCTTCTGCAAATAAGCATATCAAAGTAGAGCATGGGCTTGCCGTGACTTGTGCCGAGCGTTCGCGTAGCGTCTCGTAGAGAAGTCGAGGTAGCGCAGTCGTAAAGCCTGCGGCATAGCTACGCTTCGGGCGCAGCCTCTCGTAGAGAAGGGAGCCGAGGTAGCGTAGTCGAACGGGAATGGGGCATAGGGGATAGAGAAAAAACTTAATCGCCAATGCCCAACTATCCAGGATTTTTAAGGCTAACAGCATTTTTGCGTTCACGCTCAATTTGTTTGACTAAATCGCCTGGGAGTTGAGATTTTTTGGTCAATGCTTTGTCAAAATTAGCGATCGCTTCCTGAATTATCTGCTGGTTTTTTTCTCTTTGCCCCAGTTGTTTAAGTATTTGGGCTTTAAGATAATAAATTTCTGGATTATCTGATGTGATTTTGATCGCCCGGTTGACATACTCTAGTGCCTGTGGATACCGTTTTAAATCCCGGTAAGCAAGAGCAATACCCCGATCCACGAGATACCCAGGAGCAGCATTTTTTTCTAAGCGTCCAATTGCCTGATCTGGACTAGCAAAAGGCAAATTAACCGCCAATAATAAATCCATATAACCCTTGATTAAATTCAGTTCTGGATCGTTGGCAGAAATTGCTTCGGCTTTGTCTAAATATTCATAAACTTGCCGCAGCCGACTAAAAGCTTGTGGCACACCATTGACAGTACCCTCACGGGTGATAATTACTGCTCCCTCCAAAAAATGACCAACAGCAGTGTATAAATTACCACGCAATGGATCGCTAGAAATCAGTTTTTGTCCGGTTTCTAAAGTTTTCTGACTGTAAGTGTTTAGTTTAGCCCAATCCTTATTTCCGTATGCCAAAGATGCACTCATAGCATAAGCTAGAGGTTCATTTGGCTCTTTGGATAGTGCTTGTTCCAGATAACGCTGTGCTGCTGGATAGTTGCCCTGTTGGAAAATTGCTTTAAAAGCTGCTTCTGTTTGGTCGCCAATTTGATGAGGTTCGCGATCGCGAAACGGATCGCCAGCCAGCGAGGGATTTACCCAGACATTAAGTGCGATCGCAACTGTAAAAGCAGTCTGAGCAAAGGTAGTGAGTTTAGGAGACACTAATAATTGAGGCAAAGAAAACCTATTAGTCATTTTGACCTTCAAAATAATTGTGGTTGAAATAGTTGTATGTGTTACTTAGAATGCAAAAATGGTTAATTTTTACACTGAGCGAAGTCGAAGTGTTAACTTGCCTTTGCTTCAACCAAAATTTTCTTATATATTGGTAATCTTTCCATGTTTCCAGGCTTGCTCTAGCCATTATTTCAGGCTGAGTCTGCCACAATGGAGAAAAAGTGGATAATTCTTGCTGCTAAATTAAGGTGTTAATCCAGGTAATGCGCTGTAAATTTTTTTCTAGAATTTTCCAGACACTTTCAGTGTAGCTAATTAGTAATTTGCTGACTTTTTGGTAATCTTAACAAATGCTTTATCTCCGAAATGTAAATTATCACCCCACAGCGTGCCCAACAGCGATTCTCAAATCGATCAATTTAGAATTAGCACCCCAGCAGCTAGGTTTGATTATTGGCCCGAGTGGTTCGGGTAAAAGTACCCTACTAGAAATTTTGTCGGGGCTAGCTGAACCCACTACTGGCGCACTCTTCTGGCGGGAACAAGAACTTATAGCCGAACAGCTACAACAATTAGCCGGGTTAGTATTTCAGTTTCCAGAGCGGCACTTTTGCGGTGGTTCGATTTTAGAAGAATTGCGTTTAGGACATCCTGAATTAGGGTCAGAACGAGTTAAACAAGCCCTGAGTGAAGTGGGATTAGAGCATTTATCGCTTTCTGCTGCTCCTCATGCTTTGAGTGGTGGACAGCAACGACGTTTAGCTTTGGCAGTGCAATTGATTCGCCAGCCAAATTTACTGTTATTAGATGAACCCACAGCTGGGTTAGATTGGTCAATGCGTCGGCAACTGGTAAATTTATTAGCGAAACTGAAACAAGATTGGACATTGTTAATTGTGACACACGATGCTGGGGATCTGTTAGCGATCGCAGACCGTTGTTGGACACTCAACCACGGCGAACTAGAATCAGTAGACCCAAAGTCACTAGAATCCAAAGTTAAAGAACCTTTACCAATTGTGTGAGAAAAGAGAGGGGGACAAGGGGCAGGGGGCAGGGGGAGCAGGGGGAGCAGGGGAGGCAGGGGAGGCAGGGGGAGAATGCCCAATACAACTATAAGAATACTAAGAGAATGCATCAAATAAATCTCTCAAA